>DASZZX010000223.1:0-5948 GCA_036260415.1 Nitriliruptorales bacterium
AGTTCGACGCGGAGGTCCCCCAGGAGCTCAGGGACGAACTCGAGCAACGGCGCGATTCCGACGCCGTCGTTGTCGAGCGTGCCGGTGTACAGCCCACCCTCGAAGCCGCCGTCGAGCGTCGCCTTCACCGTTTCGAGGACGGCGTGCTCCACGTTCTTCATCACGCTGGTCAGGAAGACCTCGCAGAACTGCACCGCGGTCTCGCAGCCGTCCGTGACGATCCAGATCGCCGACACCTCCTCACCCGACTCCTCCACCGCCGCGGCCGCGCCCAGACCTGCCGGTCCCGCCACCGGCAGGATGATGTCCGCGCCGCCTTCCAGCAGGGCCTCGGTGATGCCGCGGGCGGCGTCGCTGTCCTCCAGGTCGCCGGAGAACAACCCCGAGTCGGGGTCGGCAGGATCCCAGCCGAGGACCTGCACATCCGTGTGCTTCTCGCGGTTGTGGTGCTGCACCCCGGCGTGGAAGCCGTCCATGAACTGGGTCACCGTCGGGATCTTCGAGCCTCCGAACGTGCCGACCTTGTGGGTCTTGCTCATCCCCGCCGCCAGGTACCCGGCCAGGAACGCGGCCTGGTCGGTCGCGAACGTCAACTCCCTGACGTTGTCGTAGGTGACGTCCTCGCCGTCAGCGCCGCGGAAGTCGACGTCGACGATCGCGAACGCCTGGTCGGGGTGCCCCCGCGCGGCGTCCGCGGTCGCCACCTCGAGGGCGGAACCGACCGTGACGATGATGTCGCAGCCCCGCTCGACGGAGGCACTGATGTTGTGCTGGTAGTCCGACTCGGTCTGCGACTCACTGACCTCGACCTCAACGCCCAGTTCGCGTTCGGCGCGCTCGAGCCCCGCGAACGCGCTCTGGTTGAACGACCGGTCGTCGACCCCCCCGCTGGCGGTCACCTGGCAGGCGAGGAAGTCGGTGGGCCGTCCGCTGCCGGCGGTACCGGCTGGGGTGGGAGCGGACGTCTCCAGCGGGGCCTGGGCGCAGCCGACCCCTGCGACCACGATGGCGAGCACGGCGGGCAGGGCACGGACGGGCACGCGCATGGGAGCTCCGTTCGACCCAGGGCCGCCGTGTCGACGCCCGCTCGGAGGCTAGCGACCACGTGCACGGTCCCACATGGCCGCGCCAGCGACAGCCCCGGGCGCACGCGCAGGTCAGGCCTCCTCCGACCCTGCGGCGTCCAGCAGCTCAGGAGCCGTTCGTAGCCACACGAAGCCGGCCATCCCCGCCAGGATTGAGGACGCGAAGATGCCGATCTTGGCGCTGTCGGTGAGCTCCGGCTGCTCGAACGACAATGCGGTCACGAACAGCGCGACGGTGAAACCGATCCCGGCGAGCATCGCCATGCCGATGACGTGTCGCCACGTGGCCTGTGACGGCAGCCCAGCAAGGCCCGCGCGGATCGCGAGCCATGTCGCGCCGGTGACACCGACGAACTTGCCCACGAGCAGTCCGAGGAAGACGCCGAGCAGCACGGGGTCGTCCAGCGCCCCGCTCAGCGCATCGCCCGAGATGCGCACGCCCGCGTTGGCGAACGCGAACACCGGGACGACCAGAAAGCTGCTCCACGGAGCCAACTTGTGCTCGAGCCGCTCCAGCGGCGCGACCGACTCACGGCTCAGACGGTTGATGTCACGCAGCAGGACGTTGATGCGCTCGATCGTGCGCGGGTCCTCGTCCTGCAACGGATCCCCCGCGTACTCCTCGATCCGCGCCACCAGGACGCGTGCGCTGGGGGCGAGGGCGTCGGCTCGGTAGAAGGCCTGGGTCGGCGTGAGCAGACCCAGGGTGACACCCGCGAGGGTCGCGTGCACGCCGGACTCGAGCAGCGCCAGCCAGACCCACGACCCCACGAACAGGTAGAGAGCTGTCGTGCGGACCTCCAGCCGCTGCATGCCGACCACGACAGCCAGGCCGGCGACCGCAGCGAGCAGCCAGGTCAGCGCGAGATCCTCCGTGTAGAACAGCGCGATGACGAGGATGGCGCCGATGTCGTCCGCCACCGCCAGCGTCAGCAGGAACAGCTTTGCGGCGATCGGGACCCGGGTTCCCACCAGGGAGACGACCCCCACCGCGAACGCGATGTCGGTGGCCATCGGGATGCCCCAGCCCCGCGCGGCCTCCGTCCCGGCGTTGAAGGCGAGGTAGATCAGCGCCGGGACGACCATGCCGCCGACGGCGGCGATGATCGGCAGAGCCGCCGCGCGGCGGTCCGTCAGCTCGCCCGTGACCAGCTCGCGCTTGATCTCGAGACCGATGACGAAGAAGAACAGGACCATCAGCGCGTCGTTGACCCACTCCTGCAACGTGTGCTCCAGGAGCAGGACGCCGGCGAGGTCGATCGTCAGCGGGGTCTCCCACAGCCGCGTGTAGCCGTCGCCATAGGGTGAGTTGGCCCAGGCCACCGCGGCGACGGCGGCCAGCAGCATGACCACCCCACCGGAGGCCTCCGTACGCATGTAGGCGAGCACGGGCTGGATGAAGCGCTCCGGCACGAAACGGTCGGATTCGGCCCACGCCGGACGGATCTCGTGCGGGCGACGGAGACGTCCGAACCTGTCGGGCCGCGATCTAGCCATGCCGGCTCGGTCCTCCTGGGACCCGGGAGCGGTCGCCCCGCTGCTCACACCAGGTAGCGGATCTCACCGTCCGAGGCGCGCAGCACCGCCAGCACGGCGTCGTGCAGCTTGCGGTGGAGCGTTCGGAACCGCACCGCCTCCACGTCCTCCTCCCGAGGGTCGCTGGGCACGTCGCCGGCTTGGTCGGCACCGTCCGGCTCCACGGTCAGCTCGAACAGCTCCGCGTCCCAGTCCGCGCTCGCCGCCGCGACCTTGAGCCGCATCGACGGGGCTTGCAGCAGGGCGCGGTCGAGGTCCTGCACGATCGCGACCACCACGTCGGTGCTGGTCCTCACTCCCGGGGTCGAGAGCAGGTGAAGAGCCTGCAGCTTGCGCATCGCCATCGCGGCGATCAGTTGGGGATCCCCCAGCTCCGCCACGGCCGAGTCCACCTCCCTGAGGTTGATCGTGACCCGCCCCGGCACGTCGAACCAGTCCCGCAGGGTGGCGAAGAGCTCTGCGGTGACGTCGTGCAGCGCCAACAGCTCGTCGGGTTTGGGGATCGTGTCCACCCGCACGACGCTACCAGCGGGCCACCGGCCCTCCGTCAGGCGCCGGGTGCGACCAGGCGGACATCGTTGCCGTTGTCCGGGTCGGGGCAGTCGGCGATCGGCAGGTCCGGCAGCTCACCCTCCGGCTGCGGCAAGTCGACGTGTGGTCCCTCGGGCCTCTGCTCCGCATAGTCGTCCCAGTCGACGCACAGGTAGCGCGTCACCCGGCCGGGCTCCTCGCCGGTGAAACGCGGCTCGAACCGCACGGCGGGCACCAGTCGTTCGGTCGCGGGCAGCGACAATGCGTCGCGGACGTCGTCCGCTTCCCCCTGCCCGGTCTGCTGGACCTGGTTGAAGCGGGCCTGGAAGAGGGTCCGTTCGGTCCCCGCCGCCTCGGCGTCCTGCAGGACCGTGTAGCCGTCGTGGAAGCCAGCCAGGGCCTCGAGCAGGAGCACCATGCCCACCTCGGCCTGCCCGCGCGGTTCGTCCGCTGCTTGCGCGGGCTCGGGCTGCGGCGCCTCCGTCGCGGCCGGGATCGCAGCGACGGCCAGACCGGCCTCCTCGTACACCGCGAGGTAGCGGTACCCCTGCAGCATCGTCCGGTAGGCGCTGGCGACCGTCTCCACGGCGTCGGCCGTCCCGGTCTCCTGGACGGTGGCGGCGGCGACCAGGGCGCGCAGGTCCGCGTCGACGTCCTCGAGCAGCACCCGTGCGCCGACGAAGTCGCCCGACACCGTGCCCCACGTGCGCTCGGGCGACACGCTGACGTCGGGCAGGAGGGCGATCCCCGCCACCTGCTCCTCGATCGCGACGAGTTCGGCGATCAGGTCCCCTTCGGTGGCGGTCTCCGGCTGCGCCGAGTGCGCCGCTGCGCCGGCCACGGCCCCGGCCGCCGTCAGCAGTGTGGCCGCGGCCAGCGCCGGCATCCGCCCCCGCCGGCGCGGCCGCTGGTCACGCGCGCGCATCCGCCCCGCCGCCGCGAGCGCCCACATCGGCCCCTGCCGGCGCGGCCGCGGCTGACGCGTACGCGTGCGCCCCGCCTCCACTTCGAGGAGGCCGGTGATCATCAACGCTCCCTCCGACGCGCGGCCGGACTCACGCCATCGCCCCTACCCCGGCGCAACAGTAGACGACGGCAACCACTGCGGTGCGTTGTCGTCACGCGGACGGGCGACCTTGAGCCTGCGACGGCGCGCCGGTCGGAGCATCCCCGCGACCGGAGGCACACGATGGCGGCGACCGTCCGGACGGTCGCGCTCACGGCTGGTCGTGACAGGCTCGGTGCGCTGACGACCGCCGAGCCATTCGCGTGGAGGGAGGAACCCATGCCCACCATCGGGGAACTCGTCCGCCAGGCCAGGCAGGACAAGGACATGACGCGCGAGGCGCTGGCCGACAACGTCGGGATCGAACGTTCGCGCATCTCCGCCATCGAGCAGGACGAGGAGACACCCACACCCGACCAGGTCGGCGAGATCGAGCGCGCGTTGGGCCTGGCGCGCGGCAAGATCCTCGAGCAGGCCGGCATCGTCGAAGGTCCCTGACCTCCCCACGGCTGGCGTGACGGCCGTCGCCGTGCCGGGTCGCCGCGCGCGCCCGTCCGTCGCCGTGCCGGGTCGCCGCGCGCGCCCGTCCGTGGCCGTGGGTTGCACGCACCCGCCCGGTCGCGGTGCGGGCACGGGCCCCCACGGCGGCGGCCAGGCCTGCAGAGCCGTGGCCGCGCCCTCGACGGCCCTGTCAGTAGCGGTAGTCGTCGCGCTTGTAGGGCCCCTGGACCGCGACACCCAGGTAGTCCGCCTGTTCGGGGGTGAGTTGGGTGAGGTGGGCGCCGAGCTTGTCCAGGTGCAGGCGAGCGACCTCCTCGTCGAGGTGCCGGGGTAGCACGTACACCTCGTTCTTGTAGTTCTCGTGGCGGGTGAACAACTCGACCTGGGCGAGCACCTGGTTCGTGAACGATGTCGACATGACGAACGACGGGTGTCCGGTGGCGCAGCCCAGGTTGACCAGCCGCCCCTCTGCCAGCAGGACGATCGAGCGTCCGTTGGGCAGGTGGACGAGATCCACCTGCGGCTTGACGTTGGTCCAGGGCAGCTCGCGCAGCCGTGCCACCTGCACCTCGATGTCGAAGTGTCCGATGTTGCAGACGATCGCCTGGTCCTTCATCTGCAGCACGTGCTCGAACGTGATGACGTCCCGGCAACCGGTCGCGGTGACGAAGATGTCGCCCGCGGGGGCGGCCTCGTCCATGGTGACGACCCGGTAGCCCTCCATTGCAGCCTGCAGGGCGCTGATCGGGTCGATCTCGACAATCCACACCGTCGCCCCCAGGCCCCGCAACGCCTGTGCGCAGCCCTTGCCGACCTCGCCGTACCCGGCCACCACGGCGATCTTGCCGGCGATCATCACGTCGGTCGCCCGTTTGATGCCGTCGACCAGCGACTCGCGGCAGCCGTACAGATTGTCGAACTTGGACTTGGTCACCGAGTCGTTGACGTTGATCGCCGGCATCCGCAGGGTGCCGTTGCGCTGGCGAACGTGGAGGGCGTGCACGCCGGTGGTGGTCTCCTCGGACACGCCGAGAATGTCGGCGATCAGGTCCTCATGCTCCTCGTGAACCTTGTGGGTGAGGTCACCGCCGTCGTCGAGCAGCAGGTTGGGGCCGGGCCCACCTGCTGGTGGCGAGACCACCGGCCCACCCGGTCGGGCCGGGTCGACCGAGCCCACGGCAGCCGACGTCGGTCCGCCCGTCATGCGGCCGTCCGGCTCGGCGGACGTGCCCGCGCCGGCCGGCCAGCGCAGGGTCTGCTCGATGCACCACCAGTACTCCTCCTCGGTC
>DASZZX010000224.1:0-3135 GCA_036260415.1 Nitriliruptorales bacterium
ACCGCCGGACCGTCGCGGCGGTCCTCGACGATCGCCGCGCCGCGGTCGCCCCCGCGGTCCAGGCGCAGCAGCGGCCGGCCGCCGGCGCACACCCGCACCTTCTCCGCGGTACGTCCCTCGGTGGGTAACGACACGACGTCCACGCCCGCGGTGGCCAGCAGCGCACGCACCTCGGCGCCCGCGTCGTCGTCGCCCAGAGCTGTGACCAGGGTCACGTCACGGCCGTCCGCGGCGGCGAGCAGCGCTGCCAGTCCCGCGCCGCCTGGCCGGCTGACGACCGCCTCCTCGTCCACCACGGGCACCGGGGCGTCCGGTGCCAGCCGTTCCACGGTGCCTTCGATGTCGCGGTCGAGCAGCGTGTCGCCGATCACGGCGAGGGGGTGGCGACCCAGGTCGTGGCCGCTCACGGGCGTCCGCCGTCGATCGCGGGGATCAGATGAGCGAGGTCCACCGGCCGCCCGATCGCCGGGGCGACGCCCAGTGCCACGTCGACCGCCGCACACAGCAGGTGCACCAGGACGAGGTGAGCCTCCTGCACGGTGGCCGTGCTGGGAGCGGCGACCGCGATCGCCTCGTCGCAGAGCCGTGCCAGCGGGTTGGGCGGTGGGCCGGTCATCGCCCAGGTCCTCAGTCCCAGCTCGCGTGCCCGCCGCACCGCCGCCAGCACGTTGCTGCTGCGCCCCGACGTGCTGAGCGCGACCAGCACGTCGCCGGCCCGACCGTGCGCCGCGACCTGCCGCGCGAACGCCTCCTCGTCGCCGTAGTCGTTCGCGATCGCGGTGAGGCTGGAGGTCTCGGCGTGCAGGGCGATCGCGCTGAGCGGCGGTCGGTCGTCGCGGTACCGACCGACCAGCTCGGCGGTGAGGTGCTGCGCCTCGGCGGCGCTGCCCCCGTTGCCGCACGCCAGCAGCCGCGCCCCTGGCTGGAGCAGGGCGGCCAGCTGGCGGCCCCACCGCTCCACCCGGTCCACCTCGTCCGCAAGGTCGGCGAGAGCGGCGACCAGCGCGTGGATGTGGGCGTGCCCGTGCAGCAGCGGCTGTGGTGAGTTCACAGGACCTCCTCCGTGACCGCCGCGTCACGCGCAAGCACGTGCCGGTAGGCGCCGAGCGTGGAGGCGGCCACGCGTCCCCAGCTGTACCACTCGCGTGCACGCCGAAGACCCGCGGTTCCCAGCGCGTGGCGGCGCCCGGGGTCGGCCAGAAGCGCCCCGAGCGCCTCGGCCAGCGCTTCCGGGTCGCGTGGCGGGACGTGCACGCCCGTGACGCCTTCCACGACGGTGTCGACCATGCCCCCCACGGCGCTGACCACCACCGGCACCCCGGTCGCCATGGCCTCCACCGGTGCGATCCCGAACGGTTCGTACCACGGCGTGCTCACCAGCACGTCGGCGGAGCGCAGCAGCGGCGGGACCGCGGCGCGCCCCACCCGGCCGCGCAACTGCACGCGGTCGGCGACACCGACCTGCTGCGCGACCGCCAGCAGCCTCCGCGCCTCAGGGTCGTGCGACAGGCGTGCCCGCGGTGGGCCGCCCGCGACGACCAGCTCGGTGCGGGGCAGCCGCGGCAGCGCGCGGATCACGGTGTCGATGCCCTTGCGGGGGACGAGACGGCTGACGACCACCAGCCGGTGCCAGCCGGCACGGCGCGGCGCGACCTCACCGTCCGGTCGGAAGAGGTCGAGGTCCACCCCGCACGGCACCACGGAGATGCCCTCCACGTCCCCGCCGAGACGGCGCAGCTCGAACACCTCGTCGCTGCAGGTGGCCACGATGTGGTCGGCGCCGTGCACCAGACTCGCCTCCACACCGAGGCGCTGCGGCGGGCTGGTGTCCCGGTCGCCCTGGTGGCGGCGCTTCACCACCCCCAGGGCGTGGAAGGTGTGCACCACCGGCACCCCTGTGGTCCATGTCGCCGCCAGAGCCGCGTAGCCGGACATCCAGAAGTGCGAGTGCACGACGTCAGGCGGTTGCAGCGCCCACGCCGCGCGCAGGTGGTCGGCGAACGTGTCCATGTGAGGGAACAGGTCGTCCTTGGGCACGAACGTCGCCGGGCCCGCGTCGACGTGCTCCACCACGACGTTCGGGGCGAACGTCACCCGGCGTGGCAGGTCGGGCCGATCACGACGCGTGTGGACGGTCACCTCCACCCCCCGCGCACCCAAGGCCGTGGCCAGCGACGCGACGTGCACGTTCTGACCGCCGGCGTCCACGCCGCCGAGCACGGCCAGCGGGCTGGCGTGCTCGGTCACCATCGCGACCCGCAACCGGCCGTTCCTCATCTGGCGACCTCCCCCAGGACCGCATCCCAGTCGTCGAGGAACCGCTGCAACCCGTACCGCTGGAGGGCGGCTGCGCGCCCCGCCTTGCCGATCCGCCGCGCCTCCTCGGGATCGGCCACGAGCATCCGCACCGCCTCCACGAGCGCCCCGAACCGGGTGGACACCACCCCCGCCTCGGGCGGCACCGCCTCCGACACCTCGGTCGTGGCGAGCGCCACGACCGGCATCCCCAGGTGCATCGCCTCGAGCAGCGACAGCCCCAGCGACGTCCAGCGCACAGGGTGGGCGTAGACCCGCCGTCGAGGCAGCTCGTGGTGCAGCCGCCACTGTGGCAGGTCCTCGTGCGTCGTGACCCCGGCGAGGTCCCCCAGCCCGTCGAGCCGCATCCCGAACAGGTCGACCGGCGCCACCGCCGTGAGCCTCGGGAGGAGGTCGGTGCCGGTGACCCGCCGGCGGCGAACCGGTTCGTTCACGGCCACGGCGGCGCGCGGCAGTTCACCCGTGTAGCGCTCACCGGGGTCGACGATGCCGTGCTCGATCACCCGCGTCGGGGTGCCTCCGACGTCCCAGAACAGGTCGTTGAAGTGGGTGACGTGCACGACCAGCAGGTCGTCGCGGTCCGCCGCCGGGTGGCGCAGGTGGTTGATGCGTCCCTGCGGTGCGTTGTGCTCCAGGTAGAGCGCGGGGACGTCCCGCCCGGGGCGACGCCCGCCTAGCCACCGCTCGGCCAGGCCGTGGAGCTCCCGTGGGCGCTGCAGTACCACGACGTCGACGTGCGCGTCAGCCGCTTCGGCCGGTGTCACCTCGACCGCCTGGGGCGGCCACCGCCACGTCCGGGCGCGGCCGCGCCCGTCGTGT
>DASZZX010000225.1:0-12142 GCA_036260415.1 Nitriliruptorales bacterium
ACCGTTCGCGGACCGCCCCTTCCTTGGCGCCGGCGTGGCGCCACCAGTCGCGTTCGAAGTCGAGGATGGCACGCTCCCGCGCGTCCAGTCGGCGGGCCTCCCCGGTGTCGTGATGGTCCATGTCGTGCCGACCTCCGTCGCCGGGCCGAGCATGCCCGGCGAATCACACCCGTGCAACTAGGCTGACCCGCTGGCGGATGCGCCGTGCGACGCCGTGGAGCACCGCCTGACACGGCCCGCCACGAGCCGGTGTCAGCCGGCCGGTACTCTCGGGCCGGTGCGCTCGCCGGGTTAGCTCAGCTGGTAGAGCGACGCTCTTGTAAAGCGTTGGCCGTCGGTTCGAGTCCGACACCCGGCTCGACCGGGAGGCCGGCCCGCCGCCACTCGGGGTAACCGTCCTCGAGCCGGCGGGCGCGGATCCCACGGTCGTCCAGGCGGCGCACCGCCTCGTCCGCGTAGACGCAGTACGGACCCCGGCAGTAAGCCACGACCTCGACCTGCTCCGGCACGGACGCCAGCTCCTCCTCCACCCGCGACAGCGGCACCGAGCGCGCCCCCGGGATGTGCCCGGCCGCGTACTCCAGCTCGGGTCGGACGTCCCACACGATGACCTCACCGCGGCGCAGTCGTCGCAGCAGCTCCGCACGGGTCATCGGCTCGAGGTCGTCGCGTCGGCCCAGGTAGGCGGCTGCGAGACGGTCGACCTCGGCGACCTGCTCGGCGGCGACGTCGCGGATCGCCGCCCATAGGTCGGCGACCCGTTCGTTCGCCAGCGCGTAGACGACCCTGGTGCCCTCCCGACGGGTGGTCAGCAGCCCCGCCCGTGCCAGCCGCCGCAGATGGTGGGAGGTGTTGGCCACCGACTGCTCGATCGCACCGGCGACCTCCTCCACCGACCGTTCCCCCTGCGCGAGCAGCTCAAGGATCTCGGCCCGGCGGCCGCTGCCGAGCGCCTTGGCGACCGACGCCAGCGCCGCGAACAACGCGTCCTTCGCGGCCCGCGACCCCACCGCGCTGGCACCACCGTCACGCGCCACCCCGCCTCCCGTCCCCACCGGGTCGTCGGAGGGTACGTCGGTGGTGTGCGAGGCGTGCCGACCGTCCGCCGGTCCCGACGTGGCGGCGTGCTGCCCCGGCCTCACGACGCGCCGGCTGCCGCCCTGGCGGCCTCCGCACGTCCCGGGCCCGGCGCTGCCACCCGGGACGTCACCAGCTGAACGGCCACGTCCCTGCCACCGTTCGCCAGACGCGTGGCGCGGTGGACGGCTCGCCCCCCGGTGAGGACCACCGGCCCCTCCGTGGGGATCCGCTCGCCGTCGGCGACCAGGACGGCGCCCGCGGGGGGCCGGTCCACAACCGGCACGAGGTCCATGCCCGGCAGCCAGTGCTCCAGCGCGACGACGCGTCGCGGCAGGGGCCCGTCGTCGAGGGCCTGCAACGCGAGAGTCCGCGCCCGCAGCAGCTCGGGTGCGCGTGCGGCGACCGCCACGGGCCGGCCACCTGACAGGTCGCACAGCTCCACCGCGCGGGCGGACAGCTCCTGGGTGCCGATCGTCCGTGCCCTGTCGATGATCTCGTGCTTGTCCAGTCCGGTGAGCGGTCGCAGCACGAGCCGCGAGCACACCGCGTCGATCTCGTGCAGGTGGCGCAACGTCTGGCTCGACACCTGCCCGACCGACTCGCCGGTCACCAGTGCCGGTACGTCCAACTCGCCGGCGAGGCGGTCGGCGGCGGACAGCATGAGCTGCTTCAGGACGACCTGACGGTAGGTCGGGGGGACCGCGGTCGAGATGGCCCGCTCGACCGCCGCGAAGTCGATCACCCATGCCAGCGGGCTGGTGCCGGTGCCCCACGTCCGCCACAGCTGCGACGCCACCGCCAGGGCGTGATCGGTCTGGGCGCAGCGCAGCTGAAGGTGGAGGAAGTCGACGGGGCTGCCCCTGCGCATGATCAGCCACGCCGCCACGGGTGAGTCGAAGCCTCCGGAGAGCAGCGACAGGCAGGGCTCCTGGGTGCCCAGGGGCAGCCCACCCGGCCCGTCCCAGGCACGGTCGACGACCCATGCGCGGTCCTGGACCACCAGCACCGTCACCGTGACCTCCGGGTGGTCGAGGTCGACCCCGGACGAGTACGGCAGCAGTCGGGCGCCGATCACCCGCTCGGCGTCCATCGAGCCGAAGTCGTGCTCGCCGTGGCGGCGCACCCGCACCGCGAAGGTGCGTCCGGCCACGGCCGTGCGGGCACTGGCCGCGACGGCGTCGGCGAGGTCCGCCAGACCCGTCCAGGCCACCGGCGTGGCCCGCTCCACGCGCTGGATGCCGAAGACGTGCCGCGCCGCGTCCGCGTCCCGGTCGGGGTCGTCGGTGGGGATCGCGAGCCTGCCCGAATCCAGCCGCAGGACGCCCGCCGGGCGACCAGACCGCGACAGCGCAGCCTGCAGGTTCTCGACCAGGACGCGCCGGAAGCGTCGGCGGGTCCCCACCGACTTGGTGTAGACCTCCGCGGACAACGTGACGACGAGCACACGGTCGGCGTGCGCGAGGCTCACGGACTCCCTCCGGCTGGCGACCTGGCGTCGCGAGCCGCCCCGCACGACGGCGGGCGGCGTCTCGACGGTACCGTCAGACGCCCAGGTGCTGCTCGAGCTTGCGCTTGACGCGCTGCAGCGCGTTGTCCACCGACTTCACGTGACGCCCGAGCACCTCGGCGATCTCCTGGTAGCTGCGCCCTTCCACGTACAGCTCGAGCACCTCCGACTCGAGGCCGGACAGCAGCTCGGAGAAGGCGGCCTGCAGGCGCCGCACCTCGTCGGAGGCGATCACGATCCGCAGCGGGTCCGCGTCGTCCTCCACCGCGACCAGGTCGGCGATGGTGCGGGCCTCCCCGCGGTTGGCCGAGTGGGGCCGTTCGAAGGAGATGTAGCTGTTGAGCGGGACGTGCTTCTGGCGGGTGGCGGTCTTGATGGCCGTCAGGATCTGGCGGGTGATGCACAGCTCGGCGAACGACCGGAAGGACGACGGATGGTCAGGCACGTAGTCGCGGATCGCCTTGTACAGGCCGATCAGGCCCTCCTGCACGATGTCCTCGCGGTCGCCGCCGACGAGGAAGTAGGAGTGTGCCTTGGCGCGCGCGAAGCGCCGGTAGCGTTCCAGGAGCTGACGCAGGGCCAGCTCGTCGCCGTTTCTGGCGCGCGCCACCAGCTCGTCGTCGTCGGACGCCGACGTGGGGGCGGGGGACCGTTCGTCCCCGGCCACCCTGACGCGACGCACAGCCAGGTGCCCTCCCGCTCGCGGCGGCGACCCCCAGGGTCGCCTCGGTAGGGTGAACGACCACCCGACCGCGCGGTGACGGACGGTCGGACAGTCGGACATCGCGCAGCGTAGCGAGCCGCCGGTCGGCCGTGCCGGTTCAGACGTCAGGTCGGCCAGGGCCCGTTGTCCCGGCAGGAGGCGCGCCGGTCGGCGCCGCCTCCTCCCGCCTCCGGCGCGCCTCGTACAGGACCACCGCCGCCGCGATCGAGGCGTTGAGAGACCGCACACGGCCGCGCATGGGCAGCGCGACCAGCTGGTCGCACGTCTCGGCGGTCAACCGTGCCAGTCCGCGCCCCTCGGCCCCGACCACCACGACGACCGGCTCGGTCAGCAGGTCACAGGCGGTCAGCTGCGTGTCCCCGTCCGCGTCGAGCCCGACCGCCCAGACCTGCCGTTCACCCAGCTCCCCCAGGGCGCGCACCAGGTTGGTGACCCGGCCCACCGGCAGGTGGGCGAACGCGCCGGCTGCCGCCTTCTCGGCCGCCGGCGTCACCCCGACCGCCCGGCGGGCGGGCACCAGCAGGCCGTGCGCCCCCACTGCCTCGGCGGTGCGGGCGATCGAACCCAGGTTGTGCGGGTCGGTCACCCCGTCCAACGCCACGAGCAGCGGCGCCTCGCTGTGCGGGACCGCCGCCAGCAGGTCGCCGAGCTGCCGGTAGGCGAACGGCGGTGCGACCGCCACCAGCCCTTGGTGGGCGGTCCCGTGCGTGAGATCGTCGAGCGCTTCCCGTCCAACGCTCCGCACGGCGATGCCCGCCGCCGCCGCCAGGTCGAGGATCTCCTGCACAGGAGCCGACAGGTGCCGCTGCTGCGCGACGTGCAGCTCCTCCACAGTCGCGCCCGAACGCAGCAGCTCGCGCACGGGGTGCACCCCTGCCACGATCCGGGCCGGGGCGGACCGCCGCCGGCCCGCACGGCGCTGCGGCCGATCCTGCATCAGAGACCTCCCGCCCATGACGGCGTCCGCGCGCCGATGGACCCACCGCCTTCCCGACGCTGTCACCCTTCACCGCACTGGCGCCGGGACTGCGCTCCGGTCAGCCCTGCTCAGATCCGCGCGGTGGCCAGCCCTCCCGCTTCCTCCTCCTGACCGGGCTGCGGTGCCGGCCGCGGGGTGAGCGAGAAGCGGGGCTCGAGGTGCCAGCGCACCCCGGCGGGACGGTCCTCGACGGTGACACCTGCCCGGCCGAGCAGGTCGCGGATGGCGTCGGCGGTTGCGAAGTCGCGGGCCTCTCGGGCCTCGTCGCGGCGGCGCAGCAGCTCGTCGACGAGCGGGGCGAAGCGCTCGGCGAGTTCCTCCGCCGGTCGCAGCGTCGCCTCGATGCCGAGTCCGAGGACCTGGTCGGCGAGATCGACGACCGTCGTGGCGAGAGCGGACACGGCGGCCTGTGCCTGCGTGTCATCTGCGTCCGCGCGCAGGAGGAGCGCGTTGCCTTCGTTGACGGTCTCGTGCAGGGCCGCCAGCGCACCCGGCAGGTTGAGGTCGTCGTCGAGCGCCTCCTCGAACGCGGCGACGTGACGCCGCGTGACCTCGGGGTCGGGCTGCACTCCCCCGGACGCTGCGCGTGCGTTGCGCACGAAGGTCACGAACGTGTCGAACTCGGCGGCGGCTTCGTCGAGCAGGTCTTCGCTGAACGCCAGCGGCTTGCTGTACGCGGCTGTGGCGTACCACACCCGCATCGCGCCACGTCCCCACCGGGCGAGCGCGTCCTCGAGGCCGATCACGTTGCCGACGCTCTTGGACATCTTGGCGTCCGCCATCTGCACCATGCCGTTGTGCACCCAGTAACGCGCGAACGGCGCCCCGTGGGCGGCTTCGTGCTGCGCGATCTCGTTCTCGTGGTGCGGGAACACAAGGTCGGTGCCACCGCCGTGGATGTCGAAGTCGTGCCCCAGGTGGCGGGCGGCCATCGCGGAGCACTCGATGTGCCAGCCGGGACGTCCGTCGCCCCAGGGCGAGGACCAAGAGGGTTCACCCGGCTTGGCCGCCTTCCACAGCGCGAAGTCCGTGGGCTCCTCCTTGACGACCCCGGCGACGTCGGTCGGTTGCTGCGCGTCCTCCAGCCGGCGGCGCGACAACTTCCCGTAGCCGGGGAAGGAGCGCACCCGGAACAGCACGTTGCCGTCGGAGACGTAGGCGTGGTCGAGGTCGATCAGACGCTGGATCAGCTGCTGCATCTCGGCGATGTGCGCGGTCGCGCGCGGTTGCACGTCCGGCGGGCGGACGCCCAGCGCGTCCATGGCGCGGTTCCACGCGCGCGTGTAGCGGTCGGCGATCTGGTAGGCCGCCACCGCCTCCTCGCTGGCGCGGACGATGATCTTGTCGTCCACGTCGGTGACGTTCATCACGAACGTGACGTCGTAGCCGCGGTAGCGCAGGTAACGGTTGAGCACGTCGAACACGACGGCACAGCGGCCGTGGCCGACGTGCGTGTCGCCGTACACGGTCGGGCCGCAGACGTAGATCGCCGCCTTGCCGTCGTCACGCGGCTGGAACGGCACCGTCTCACGCGTCAGCGTGTCGTGGAGGTTGAAGGTCATCAGCCCTCCCGGCTGCCGCGACGCGTCCGGCGCAGCCTACGGGTCGCCGTGCTCACGCTGGTGGGACCGCGCCACGATCGTGCACGCGGCATGCGCCCCGATGCCCTCGCCCCGTCCGAGCGCGCCGAGGGCGTCGGTGCCGGTGATCTTGACGGAGACCGCGCTGAGCGCGACCCGCGCAGCGTCGGCCAGACGCTGACGCATGGCGGCCCGGTGCTCGGCGAGTCGTGGCTGCTGGGCGACCACGGTGACGTCGAGGTTGCCGACCTGCCAGCCGTCGGACTCGAGCCGTGCGATCACGTCCTTCAGCAGCCGGACGGAGCTCGCGCCCACCAGCCGCGGGTCGTCCACCCCGAACAGCGTCCCGAGATCGCCCAGGGCCGCCGCCCCCAGCAGAGCATCCGCCACGGCGTGCACCACCACGTCCGCGTCGGAGTGCCCTGCAAGACCTGTGGCGCCCGGGACGGTCACCCCCGCGAGGACGAGAGGGCGTCCCGGCTCGTCGCTGAACGCGTGCACGTCCACACCCGTGCCCACCCGCACGTTCACGGGGAGCTGCCCCGCACGATCGCCGCCGCGAGGTGCAGATCCTCGGGGTAGGTGATCTTGAGGTCACGCGGGTCGCCCCGCACCAGCCTGACCCGGCCGGTGACCGTCCCGGTCGAGAGCACGACCTCGACGAGCCCCAGGTCGTCGGTCACGTCGTCGGCGCCGTCCAGCGCGAGCGCCACCTCGAGCACGTCGCGACGGACGACCTGCGGTGTGTGGACCGCCCACAGGTCCCGGCGGGGGACCGTGACGAGCACGTCCCCGTGATCACCGACCCGCTTCAGGGTGTCGGTCACCGGCAAGCCCGGGGCGGCTGCGATGACGTCGCCGCGGACGGCCCGCAACACCTCGGCCACGACCCGCGGGGGGACCAGCGGTCGGGCGGCGTCGTGGATCGCGACCACGTCGACCTCTCCGACCAGCGCGGCCAGGCCCGCCCGTACGCTGCCCCCGCGCGTGTCGCCTCCCGCCACGAGGGTGGCGTCGCCGACGACCGAGCGGAACGCCGCCTCGGCGTCGGGGGGGTGCACCACGATCATGTGGTGGATGGTCGGCACAGCTCGCAGGGTGGTCAGGGCCAGCTCGACCATCGAGCGACCGGCGACCTCGATCAGCGCCTTCGGTCCGTCGGCGCTGGCGGCCAGGCGCTCGCCACGCCCGGCGGCCACGACCACGGCGGCAGTGGTCACGCCGGTTGGACCGGGGCGGCGAACACCATCCGCCCGTTGCGTGTCTGCAGGAGCGAGGTGACCTCCACGGTGACCTCACGCCCGACCTGCTCTGCGGCCCGTTCGATCACGACCATCGTGCCGTCCGGCAGGTGGCCGACACCCTGGCCGGGCTCGCGGCCGGGCCGGCTGACCAGCAGGCGCAGGCGCTCGCCGGGCACGACCGGCGGCCGCAACGCCTCCGCCAGGGCGTGGAGGTTCAGCACCCGCACACCGCTGACCTCGGCCACGCGCGCGAGGTTGGCGTCGACCGTGATGAGCGCCGCCCGCCGCTGCCTGGCCATGGCGGCGAGCTTGGCGTCCACCTCGGCGAACTCGGGCACGTCGTCGTCTGTGACCTCCACGCCGAGCAGGCGCTCGGCCTGCAGGGTCCGCAGGGTGTCCAGGCCACGCCGCCCGGCGTTGCGCCGGCGCGGCTCCTCGGTGTCGGCGAGCCGCTGCAGCTCGTCCAGCACGAACCGGGGGACGACCAGCGTTCCCTCGAGGAAGCCGCCACGGGCGACGTCCACCACACGGCCGTCGACCAGCGCCGACGAGTCCACCAGCTTGGTCCCCGCGCCCCGCGACGGGCTGGTGATCTCCAGGCGTCCGCGCGCACCGACGTAGCGCAGGAGGTCACCGCCGCGTGCGGCCCCCAGCCGGGCTCCGATGTACACGACGAGGGCGGTGAGGACGACCGCCAGCGGCACGGTGACCACCCTTCCCGGCAGCACCAGGACGGGGGCGAACAGCACGGCGGCGAGCATGGCCGCGGCGGTGGCGCCCAGCGCCCCGGCGATCAGCACGGCGGCCTCGACCCGGTACAGCCGGGCCTCCACCGTGTCGACCCCACCCATGACGCCGCGGCCGGACATCCCGCCCAGGACGTAGCCGACCAGCGCGCCGAGGACCGAGGTCACCAACCGCACCCGATCGGGGTCGGCGTCGACCAGCTCAGGTGTGACCAGGTCGGTGACGGTGGGGGCGACGGCGTACCCGGCGGCGGTGAAGAGCACCACGACCACGAGGCGGACGAGCTCGACGACGGTGGAGCCGGCCGGTAACGGGCCCGGCCGGGGACGCGGGGAAACGCCGATGGTGGCCTGCGACGGGTCCGCCGCGCCGTCATCGACCCCCGCGTGATCCGTCTGCATGAGCGGACGAGGCTACTGGCACAGCGGCTCGACCGCCCGGCGACGCCGGGCCGGTCGGCTCAGCCCTGCGCCTCGGCCAGGGTCCGGTTGACCAGCTCCTCGGCCTTCTGCTCGTCCTTCTTGATCGCGACCGCCAGCTCGGACAGGAGGATCTGCTTGGCCTTTGCGAGCATGCGCTTTTCGCCAGCCGACAGCCCCTTCTCGTGGTCGCGTGTGCAGAGGTTCCGGACGACCTCGGCGACCTGGTAGATGTCACCCGAGCGCAGCTTCTCGTAGTTCGCCTTGAAGCGGCGAGACCAGTTGCCGGCCTGCTTGCCCTCGGGCTGGCGAAGCACGTCGAGCACCTTCTCGACCTCCCTCTTCGAGACGACGTTGCGGACGCCGCACTCCTCGAGAGAATCGGACGGGATCATCACGGTGAGATCCCCGTAGGTGAGACGCAGCACGAAGTAGTCGCGCCTCTCCCCCTTGAGCTCCCGCGTCTCGACCTTCTCGATGATGGCGGCGCCGTGGTGCGGGTAGATGACCGTGTCGCCGACCGAGAAGGGCATCGGAGCTCCTTGGTTGAGGGTGGCGAGGCGCACGGAACCAGGTCCCGCGCGTCGCCGCGTGGTATCGGGCGTGGATGCGGTCCCGGCGGGCTCGCTCCCCGCTCACCCTCCTGGCCGCAGGGTTCTCGTCGCACCGGCCATCTGCACGGTGGCTGGACGGACAGGCTGTTCGAGGGTACCACAGCCGCGGAGTGGCCCTCAACGGCGGCTGCGGTGGCGTCCGCCCATGTGGGGCGGCTGGCGTGTGCGCTGCAGGAGCCGCCTCGGCGGGGCGGCGACAGCCGCTCGTTGGTGGGCCACTCACACGTACCGCTCAAGCAGGGACGACTCCGCCAGCCGGGCGAGCCCGTCCTTGATCGAGCGCGCCCGGGTCTCGCCCACGCCTTCCACCTCGTCGAGGTCCTCCAGGCTGGCGCCCATGACGCCCTGCAGGTTGTGGAAGCGCTTGATCAGCTTCTCGATGACCGGGTCGGGAAGCCGCGGGATCTTGGCCATCAGACGGTAGCCACGCGCTGCGACCGGCCGGTCGAGCTCGTCGGGCTCGTACCGGAGCGCCGAGGCGATCCGTTCGAGGTCGAGTAGCTCCTCGGTGTCCAGCGAGGACAGCTCCTCGAGCACCGACTCGAGCTTGTGACGACGGTCCGCGAGGTAGTCCTGCACGACCAGGGCACGCTCGTCCTCCACCTGCGCCATCAGCTCGTCCAGCTGCAGTTGGATCAGACGACCCTCCGAGCCCAGCTCGACGATGTACTCCTCGATCTCCTCGGCGATCCGGACCACCATCTCGGCCCGCTGCAGCACCTGCACCACGTCCCGCACGGTGGCGTTGTCCTCGATCTCGAGCGCCGACAACGACGCGGATCCCTCGTCGAGCCGTGCCCGGTACCGCTCGAGGGTCGCCAGCGCCTGGTTGGCTCGGAACAGCAGCGACGAGACCTCCTCGAGCACGAGCTTGCCGTGGTCGAGGTACAGCGTCACGATCCGCATCGACTCGCTGACGGAGATCACCGGGACCCTGCACTGCTTCGCCACCCGCTCGGCGGTGCGGTGGCGGGTGCCCGTCTCGTCGGTCGGGACGTTGTGGTTGGGGACGAGGTGCACGTTGGCGCGCAGGATGCGGTCGCCGTCGTCG
The DNA here is from genome assembly GCA_036260415.1 of Nitriliruptorales bacterium. GTDB lineage: Bacteria > Actinomycetota > Nitriliruptoria > Nitriliruptorales > JAHWKO01 > DASZZX01. The sequence continues at coordinate 9,946 of DASZZX010000225.1, forward strand.
GAGAGGATGATCGCCCCGTCCATCTTGGCGATCTCGGACAGCCGCTGGGCGGTGCACTTGATGTCCACCGCGATCCCACCGGAGATGACCGGTTCGACCGCCGAGTTCATGCCGATCACGATCAGCGCGCCGCGGTGGCTGGCGATGATGCGCTGCACGCCCTCCCGCAGCACCGTCCCGGGCGACAGCTTGGCCACCACTGCGCGGTAGGCGTCATCGCGCCGCCGCTCGTGCTGCACCGCTCCCCCAGTCGCGTCACCGTGAGCGACAGGAGCCTACCCAAGGCGGCATAGCGTTCAGCGCGTAGCGACCACGGCGCGATCGGGGTGCAGCGCGGTGGCGACCGCCCCGCGAACGTCGCGCACCGGGTGCAGACGTAGCCCGTACCGCTCGCCACGGTAGGCCGCGGGGACCACCGCCGCGGCGAAACCGAGCCGAGCCGCCTCGGCGAGCCGCCGTTCCAGCTGTGGGACGATGCGGACCTCGCCGGCCAGCCCGACCTCTCCGACCGTCACGGTGTCGCACGGCACCGGGCGGTCGGTCCGCGACGAGGCGATGGCCAGGCAGAGGGCCAGGTCAGCAGCCGGTTCCCGCAGTCGGATGCCTCCCACCGCGCTGGCGAACAGGTCGTGGCCGGCCAGGGGGACACCCGCGCGCCGGTCGAGCACCGCGACCATCAGCGGCACGCGCGAGGCGTCCAACCCGCTGGCCTGCCGCCGCGGCATCGCCAGGTTCGAGGCGGCGGCGAGGGCCTGCACCTCGACGGCCAGCGGACGCGGACCTTCCACGGTGATGGTGACGGCGATGCCGGCCACGGTTGGGCCCTGTTCGGCGAGGAACAGCCGTGACGGGTCCGCGACCTCGCGCAGCCCATCGCCGGCCATCTCGAAGCAGCCGATCTCCCCGGCCGGACCGAACCGGTTCTTCACCGTCCGCAACAGCCGCAGGGCGTGGTGTCGTTCGCCCTCGAACGCCACCACGACGTCGACGATGTGCTCGAGCACGCGTGGACCGGCGACGGCGCCGTCCTTGGTGACGTGCCCGACCAGCAGCACGGCCCGACCGGTCGACTTCGCGGCTCGCACCAGTGCCGCTGCGCACTCCCGCACCTGCACGGTGGAACCCGCCGCCGACGCCAGCGCCGGGTCGCGGATGGTCTGGATCGAGTCGACGACGACGACCGCGGGCGCGTGTGTGTCGAGCAGCGCGAGGACGGCGGGCAGCGACGACTCGGCGGCGACGAGCAGACGCGGTGACAGCGCGCCCAGCCGCTCCGCTCGCAGTCGCAGTTGGCTGGCGGATTCCTCGCCGGAGACGTACAGGAGGGTGTGCCCGGCCGTGGCCACCGCCTGGGCCGCCTGCAGCAGCAGGGTGGACTTGCCGACCCCCGGTTCGCCTCCCAGCAGCCCGACGGTCCCGGGCACGACCCCGCCGCCCAGCACACGGTCCAGCTCGCCGCACCCGGTGGGGATGCGTCCGGCGTCTTCCAGAGGCACCGTGCCGATCGGCCGGGCCGGCGTGGCCACGACGGTCGCCGCGGACCGACGCGCGGACGTCGCGCAGGTCGCGACGGTGACATGCTCCTCCAGGGTGCCCCAGGCGTGGCAGCCCGGGCAGCGCCCGACCCAGCGGGGCTCCTGGTGACCGCACCTGGAGCAGCGCGCGACGGTGCGGTTGCGCCCGGCCACCTGGTCCTCCTCAGCGACGCTGCGACCGTAGAGAGGGGGTGCGACAGGTCGGGGCGGTGGTCGCAGGGGGCGCGCCGCAGGAGACCAGGAGGCGCTTGGGTCCGACGTCGTGGGGCCGCCCCGAGGTGCGGTCGAACGAGCGTGGTGCGCTGCCGTGGCCACCCCGATCGACGCGGCCCACGTGGTGGTGGACGCAGCTCAGCCCGGCAGCACCAGCGCGCCGTCGAGGACCCGGGCGAGGCCGTCCCGGACCAGTGCGTCGGCGACCCTGCGGGCCCGTTCGCGGTCCTGGGGCCAGCCGGCTGCGTCCGCCACCCGGTCGAGCGCGACCGGCCCCGACCTCAGCGCGTCGACGAGCCGACCGCGACCCTGGCGGTCCGAGGCGTGGAACGCCGCCTGTGGGCGCGACACGCCGGCGCTGCCGTCGGCCGGGTCCGGCGGGATGGCTCCGGCCGCCTGCCAGGCGCACACCGACCGCACCGGGCAGCCGCCGCAGCGGGGTGCGCGCC
>DASZZX010000226.1:0-9444 GCA_036260415.1 Nitriliruptorales bacterium
GCGGCGGCGTCCGCCGGGCAGGCAGGGCAGCGCGAGCCGTCCCCCGCGCAGGTGCAGCGCTTCGGCGCCCGCGCCGCGCCTGGTCCGTCCGACGCCGCCGCGACCGCGTTCCTGGTCGCCCGCGCGTGGCTGGGTGACGTCGGCAGCGAGCTGCCGCTGGGTCTCGACGGGCCGCCCACCGGCGCCTACGTGGAGCACCTCGCGGTGGAGTCGGTGGACCACCCGGGGCCGGGGGCAGCGGTGGTCACGCTGGTCGCGGTCCTGCTCGACGTGGAGGACGGCCGCTATGGGGCAGCACGGGTGGTCCGCCTGGCCGTACCGGTGCGGCTCGACAGCGCGGGTGCCCGCCCCGCCGGCAACCCGTGGTGGCTGCTGCCGCCGTCGCTCGAGGCGGATCCGCCGCGGTGGACGCCGGTCGACGAGCCCGACCGGATGGCCGACGCCGGCGTCGCGTTGGCCGGTGCCGGCTACACGGTCACGCAGGTCGCCGCGCTGGAGGCCAGTCCGGGCTGGCCACTGCGGGCCACGGTGCACGCCACCGCGCCCGGAGAGGACCAGCCGCGCCAGCACACCGTCTGGCTGCGTGAACACCTGGGGGAACTGGTGGTCGCTGGGTGGCTGCCGGCCGCCAGCCCTCCCCCCACCGGTGACCCCACCTCAGCCACGTCCCCCCAGGAGCCGCCCCGTGAGCCGTAGCGTCCGCGAGCAGCCGAACGTGCACACGCGCCGCCCCGCGGCGTCACGCCCCGAACCGGTGGACGGTCCCCGTGCGGAGAGGCTGGTGCGGGCGGTCGCGTTCGCCTTCCTCGAGATCGAGGCGGGGCGTCGGCCTCTGGATCAGATCGCCCCGCTCCTCGCCCCAGCGCTGCGCGCGCGGCTCGCCGCGTCCGTCCGTCGGGCCGGTCCGGGACCGGCGCTGGACGCCGTCCTCTCGGTGCGCACCACGAACCCGTCACCGGACGTGTGCGACGCGGCGGTGGTCGTGCGACGAGGCGAGCGGGTGGGGGTCCTGGCGGTCCGCGTCGAGCGCCACCGCCACCTTTGGCGTGTGGTCGAGATCGCCCGCCCCGAAGACGGACACCCAGCAGCTGCCACCTGTCCTCGGCCGCCGGCGCCAGCGCCGGCGGAGGCGTGGACCCGCGCACCGGCCGTCCCCGCCGGACGTCGCTGACCCCGCTGGACCGCCGCCGACGTCGGGGCGCCAGCCTCGGGCACGTCGCGGCTCAGGCCCCGTGACACCGCTTGAACTTCTTGCCCGAACCGCAGGGGCAGGGATCGTTACGGCCCACCTTCTCGGCCACGGTCCGCTGTCCGCCCACCTGCAGCTGGCGGACGGTGGGTCCCCTGCCGGCGGGCTCGGCCGCCCCGTCCCGTGCCGTGGGCTGGGCACCCCCGGCGGGGGTGTGCGCCCGCGGTGACGAGCTGGTCGAGGAGACGTAGGTCAGGTCTGCCTCCGACTCCTCCGACGGAAGCTCCGGGAGCTTCACCCCGGCAGCGTCGGCGGCTGCCTCGGTCTCGGCCTGACCGTTGCCCGAGGGGGCACCGACGGTCTCGTGGTCGCTGCTCGCAGCTGCTGCGGACGGGTGCGCGGGCGCGTCGCGCCCCGGCTCGTCGGCTGGACCGGCCACCGCCGGCTGCTCCACCCGGGCGGGCGCGGCCGCGGCCTCCTCGGGCTTGATGGGCACGTGGAAGAAGTAGGTGGCCGCCTCCTGGCGGATGGCGTGCATCATTGCCACGAAGCCGTCGTACGCCTCGCGCTGGTACTCGGTCAGCGGGTCGCGCTGTCCGACCGCGCGCAGCCCGATCCCGTCGCGCAGAGCGTCCATCTCGTACAGGTGCTCGCGCCACCTGCGGTCGACGATCGACAGGATGATGCGGCGCTCGAGCTCGCGCATCACCTCGGAGCCGACCTCCTGCTCGCGTTGCTCGTACACGCGGAAGGCTTCGCCGATGAGGTCGTCGACCAGCCGCTCGCGATCCACGGCTTCGAGGTCGATGCCTGCGATGTCGTACCCCACCGGGTAGACCTGCTCCAGGTCGTGCTGCAGCATGGCGAGGTCCCACTCCTCGGGGAAGACGCCCTGCGGGGCGTAGAGATCCACGGTGTTGCGGACGGCTTCCTCGATGAAGTTGGCGGCGATGTCCTCGACCTGCTCGGGATCGCCTTCGAGCAGCTTCTGTCGCTGCACGTAGACGACCTCGCGCTGCTTGTTCATCACGTCGTCGTACTTGAGGACGTTCTTGCGGATGTCGAAGTTGCGGGACTCGACCTGTCGCTGGGCGTTGCCGACCGCGCGTGTGACCAGCTTGTGCTCGATCGGCACGGTCTCGGGGACCCGCAGGCGGGTCATGATGCGCTCGACCGCCTCCGCGTTGAACAGCCGCATGAGGTCGTCCTCGAGCGACAGGTAGAAGCGCGACTCACCCGGGTCCCCTTGCCGTCCCGACCGGCCTCGGAGCTGGTTGTCGATCCGTCGGGACTCGTGGCGTTCGGTTCCGAGCACGTACAGCCCACCGCGCTCGAGCACCTCCTCGCGCTCCGCGCGGCAGTGAGTCTCGTAGCGCTCGAGCGCCTCCCGCAACACGCGTTCGGCCTCGTCGGGGTCGGGGTCCGTGCCGAGGCGGGCCACGTCGTCCTTGGCCATCTCCTCGGGGTTGCCACCCAGGATGATGTCGACCCCGCGCCCGGCCATGTTGGTGGCGACCGTCACCGCAGCCTTGCGACCCGCCTGGGCGATGATGTGCGCCTCCTTCTCGTGGTGCTTGGCGTTCAGCACCTTGTGGGGGATGCCGCGACGCCGCAGCATCTCGGAGAGACGCTCCGACTTCTCGATCGAGACCGTGCCGACCAGCACGGGCTGACCCTTCTCGTGGCGTTCCACGATGTCGTCGACGACCGCGTCGAACTTGGCCTTCTCGCTCTTGTAGATCAGGTCTGCGCGGTCATCGCGGATGATCGGTCGGTTGGTGGGCACCACCACGACCCCGAGCTTGTAGATCTCCTGGAACTCCAGCTCCTCGGTCTTCGCCGTGCCCGTCATGCCGGCCAGCTTGTCGTACATGCGGTAGTAGTTCTGCAGCGTGATCGTGGCGAGGGTCTGGTTCTCCTCCTTGATCCGCACCCCTTCCTTGGCCTCGATCGCCTGGTGCAGACCCTCGGAGTAGCGTCGTCCCTCCAGCACCCGCCCGGTGTGCTCGTCGACGATCTTGACCTCACCGTCGCGCACGAGGTACTCGACGTCGCGCTTGTACAGGTCCTTGGCCTTGAGCGCGTTGAGCAGGTGATGCACCAGCGGGGTGTGCACCGACTCGTACAGGTTGTCGATGCCCAGGATGCGCTCCACCTTGGCCACGCCGTCCTCGGTCACCGCAACGGTGCGCTTGGCCTCGTCCACGACGTAGTCACCGGTCTGCTCCGTCTGGCCTCCCGGCTTGCGGATCTCCTCGCCTCGTTGGAGGTTGGGCACGACCCGACGGGCGAAGATCTGGTACCACTGGGCGCTCTGCTCGGCTGGACCCGAGATGATCAGCGGTGTGCGGGCCTCGTCCACCAGGATCGAGTCGACCTCGTCGATCAACGCGAAACGGTGGCCCCGCTGCACCCGTTGGTCGACGTTCCACGCCATGTTGTCGCGCAGGTAGTCGAAGCCGAACTCGTTGTTGGTGCCGTAGGTGATGTCGGCCGCGTACGCCTTGCGCTTCGCGTCGCGATCCTGCATCGGCTGGACCAACCCGACCTCGAGCCCGAGGAAGCGGTGGACCGCGCCCATCCACTCCGCGTCCCGCCCGGCGAGGTAGTCGTTGACCGTGACGACGTGGACGCCCTTGCCCTCCAAGGCGTTGAGGTAGACCGGCATGGTGGAGGTGAGGGTCTTGCCCTCGCCTGTCTTCATCTCGGCGATGTTGCCGTCGTGCAGGGCGCAGGCACCGAAGACCTGCACGGGGAAGGGCTTCTGGCGCAGGACGCGCCAGGCCGTCTCGCGCACCACCGCGAAGGCCTCGACCTGCAGGTCCCCCAGTGACACGCCCTCGGCGAGCCGCTGCCTGAACCCGTCGGTGTTGGCCCGTAGCTCCGCGTCGGTGCGCTGCGCCACGTCCTCCTCGAGGGCGAGCACCGCGTCGGCGATGCGCAGGAGCTGCTTGGCCTTACGACCTTCGCCGAGGTGGAGGAGCTTGCTCAGGACCATGACCGTGACCTTCGTCGGGTGGAGGCGGGGGTCGACGCCGGTGGGCGGCCGGGCCCGCTCGTGGGCGGGCGTCACCCGAGGCGAACGAGCACGCGGCGCGATCCGTCCATGGTACGGCCTCGGCGACCCTCCCGGCAGGCTCGGGCAAGGGGCCGAGATCGCCGGTGTCGCAGGACGGCGCGCCGGTCGCCAGCCGCGGCGCCTTGCTACTTGATCTCGAGCAGCTTCTCGCGGACCGCGTACACGACCGCCTCCATGCGGGAGTGCAGGTGGAGCTTCTCGAGGATGTTGCGCACGTGGTTCTTGACCGTGTTCTCGGAGATGAACAGCGTCTTGGCGATCTCGCGGTTGTTCATGCCCTGGGCGACGTGCTGCAGGACCTCCATCTCGCGCGGGGTGAGGCGCGGTGCCGGGACCTGCTCCTTCTCCTCCTCCTTCTTGACCATGGAGGCGAACTCGTTGAGCAGTTTCGACGCCATCGAGGGGCTGATCAGCGACTGCCCGCCGTGCACCGAGCGGACGGCATCGCCGATCTCGTCGATCGAGATCTCCTTGAGCAGGTAGCCGTTGGCACCGGCCTTGATGGCGTCGTAGAGGTCGTCCTCCTCGTCGCTGATGGTCAGCATGAGGATCTTGGTATGCGGCAGCTCCTCCTTGATCGTGGCGGTCGCCTCGATCCCGGAGACGCCGGGCATGCGCACGTCCATCACGACCACGTCCGGGACCAGCTCGGACACCTTCTGGATGGCCTGCTCCCCGTCGCCGGCCTCACCGACCACCTCGATGTCGGCCTCGTCCTCGAGCACCATGCGCAGGCCGCGCCGGAAGAGCTCGTGGTCGTCGGCGATCAGGATCGTGATCCGCTCGTCAGCCACCTCGCCTCCGTCCCCCCAGTGGCCCCGGCGCAGCTGCGTTCGCGCCGCCCCACCGCCACGTCGGCATGATCCCGACCTCGGGAGTCTAGCCTCCCGGCGCGCATCGCACCGGCAGCCGCAGCCAGCGCACGCTGTCGCTGCCGGGCGCTGCCGGCCATGGGGTGCCGCCCGGGCGCCGCACACGTGGCGGTCCCCGTCGGGTCATCGGGGATCTCCCAGGGGGTGCTGTCCCGCCCGCGCCAACGCGGCGACGTGGACGGGCGGGGCGCCGGCGTGGCGCAATGCGGCCGCCGCGACGCGCATGGTGGCCCCCGTGGTCAGCACGTCGTCGACCAGCAGCACACGCGCCCCCCGGCAGGAGCGGGTCGGCCTGAATGCGGTGGCGGGCAGGGCGCGGCGCGTGGCGATCGGCCGGGTGGCCTGATCGGGGCGGCCGGGTGTCGCCTGCAGCAAACGGCACCGTGGGGCCTGCACCGCGGCGGCGACACCCTCGGCGAGGAGGGCGGCGTGATCGAAACCGCGTTCGAGCAGCCGGGCGCGGTCGGCGGGGACCCACGTCACGACCTCGACCTCGAGCCGGGCGGCGAGGACCGCCGCACCGAGCAGCTCGCCCAGCGGTCGCCACACGGTCCGCGCGCCGCGCACCTTGCCGGCCACCACCGCAGCGGCCACGACCCCCTCGTAGCGGAGCGCGACCACGGTCCTGGCGACGTGCACCCCCTCCTCCCAGCAGCCGTGTGGCGCGGCCCCGTCCCCGCATCGTCGGCAGCCGTCCGACGCCAGCCGCCGCACGCGGTCACTGCACGGCCGGCACCACGGAGGAGCGGCCCGCGCACCACAGGATGGGCAGCGCGTGGGGATCAGGAGATCGAGCACAGGCGTCAGCGCAGCCACCCGCCGAGCATGCCCGCGCGCACACCCGCCCGGGTTGCCCTCGCCGTCACGTCGGTGGATCGTGTGCGGTGCGTCGCCTCACGGTCCGGGTGCGTCCCCCCCGGGCGGCGGCTCGGCGAGGCGACGCTTGAGCAGCGAGATCGCCTCCACCGGCGTGGGGTCCTGCTGCTCCAGGAAGGCCAGGTGCACCGACAGGAGATCGACGAACAGCACCGCCGCGGCGAAGCGTGCCAACGGCGTGGGACCGTCGAAGGTGGCCGAGCGCCACAGCGCCACGCGGTCGCCCACCACCTCGCCGGTGACGGTGAAGCGTCGCGCGACCTGCGTGTGCTCGTCGGCGGCGCTGCGCAGCTCGACGATGCCGTACCTCCGGCAGACCTCCGGCAGGGCGCCCCAGCCGACGATCTCGTTGTGGTCGAGCTCGGGCAGCTCGTGCCAGAACGCGGGGCGCTTGGCATTCTCGTTCACCTGCGACTTCGCCCGGAGCGCCGCCACCGCCAGCCAGCCCACACTGCCGTAGAAGACCGGCACGAGACCGTGCAGCGACTCGGCCAGGTCGGTCACGTCGTTGCCGTCCGCGCGGCCGTGACGCCACCGCTCGACCAGCGGACGGAGGTGGCGGCTCACACCGGCCAGTTGTTCCTCCACTCCCTCCAAGAACCCCGCGCGCTCGAGCGCCACCAGGACCGGGACGACGAGGTTGGGCAGGTTGGCGCGCGGTTGGCCTCCTCCGGGCACGCGAGCGGTGACGATGCCCTCCTCCGCCGCGCGGCCGGCCAGCTGCCCACCGGAGGTCACCACGAGACGGTGTGCACCCGCGGTCGCCGCCGCATCGAGACAGGCGAGTGTCTCCTCGGTGTCACCCGAGTAGCTGACCAGCACAACCAGCGAGTCCGGGCCCACCCATCCCGGCAAGTCGTAGCCCTTGGCGGGCACCACCGGGACGCGCCCGTACCGGTGCGCGGCGACGCTGGCGATGTCCGCCACGATGCCGGAGCCCCCCATCCCGGCGACGACCACCGCCCGGACCGTCCCGGGTCCCACCCCGAGCGCGGGCATGGCGCGGGCGATCTCCAGCGCCCCGGCCCACTGTTCCGACGAGTGCTCGACCGTGGCGAGCATGCCCTCGGGGTCGAGCTGAGCGAGCCGCGCCTCCTCCACGCGCGGTATCGGGCGACGGCCGCTGCGGGAGCCGATCGGGGCCTCACGGCCCGGGCTCCCGCTCCGGGCGCCGCTCACGAGCCGCGACGCGTCGGCCGCGTGGCCTCCTCCACCAGCATCACCGGGATGCCGTCACGCACCGGGTACTGCAGCCCGCAGCGGGTGCAGACGATCAGCTGGCGGCGTTCCTTGTGCTCGACATCGCCGTGGCAGTCGGGGCAGATCAGGATGTCGAGCAGCTCCTGGTCGAGTTGCACGGGGTCCTCCTCACGGGGTGGACGCGTTTGGAGGCGGTCGCCTCCTCGGGGCGGGGCGGTCCCGGGCGGGCGGTCCCCGCGACCTCAGTCACCGCGGATCAGCTGGGCAACCTCGTCGCGGAGCCGCTCCATCGCAGCACGGTCCGGCGCCTCGACGTTCAGCCGTAGCAGCGGCTCGGTGTTGCTCGGGCGCAGGTTGAACCAGGCCCAGGAGGTGTCCTCGGGGTCGTGGAGCTCCACGCTGAGCCCGTCGGCCCAGTCGGTGTCACCACGGGCGCCGAAGGCGTCGGCGACCCGGTCGAGGGCGTCCTCCTGGTCATCGACCTCGAAGTTGACCTCCCCCGACTGCGCGTACCGGTCGTAGGGCTCGACCACCGCGGACAGGGGTTCCCCCGCCGCCGACATCGCCTCGAGCACGAACAGCGCGGCGATCAACCCCGAGTCGGCGCGGTAGTTGTCGCGGAAGTAGTAGTGGCCGGAGTGCTCGCAGCCGTAGGCAGCGCCCGTCTCGGCCATGCGCGCCTTGATGAAGGAGTGGCCCACGCGCGTGCGCATCGGCTTGCCTCCCGTGGCGGACACGGTCTCCGGCACGACCTTCGAGCAGATCAGGTTGTGCAGGATCGTGGCACCCGGCTCCTTGTCGAGCACCCGATCGGCGACGACCGCGCCGAGCAGGGACGGCGACACTGGCTCACCGTGCTCGTCGACGGCGAAGCAGCGGTCGGCGTCCCCGTCGAAGGCGAAACCCACGTCAGCGCCGTGCTCGCGGACGGCAGCACGCAGGTCGGCGAGGTTGTCCACGTCCGACGGGTCCGCCGGGTGGTTGGGGAAGGTGCCGTCGAGCTCGAAGTAGAGCGGGACGATCTGGAAGGGAAGTCCCTCGAAGACCGCGGGCACGACGTGACCGGCCATGCCGTTGGCCGCGTCGATCACGACCGTGAGCTCCTGCAGGACCTCGGGGTCGACGAAGGAGCGGACGTGCTCGGCGTAGTCGGAGAGCACATCGGCGTGGCGCTCGCTGCCCTGCTGCGCCTGCGGCTGTGGGTCGCCCGCGGCGACCAGATCGCGGATCTGGGCAAGCCCCGAGTCGATCGACACCGGCACCGCGCCGGCCCGGCACAGCTTCACGCCGTTGTACTTGGCGGGGTTGTGGCTGGCGGTGAACATGGCGCCGGGCTCGTCGAGGTGACCGCTGGCGAAGTAGAGCATGTCCGTCGAGGCCAGCCCCACGTGCACCACGTCGACGCCCTGCGAGGTCACACCCTCCGCGAAGGCCGCCACCAGCTCCGGGGACGAGGGTCGCATGTCGTGGCCGACGATGATGCTGTCGCCGTCCAAGACCTGGGCCGCGGCCGACCCGATGCGGCGGGCCACGTCAGCGTCGAGCTGGTCCGGCACCGTGCCGCGGACGTCGTACGCCTTGAAGATCGCGTCGAGGTCGGCGGGCATCGGTGCTCCTGTCGCGGGGTGGACATCACTGTAGGCCCGCGACGTGCCCGGTCGGTCATCGTCGGGCGACCACCCGACGTTGCCGGAGGCGGTGTCAGCTGCGCTCGAGGTCGGGAACCACCGGGGTCGGCGGATCGCCGGGCAGGTGCCGGCCGATGTAGCGCGAGCGGGTGCGGCCATCCTCCTTCCAGTAGGCGTACCAGTAGGGCCCGTGCGGACAGGATCGGCAGCGTTGCTTGCCGCAGCGGACCTGTTCCTGGCGGTACGTCACCTTGCCGGGGCGCCGGTCGGCCTCGGCCGCGCCGTGCGGAGGGCCGTCGGCGTGCAGCAGCAGGCCGCGCACCAGGATCATCAGCCGGCGCAGGTCGTACTCGTCCAGGCGTCGGATCTGCGCCACAAGGTCGCGCGGGATGGCCAGGATCGCCCCACCCCCTTCGGTGCCCGTCTTCGGACCGAGCCGCGGCTCGGTGTGCTACGTCGCCCGGCATCTTAGGTGACGGCCGGTACCCAGGAAACAACAGCAGCCACGCTCCAGGGTGTACGGTGGCCGCCGTGTGTGGAGGCGCTGCGACCGGCCAGTCGCAGCGGCCGGCTACCAGCGGCGGGTGCGCCGCTCCGCAT
>DASZZX010000227.1:0-6639 GCA_036260415.1 Nitriliruptorales bacterium
GTGCCGCGCCGCGAGACGCCACAACGGTCAGGCGAACGCCCCGCGGGCACCCCGGCCGGATCACGTGACCGCCGGCGGACCTGGCTGTCAGGACCGCTGCCCTCGCACGGTCGCGAGCACCTGACGGCCCGACGCCATGACGACCACCTCGTCTCGACCGTTGCCCTCCAGGATCTGCGCCAGACGGTTGGCCGCCAGCCACTCCGCTGGACGCCAACACACCGTCCGGCCCTCCGGGTCGGTCGTGTTCGAGTACCGCGCACAACCCAGTTCGACGAGAACCTGCAGCGCCCGGAGGCGCGCCTCCGTCAGCTCGGCAGCCAGATGGCGGGCTGCCGCCTTGGACAGTCTGGGCATGACCTCTCCTCTCCCACCGGTTCGCCCGCGTCCTGTCTGTCGGCAGCGGGGGGGAGGCGACTTCACTCTCGGAGGTGCGTAACTGCCGCCGCGCACACCGCCACGCTCCCAGCGCGCGCGAATCCCGACCCGAGCGTCCTCCCGCCTGGCCCGGCGATCGGGTCGGGCCCGGTTGGATGACGGTGCCGCTGGTGGTCCTGACCCGATCGAGTCGGGCCGCTCGCCCGCGCGACCAGTGGTCCTTCTCCGGCCGCTCCGGCGAGGCTGCCGACCCTCCCGCCACTAGGCTCCGGGAAGGCAGCACACCGGGCGACCTTCGAGGAGGCTGTCCGTGGGCGACGACGAGCATCGGGTGACCTTCGGCGAGTTCGCGTCCGACCGTCTCTGCTGGGGGTCGGGTGCCACCGGGCACGGCTGCGGGCGTGAGGCGACGACCCAGGTGGGGCTGTGTGATCGCTGTCACGCCGAGATCTCAAGGCGCGTCGAGGACGGTCGTGCCGGGCAACCGTCCGCCCTGGGTGGGGGACACATCATCGAGCTGAACGTGGAGTTCGGCGGCGACGGTCAGGTCGTGTCGACGGTGGCACTGGGCGACGCCCACTGATCCGGTTCGGGGGGGACGCTCCGGTCGCAAGGCCCCCACGGCCGGTCGCCCGCCGTGCGCGAGGTCGTGTCCGTCCGATCCACGACCAAGAGGACGGCTACGGCGACCCCTGTCGGTCCTCGTGGCGCGCGATCGCGTCGACGGCCAGGCCCGTCACCTCGGCGACGGTGGCGTCCAGCACGGACGACGGCACCGTCGCGACGTTGAGCTCCCGGGCACGTCGGACCACCTCGTCGTGGATGCGGCGGATCTCGTCGAAGTGGTCGAGGTAGCGCTGTTCGGGTCGGTCACCCTCGTTGGAGCGACCCGCGAAGCGGGCTCGATGGGTCTCACGGTCGTCGAGCGCGAGGACCACCTGGACGGTGAGGGCTTCCTCGGCCTCCGGCAGATCGAGCGTGCCGGGGACGAGGTGGACCCCTTCCAGGATCATGTCCTGCTTCTCGACGACCGCCCGGCGAAGGACCTGGCGCACACCGACGGCGACGACCGACGCCTGGTGCAGGAACCCGATGATCAGCCGGTCGATGGAGCCGTGCGCGAACACTGCGGGGACGGCGTTGGCGGCTTCGAACGACGACGCGTGCAGGCTCGGCGCGAGCTGTGCGCTCATCGTGCTGCGCATGACCTCGCGGATGGCGTCGGTGGAGACGATCCGGGTGATGCTCAGGTGGTTCGCCACATGGGTGGCGACGGTCGACTTGCCCGCCCCGGTGGCGCCGCCGATCAGGACGATGAGTGGCAGTCCGCGCTCGGGGGCGTCGTGCCACTGGACGTACCGTTCGGCCTTCTCGTTGCCGACGTGCCTACGGAGCATCCTCGCGGTCAGGTCGCGCAGCTCGTCGAGACTCACCCTGGTCGACTCCGGGTCGCCCGCCGCGACGACGACGGAGCCGACGCGCAGACGTGTTCGCGACGGCGGGATGCTCCGTCCGCGCGCGCCATGCTGCGGTGCCTCATCCGGCTACTTTCGTGCGGCCGGGTCTGACGCGGGACCCGCCATGCAGCCTACAGAGGCGGCTCGCGGGCGACCCGACCCGAGGTGCGGGGGCGCGGCCGGGCGATCGGACGTCGCGACCCAGGGCGGGCTGCCTCCAGACCGCTCCGCGGCGACCACGTGATCCATCGTGACCGTGCGGTGAGCGCCCGGATCCTCCGAAGTATCGACGACTGTCGATATGGTAAACTATCCTCACGCATCGACGACCGTCGATCTGAAGTCGGAGGCCCGAATGTCGCGGATCCAGCTGGCGATGAACGTCACCGATCTCGATGCTGCGGTCGCCTTCTATTCGCAGCTACTGGATCGGCCGCCGCACAAGGTCCGAGAGGGGTACGCCAACTTCGCGGTGGATGACCCACCGTTGAAGTTGGTGCTGACGCAGGATGCCGCGGTTCCAGGAGGGTCGCTCAACCACCTCGGCATCGAGGTCGGTGCGACCGAGGACGTCGCCGCCACCAACCGGCGGTTGTCGCAGGCCGGATTGGTCACCGATGTGCGCGTCGCGGAGCTGTGCTGTCACGCTGTGCAGGACAAGGTCTGGGTCCGCGATCCCGACGGTGCGGCGTGGGAGGTCTACACGGTCATCGACGACGAGCCCGAGCCGACGGCGGTGGCGTCCGCGGACGGGACCGACCGGGCGGGCAACCGATGCTGCGCACCCGCCTCCGCGTGAGGGGAGCGCCGATGGTGGTCCGTTGCGACCCTCCGCCGTCGCCCGGTGGGCTGCACCCCGGCCGGCGGCCCGCTCACCCGCTGAGGGGGCGCGGCGCGTGGAGGTGAGGACGATCGCGGCCTGCTGCGAGCCGGTGCTGGACGCGCCGCTCACCGAGGATCAGGCCGCCGATCTGGCCGCGGCGTTCAAGGTGCTCGCCGATCCCGTGCGGCTCCGGCTGCTGAGCCTGGTGGCGACCGCGGCGCGCGGCGAGGTGTGTGCCTGCGAGCTGGTCGACGCCTGCGGACGCAGCCAGCCCACCGTCAGCCACCATCTGTCGGTGCTGGCCGACGCGGGGCTACTCACACGTGAGCAGCGTGGCAGGTGGGCCTACTTCCGCGTGGTCCCGCGGTCCCTCGCCGTCCTACGTGATGCCCTGACCGGCTGACCGCACCGCCAGAGCGCCACGGACCAACGCCGTAGCTCGTTCCTCACCGCGGCGGGAGGTCCGCGACGTCGTCGGGGGTCCGCAGATCCACGCGGCTCGTGGCGAGGCCCGCGTCACGGATGGCCTGTGCGACGGGCACGTGGTCGGGGTGGTTGCGGTACGCGTCTAGGTCCTCCTCGGTGCGGAAGACCGTGATGAGCCCGGTGACATCCGGATCCGACAGGTCGCGACCGACGCGCAGCCATGCCACCTCCTCGATCCCCTCCAGACCGGCGAGCTGCTCCTCGATGCTCTGGCGCGTGTCATCCGACGTGCTCGAGAAGTCGAATCGGACGATGTGCCAGATCACCGGCTCTCCGACGTGGACGGCGGGTCGACACGAACGCAGCGCAGCGTAGGCGGCCCGGCCGCGTGTGTGCACGACCGCAACGGGGCAGATCCGGGGTCAGCGGACCACCCGGTCCAGTGGCCGGTCAGGCACGGATCTCCTCGCGCATGAACACCACGTAGGCGATGGCGAACGCCCCGATGGTCAGGGCGACGAGCGCGACGGTCTGGGGCCAGACGATCGACAGGCTCTGGGGGAGGGACAGCCGGCTGGGGACGGCGCGCGGGTCAAGGAGTGACAGGCTGAACCCCAGCGTTCGGATCTCGGGGGTGAGGATCGCGCTGGCGGCTTCCTCGTACAGGAACCCGGGAGAGAACCGTCCGAGGGTCTGTCGCAGCCGCACGTTGGCCAGGGCTTCCTGGGCGGTGGGTTGCTCGGGGACGGGAGCGAAGGTGTCGGCCACGATCTGGACGATGAACGTGGCGAACAGGGAGGCGACGATCCACACCCCGATGGCGGTCAGCGCCGAGGTCGCAGCCCGGCGCAGCAGCACCGAGCAGAGCAGCGCGAACGCCAACCAGAAGCCGACGTAGACGATGGACAGGACCAGCCAGCTCACGAGCCGCGCGATGTCGACCGGGGTAGGGACGATGCCCAGACGGACGATGCCGACCCCGGCCACGACCGCGGTCAGCCCCGCGAGGACCAGCGCGATCACGCTCAGACCGGCCACGAACTTGCCGTTGATGATGTCGTCGCGGTAGATGGGCTGGGCGACCAGCCGCGGCAGGGTCCGTTCGGACCGTTCGCTGTTGACCGCGTCGAAGCCGAACACGATGCCCAGCAGTGGGCCGACGAGGCTGACGAACGTGAAGAACGTGAAGTCGAACGCGGTGTCACCGAACTCGAGCACGAACAGGCGCAGGAACAGCGAGGGATCTCCGGTGGCCTCGGAGGCCACGTCGCGGATCTGCCCCGCGGCGGCGTAGACCGCCGCGATCGCGGTCAGGGCGAGCAGCCCGATCACGATCGTGAGACGGACCGAGTTGACGTGGTCGGCGAACTCCTTGCGGGCCACCGTCACCCAGCCGGGACGACGGCGGGGCGCGCCGGCAGCGAGCCCTCCGGTCGAACCCGTCCGGGCCTCACCCGACATCGCCGTGGCTCCGCTCGAAGTAGCGCCGGTAGATCTCGTCCAGCTCACTGCCGCGCTGGCGCAGGTGCACCGCCTGCAGTTCGGCTGCTTGCAGGCGGGCGAGGATCTGGGGGCGGACGTCATCCTCGGCCGCCACCACCAGCAGCCCTCGCTCCCGCACGACCGTCTCCACGCCAGGGGTGGCGCGGATCTCCCGGGCCGCCACTTCCGGGTCGCCTCGTACCCCCACCTCGAAAGTCTGCCGGTTGCCGACCAGCCGTCGGGACAGCTCCTCCACGGTGCCGTGGGAGACCAGACGGCCGGCCACGAAGATCGCGACCCGGTCGCACACCTCCTGGACCTGGTACAGCAGGTGCGACGACAGCAGCACGGTCACGCCCCGTCCATCTCGCAGATCGCGTATCAGCTGCAGGATCTCGCCGACGCCTTGCGGATCGATGGCGATGGTCGGCTCGTCGAGCACCAGGATCTCGGGGTCCTTGACCAACGCATCGGCGATGCCCAGCCGCTGGAGCATCCCGCGCGAGTAGGTCCCGGTGGGCTCATCGGCGGGCTCGGACAGGCCCACCAGTTCGAGCAGCTCCCCGATCCGGCGCTCGGCCTCGTCGCCGGGGACGCCGTTCAGCCGAGCGACGAACGCCAGGTTCTGACGGCCTGACAACCGCTCGTAGAAGCCGACGCTGTCGGGCAGGTAGCCGACACGCCGCTTGACCTCCAGCGCCTGCCGGGTCGGGTCCAGCCCGAGCACCGTGGCGCGCCCCTCGGACGGCTCGGACAGGCCCAGCAGCATCAGCACGGTCGTGGTCTTGCCGGCGCCGTTGGGTCCCAGCAGTCCGAACACCTCGCCGCGTTCGACCTGTAGATCCAGGTGGTCCACGGCCAGCGTGGACCCGTAGCGCTTGGTCAGCCCCTCGGTGACGATGACCGCACTGCTCATGGGGTCACCGGCGCCCGTAGCGGCGGAACACGAACACCAGACCAGCGACCGCCGCGAGGATCAGAGTCAACCCGAACAGCCCCCACAGGGGCGAGGTCTGCACCGTGAAACGGATGTCGCTGCCGCTCGACCGGCCCTCCCCGGATGCGGTCATCGTGACGATGTAGTCGCCGGCGACCGCGTCCCCGCCGGGGGTGATCGACGCCGCGACTTCCACCGACTCACCGGGCGGGACGGACGCGACCGCCTCGGGGTCGAACGTCACCTCCCACCCCGAGGGTGGCGATGCCGACAGCGACACGTTGGCCAGGGGGGCGCTGCCCTCGTTGACGACCAGCAGGGTCACGCGCGTCGCCTCGCCCGCGCTGCCCGAGGCGTTCAGCCGCTGCGACGGGGTCGTCAAACTCAGCTGCACGCTGCCGACGACCTCGGCGACCAGCTCGATCGAGGCGCTCTGCCCCCCACCGGTGGCTTCGACGGCGATCGGGTAGTCGCCTGCCGCTGCGTCCGCTGGCGGAGTTGCCTCCACGTTGATCGTCGCGCTGCCCCCGCCCTCGACCGTCACCGTGGTCGCGCGAGCCTGCTGGCTGGGAGTGGCCTCGACCTGCCAACCCTCCGGGGCCTGGGTGCTCAGGGCGAAGGTGATCTCCTGCGGGACGTCGTTGTCCAGCGTCAGCTCGTAGCTGAACGTGTCCTCCCCCCCTCCGCTGAGCCGCGGGAAGTCCGTCTGGAAGCTCACCGCGCCGGCGACCTGCTCGGCCACCCGCAGGTCCAGGCGGAGCTGGTCCGCCGTGCCGTCCTGCGCACGCGCGGCCACGACCAGCGCGTGCGTGCCCTGGGCCGCGTCGGCGGGCACCACGACCTCCAGGCTCAGGTCGGGGGGAGACTCGGGGTCGGTGAACACGCTGTGCACGACGAACCCGCCGCCACGCAGGGTCGCGGTCCAGCCCTCGGGAGCCTGCACGACCTCCAGGTCGACGCGCTGAGGTGTCGACGAGCGGACCTCCAGATCGAGCGACACGCTGCCGCCCGCCTCGACATCCACGGACGGGTAGCTGGTGACGAGCTGCACGGCCTGCGCGGAGGCCGACGGCGTCCCCAGCGGCAGCAAGGCCATCACCGCGCACGCCACCGCTGCGGCGCGGCGCGCGGACCCC
>DASZZX010000228.1:0-6212 GCA_036260415.1 Nitriliruptorales bacterium
CCGAGGGTACCAGCGGGGTGCGATGCTCCCGCCGGCGTGCGCGGCGGCGGGCGTGCCACGGGGGCGGTCGCTGCCGGGCGGGCGGAGCGGCCCGACCAGCGCAAGGCGACGCGAGGGCGCGCGGCCGGCCCGGCCATCGGAAGGCCATCGAAAGCCGGCGAGAGGGCGCGCGGGCGACCAGCCAACGACGCTCGCGCGGCGACCCATCGGCGGCGTCGTCGCACCGACGACGACCGTCCGAGCCTTGGCGGCGGCTGCCGACGACGGCTCAGGCCGGTCAGACGCGCTCGGGCTCGTCGATCTCCGGGTCGTCGACCCGCAGCGGGACCTCCTGCCCGAACGACCCGCGCTCGACCTCGGGGTCGCCACGCCCTGCCGCGACCAGGAGGACCCCGATGGCCCCGACCACGCCGGCGGAGATGCGGCTGCCGGGCACGATCAGCATGAACACGAACAGGACCGCGAGCACGAGGTAGCCGAAGGCGGCGCGGACGCTCGAGTGGCCGGCGAACAGCCCGGCGGCGAGCACCGCGGCAGGGATGCCCACGACCAGCCAGGCCTGCAGCGTGTCCACGGGCACCTCCGGTCGTGGCCCGCCAGGCTAGCCTTCACGGCTCCGACCGGGCACGGCGTTGGAGGAGGCGGCGTTGGGCGACCGTCCGGCGCTCGGCGCCGCGGAGCTCGCCGTGATCGACGCGGCGCTCACCTTCGCCGAAGGCCTCGCCGACGACCTGCGTCCTCAGCTGCTCGAACGGTTCGGCCGCCAGGAGGCGGAGCTGAAGGGTGACGGCACGTTGGTGACCGGGGCCGACGTCTTCGCCGACGAGCGCATCGCCGCCGCGGTCGGTGAGCGGTTCCCTGACCACCAGGTCGTCTCCGAGGAACTGGACACCACCTTCCGCGGCGGGACGTGGTGCTGGGTGATCGACCCCATCGACGGCACCACCAACTTCGTCCAGGGCAACCACAGCTGGTGTGTGTCGATCGCGCTCGCCTACCACGGACAGCCCGTGCTGGGCCTGGTGGACGCCCCGGTGCTGGACGTGCGCTACCGGGCGGTGGCCGGTCGGGGGGCGGTGGCCGGGTCCGACGCGTTCGCCGACAGTGACCGGCTCCACGTCCGCGACGTCGACTGGAAGGACCGGGCCCAGGTCAGCAACGCCCTCGTGGGACTGTCGTCGCGCGTGGGACGCTCGGAGGTGCTCGAGCGGCCGCTCAAGCCACGCGTACTGGGATGCGAGGCGCTGCATCTCACCTCGGTCGCCGAGGGATCCATGGTGGCGGCGATGCACGCCGGGGTCCGATCCTGGGACGTGGCGGCCGGGGCGGTGCTGGTCCAAGAGGCAGGGGGGGTGCTCGTGGACGTCTCCGGGCCGCCGTTCCCGATGCGACCAGGTGAGGACTTGGCGGCACACCCCCACCGCCTGGTGGCCGCCGCCAGCGAGCGCACCGCCCGCGAGATCATCGACGGTCTCCGGCCGGGCTGACGGCACGGGGCGCTGGGGGCGCCTGCGTCGCGAGGCTCTCGGAGGTCCGCGCGCGCCGGTCTCAACGCTCGGCGGTGCGCTGGGCCTCCCGGTCGTGGAACACGACCTGCCTCGCGACCTTGCGCGACAGCGCCTCGGTGTAGCCGCGGCGTGCCAAGAAGGCGACCAGGCGCCGGAAGGCGGTCTCGGGGTCGGTGCCGCGCAGGGCGGCCACGCGCCGTGCGGCGACCGCGAACGCCGCTGCCTCCGGGTCGGTGTCCTCCACGTCGGCCACGAGCGGGTCGATGACCTCCTGGGGCAGGCCGCGGCGCTCCAGGGTCGTGCGGATGCGCAACGGCGCGTGGCCCCTGCGACGTGCCTCCTCGACGAGCGCGACCGCGAACGCCCGGTCGTCGACGATGCCCTGAGCGCGCGCCCGCTCGAGCGCCACCGCGGCCACCGCGGGCGGGAAGCGGCGTTCCAACGCCTCTCGCAGCCGGGCTTCGGACCGGGGAGC
Source organism: Nitriliruptorales bacterium (assembly GCA_036260415.1). Taxonomy (GTDB): domain Bacteria; phylum Actinomycetota; class Nitriliruptoria; order Nitriliruptorales; family JAHWKO01; genus DASZZX01. The sequence continues at coordinate 1,984 of DASZZX010000228.1, forward strand.
GGCGGCAGTCGAGCGCCGCGCGTAGCGCAACGCGTCGGCAACCTGCTCCTCCAGCCGTGGCTGGGCCAGGTCCTGGGTCCGCCTCTGTGCCAGGCGCTGAACCGGGTCGGCTTCCGCAGGCCGCACCCCCAGGGCCTGGCGGGGTACGCCGCGCGCGGCGAGCCATGCCTCGGCGTCGGCGAACGGGGAGGCGTCGGGGCGGTCGGTCACCGGCCTACGCCCCCGACGCCGTCATCGTCGGGCTCGGCCGCGGGGCCGGCGTCCGATGCACGCTGATGCCGAGCGCCTCCTTTGCCTTCTTCTCGATCTCGCGCGCGATGTCGTCGTTCTCCTTGAGGAACTGGCGCGCGTTCTCGCGACCCTGTCCGAGTTGGTCGCCCTCGTACTGGTACCAGGCGCCGGCCTTCTTGACGACCCCGGTCTCCACGCCGACGTCGAGGATCGACCCCTCCCGGGAGATGCCTTCGCCGAACAGGATGTCGAACTCCGCTTGGCGGAACGGGGCCGCACAGTTATGGACGACCACGCTGTCCGCGACGAAGTTGTGGAGCTCCTCCACCTCGAGGTCGTAGGTCGGCGCCCACTCGGGACCGGTGATGGCGGTGATGCGCTCGTAGGACAGCTCCTCCTCCAGCACCCCGCGGAGGTAGGCGCTGTCGAGCGCCTCAGCGAGGCTCTCCAGCCGGTCACGGCGGAGCCGCTTCTGACCCAGGACCATCGTCCAGCCACCGTCCGCGTGACGCCGGCTGAGCCCGATCATGCTCGCGGCCAGTCGTGCCGTGATCCCGAGGCCACGCAGGTGCGCCAGGACCTCCTCGGTCCGTCCTTCCGGCAGGTAGACGGCACGCGAACCGCGGTGCCCGGCCAGGGACGGGTCAGCGAGCGCCGCGACGAGCGCCTGCCCGCGGGGTCCCCACATCGGGATCACGCCGGCGAACCGTCGCACGTCGTCGATGCCGCTGACACGCACCTGGTAGCCGGGCAACGTGCCGATCACCGGGCGGCCGGCGATGTCGCTGCGGTGATCCCCCGGCCGCGTCGCCCCGACGGTCGACGTGATCCCCCAACGCAGCAACAGCCAGTGCACCTGCCACATCAGCTGCTCGGAGGTGCTGACGAAGCCGCAGCGGAGACCGCCGCTCTGTTCGCGGCCGATCCAACCGGCGCTCTCCAGCAACCCGTCGATCAGGTTGGCGATGACCTCCTCGGACACCTCAGGGGCGAAGAAGGCAGGTGGGATGCGCTCCTCCGAGGCGTCACCGATCTGCAGTCCGAGCGACCGAGCCTGGTCGGGTGACACCGGCTCGACGCCACCGAAGCCACCAGCCTGCCGCGGACGAGCGACGCGATCGCCCACACGGAGCTCACCGACGGTGCGCCAGCCGTGCTCGGTCAGGATGCGGTGGTCCGGGGTAGCCACGAGGGTCTGGCCATCGTGCAGACGCAGCGTCATGACCTCCTGCTCACCCTGGTCGAGCCGACCCGTGATGGGACGGATGTGGAGCCGTCCGGACTTGTCCGCCGCCCAGACGTCGCTGCCGGCGCCCCGGACCACGATCTCCTCGATGGTGCGCGTCACGCCGGTCGTCGGATCGAAGATCCTGCTCGCCGCCGCTAGGCACTTGTTCTTGACGACCTTCGCCCGCACCCGGTTGCCGACGAACTCCTGGCCGTCCTTGAGCGACTCGATACGGCGGACGTCCAACCGCACCGACGAGTAGAACTTCAGCGCACGCCCACCCGGGGTGGTCTCGGGGCTGTTGTGGACCATCACGCCGTCGACGAAGTAGTTGTGGCTGCCTTCGACCTGGATGTCGAACCGGTGGGTGCTCTTTGCGCGCGGCGGTCGGTGCTCGATCTTGGTGATCGGCATCGGGGCAGGCTCGTACCGGAGCTCGCCGAGCACCGGCTCCACCGCGAACTGCCCGCGATACCGCGGCAGGAGCTTGTACTCCATCGACGGGTGCACGGACGGCGCGATGAGCGCCTGGAGCTTCTCGGTTTCCTGGGTCGGGAACTGGAGCACCGCTTTGCCGGCCCGGCTCAAGAGCTTGCTGTCGAGCTCCCACGTGTCCCGGAGGTGCTGCTGCAGCCGCGTCCGCGAGGTCGGCTCCAGCCCCTGCACGCAGATCTCGGCGCGTCCGGTCCCGCCGCGTGTGCGCTGCTGGACGCCCTTGGACCGCACCGTGAAGGTGGCGTCGTCCATGTACCAGATGGCCAACGACAGAGGCGTGAGGCGCTTTAGGTAGTCCCAGCTGAGGAGCTTCTTACCCTCCCAGTCGACCGCCTCGCGCATCTGCGCTAGCTCTGCGAGCGGCTGCACGTCGTGGAAGACCGCCCCTTTGCGGTTCGTCGTGCGGGAGACGTTGAGGTTGGAGAAGAGCGAGGCCTTCCAATCACCGTAGGCGGCCTGCTTCGCGCCGTGTTCCCAGCGGAGCCTCGCCGCGAGTCCGTTCTGGTTCTGCGACAAAGCACTGTCACCTATGAGGCCGCCGAGGATCACCTCCCACTGGAAGTCGGAGAGATGGTGGGGTACCGCCCTCACGACGCGGTCACCGACCTCCAGCTCCTGCGCTTCCTTCCAGCCAGATGGGGTCATGACCAGGTGGTTGCGGGTGCAGGCGAACGTGTTGTGCCCGTCTCCGGTCGGTCCGCTGTTGGCGACGGTGATGTGGAGGAACTCGTCCGTCCGGCCGTTGTCGTACCACCCGACGACCTTGCGGGGAACGATCTCGCCACGTTCCGGGTCGTACGACAGCACCTCGACCGGGAGCTTCTGGTTGACGATCTTGCCGATGGACTCCTGCGAGCCGTCCGCCAGCGTGACCCGGGTGTCATACGCCATGCAGCCGAAGAGGACGCCGACCTTCTCGCGCAGCTGGTTGATGAAGACGCAGCAGGTCTTGGACCGGCTCAGGTTGCCGGTGAGCTTGCGCAGGGCCTGGCTCATCAGCCGCGCCTGGAGCCCCACGTGGCTGTCGCCCATCTCGCCCTCGATCTCGGCGAGGGGGACGAGCGCCGCCACCGAGTCGATCACGATCAGGTCCACAGCACCGGAACGCACCAGCATGTCGGCGATCTCGAGTGCCTGCTCACCGGTGTCGGGCTGTGCCACCAGAAGCTCGTCGATGTCCACCCCGATCGCGCGGGCGTAGACCGGGTCGAGGGCGTGCTCGGCATCGATGAACGCCGCGATGCCGCCGAGCTTCTGCGCCTCCGCGATGACGTGTAGGGCCAGGCTCGACTTCCCGCTGCTCTCCGGCCCGTAGATCTCCACGACCCGACCGCGTGGCAGGCCGCCGATGCCCAGCGCCAGGTCGAGCGACAGCGCCCCGGTCGGGATGGCCTCGACCTTGACCTGCTGGTCGGCACCGAGCTTCATGAGTGTGCCCTTGCCGAACTGCTTCTCGATCTGGCCCAGCGCCATCTCCAAGGCCTTCTCGCGATCCACGGTTGCCTCCGTTCCGGGCGGTTCTGCCGCCGGTGTCCTGCGTGTGCAGTCGGAGCTGGGGACCGTACGCGGCGGCTGCGACATCCCCACGCATCTGCTGCCGTCGAGCTGTGGACGAGCGCAACGGTAACCGAACGCGCGTTCGATGCAAGGACCGAGGCCCGGCAGGGTGTGGACAACCCGCGCCGCCCACACCGGCTGGCACATCGCGCCGGTCCCGTAGGACGCACGGTTCCGGCATGCGCACAGCGACCGGGCCGGAGACACCACGTCCAGCCCCTCCACCCCCACCCCGGCGACGATCGACCGTCCCCCGCTGAGACCCGGCCGATCCGCCGCTGGGTGCCGGCGGCGAGCGTCGCGACGACCGTGGCGGTGATCGTGGCCGTCTGGGAGCTGGCGGCTGCGCTGGACGCGGCCCTGCCCGACTGGGCGGAGCACGCCGCCAGCCACCTCGCCGTGGGCCTGCCCGTGACCGGTCTCGCGATCGTCGCCCTGAGGTGGTGGCCTCCCCCTCCTCCCGTCACCGCTGGCCACCGCCGCCCGCCGCGTCCTCGTCGCGGCCATCGTCGCGGTCGCGATGTTCCAACTGCTGGAGTCGCTCTCAGCCCGCCTGGAGTACCCCCGGTCGGGGTGGCTGCAAACCACCACCGGGCTGCTGACGATGGTCGCGGTCGCCGGAACGGCCCTCGCACCGGCCATGGTGGGCGCATCCCGGCTGTTGCGCGCGGGCGTCCCGCGCGGGGCGCACACCACCCTGCTCGTGCTGGGGCACTGC
>DASZZX010000229.1:0-3277 GCA_036260415.1 Nitriliruptorales bacterium
TCCAAAGCGCGACTATCGACGGCTAAGGGTGCGCCCCCACAGGCGCCCAGTGTCCCCGAACGCGCGTCCCAGAAGACGCCGCGAGGGCGGGCCCTCCGCGCCCCAGTGGTGCCGTTCGGGGCGTAGGCGATAACTGCAGAACCCGTCCACGGGGCCCTCCTTGACCGGCGACCGGAAAGTGCCGGATGTTCTCGGCGTGGCCTTGACGAGGGGGTTCGATATCGCTCCGCCTTGATGATCTTGGTCGTTCGGGGCGGTCAGCTCAGAACGGAAACGTGAACCCGTGTCCGAGGACGGAGACCCACACGAATGAGGCCAGTTACGAGAAGGATGGCAACGCCGATCCACACGACGGCTTGGACAGGACCGGGGGTGCGCACTCTGGATTCGTAGGTCGGGTGTCGTCGCTTCGGGCACCGGTCAGTACGTGCTGGACCTGATCGCATTGCCAGCACCCGTACCCGAGCGGCCGGGGGATACGCATCCGCAAGCCGTCCTCAGAACGCGGCTACAGGCATGGTGGCGTCTCTTCTCGCACCGTCTAGGCCCCGGAGACGATCTTGTCGGGGCGGAAGTGGTTGTACGGCGTGCACGAGGGCTGGCCGAGGAGGCGGAGACCCACCGTAATGCGGTCCTACGCGTTTGAGTGGGGAGAGCGAGTTCTGATGCGCGGTGGCCGGGGACGGCTGGGCCAACTGACACCGCCGGCGTGGAGAAGCACGCGCAGCCTGTAGTGCTCGAAGCACTTGAAGCCGTGACCGCACCGCTTCACGCGTTTGACGCAGAGGTTGAGGTCCTCGGTGGGACCGTTGCTGGCGCCGGTGGTGTGGTGGGCGAGAATCTCGGTTCGCCACGACGACAGGGTGTTGCCGAGGGAGCGGATCTCCTCCACGACGTCTGCGGTGCAGCCGGCGATGGCCTTGTCGAGGAGGAGCGCAGCGACCTTGGCGTCATCGGTGAGGTACACCTCGCGCACCGACTCCTTGGCCAGCCAGGCCCCAAGGACTTCGTCGTGGGGATCACCGACGCGCAAGCCCAGCAGCATCCGGTTGCGCCCGCGTTCGTCGAGTCGTTCGTCGCCGGCGAGGAGCAGCTTGCGGATGCGATAGAGCGGATCGACCTTGCGGCCGCGATGGCCAAGGGTCTCGTTCTGCACCCGCCGGCGGACCTTGTCGAGACACCGGTTGCCGACTCTCACGACGTGGAACGGATCGGCGACGCGGATGGCGTGGTCGAGCTTGGGTGAGAGCCCGGCCCGGAAGGACTCGGCCAGGTCGGTGGCCACCACCTTGATGCCGGCGATCCATTCCGGATCGGCGTTCTTGGTCCATCGCCGCAGGTCAGCGGCCGTGTTGCCCTCGACGATGTCGATGAGCACCTTGGCCCGCAGGTCGACCAAGCCGGTGGCGTAGATGGTGGCGTGAGACCGGTTGGCGGACAGGAAGGAGGTCTCGTCCACCCCGAGTTGACTGACGGCGCCGATGCGGCCGGGGTCGTCGACGAGGGGCGTGCCGTGTTCGATCACCGCGTGCATCACCGTCCACCAGCACACGCCCAGCTCGGCCGCCACCCGGGCGACGGGCCGAGCTTCCTCACCGACCTGGCGGCATGCTTCGGCGCCGGCCCGGCGGGTGAGCACGGCCTGGGCGTCGACGTCCAAGGACCGCTCGGTCCAGGTCCGGGCGTCGCAGTCGGCGTCGGCACAGCGCCACCGGCGCTTGTTCCACACCAGCCGCGACGGGCGGCCAAAGCAGGCCAGGTCCCGTATCTCGACGGTCATCCGGCCATGGGATTCAGCCCGCACGCCGCAGTGGCCGCACCCCACAACCGCAGCGTCGGTCTCGATGCCGATCACGAGTTCATCGGCGCTCTCGGTCACCTCCAGCACCCGGAAGCCATCCAGTCCCAACAGCGCCTCGGCCAGCCCGGTACGGTCGCTCATGCAGGGGTCTCCTCGTCGTCGCAGCCTTCGAACAGCCGCAACGATGTCGGGGCCCCTGCCCTGTGTGGTGGACCCCTCTCTACCTCACGCTCCCCACTTCAACGCGGAGGGCCGGTAATTCCGCCCTACAATACCGGCCAACGGCTGATCCCGTAGCCGAGGAAATGAGCAGTGGAGCCGTGACGTCGAGCGCAGATGTGCCGCCGGTGAGCGAGCACTACGCCCGAGCCGACCTTGAGCAGGAGATCCTTGCCGCCCTGCGCACCGCTGGCAAAGACCTCCACCGTCTCACCTCGGACGATCTTGCGCCGGCAACCGAGTTCCACGTCGGCGGCAAGGAGGCCACGGTGGCGCTCGCCCAGCTCGCAGGGCTGCGTCCCGAAACGCGGGTCCTCGACGTTGGCGGCGGGCTGGGCGGACCCGCCCGCACCCTTGCGAGCGAGTTCGGCTGCCAGGTGACCGTCCTTGATTTGACCGAGGAATACTGCCGCGTTGGCGAGCGGCTCACCGCCCGCACCGGCCTGAGTGACCGCGTCACCTTCCGGCACGGCAACGCGCTTACAACGCCGTTTGGCGACGGAGCGTTCGACGCCGTCTGGACGCAGCACAGCACGATGAACGTCGCGGACAAGGAGCAGCTCTACCGCGAGATCCGCCGCGTTCTCCGCCCTGGCGGCACGCTCGCCTTCCAGGAAGTCATGGCCGGCGCGCTGAGTCCGATCTACTTCCCCGTGCCGTGGGCGCGGACTCCCCAACTGAGCTTTCTCGTCGAGCCGAGCGCGGCCCGCGCGCAGCTTGCGGCGATGGGATTCGAAGAAAAGGCCTGGCTCGATGTCTCGGCAGCGGCGCTCGAGGGGTACCGACAGCGGCTCGCCGCCGGGAGCGCGGCGAGTCTGCCGCCCCTGGGGCTGCATCTTTTGCTCGGGGACGATTTCGGCGAGATGACGCGGAACCAGATACGCAATCTCGAGGAAAACCGCATCGTTCTCGTCCGCGGTGTCTTCGCGCGTCCCTAGATATCCACAGACTCCTGGAAGCGGCTACCTAGACGCTAGGAAGGCGTCCGCACAGCCGGGACACTGACGAGTACCAACAGGCAGCCGCGTCATTGCCCGGCACGCTGGCCGTGGCCACCGACGCGTGGCGGCACTTCCGTCTCGTTGCGCGCTGTCAGGGGCACCCTCTGAGCACCTGTAACTGCTCACGGGAGGTGCCCGGCGCAGACCACAATGGCGACGTGACGTCGTCATCCCGCAGGCAGCAGTTTTCCGTCATATCTCTTACGGAACGCGGCTTTGCGCTTCGCGACTTCCGCGGTACCCCCTTACGGGGCGG
>DASZZX010000230.1:0-5234 GCA_036260415.1 Nitriliruptorales bacterium
CCGGCCAGGGGCACGCGTCGCAGGCCCCACCGTGGCAAGAGGTCCCAGCGGTAAGAGAGGTCGAGCGACGGACGCACGACCGCGACCACATCGCCCCGTGCACGGACCGCGGCGTGCACGGCGACCTCGTCGGCGTACAGATCGGGGCGGCGGCGGTAGCGCTCCTCCATGTGGGACGACAGCAGCAGGTAGCCGCCGTGGTCGAGCACGGTCGGCTCGCCGCTCCAGGGGCGTACCCCGGGCGCACCCAGCGGGAGGCTGCGGTCCTCGGCCCAGACCACCGCCTCGGCGGGCAGCTCCTCCACGACCCGCAGGGCGAGCTCACGCGTGTCGGTCGAGCGGCTGGCACGGATGAGCCGCACGTCGTCCACGAGGGCGGGGACGAGGGAGACAGCCACCACTGCCACGCAGGCAGCGGCCACGACCCGTCCGGCCCGGGGCCGCAGCCAGGCCACCGTTCGGTCCAGTGCCAGCCAGGCCAGCACCGCCAGCAAGGGGACGTCGACGAGGACGTAGTGCGGGAAGCGGACGCGGGTGACCGCGGCGAGGCCGAGCAGGGGTACCAGCGTGACGGCGAGCGGCACCGCCCGTGGCGCCCGGCGGGCGAACACCAGCGCCAGGCCGATCAGCGCGAGCGCCGTCACGACCACGCCGAAGTTGCCGGGCAGCGAGTGGGTGAGGTGGAACCACCAGCCCCCGAGGTCGGCTTCGTAGCCGAGATGCCCACCCGCCTGATGGCGGAGCTGGCCCGTGAGGCCCTCCCAGAGGTCCGCCACCTGGTAGGCGGTCCCGAGCGTGCCGAGCAGGAAGCCGGCGGTGGTGGCGCCGGCGGCGAGCGACAGCCGGCGTGCGCGAGCGGCGCGGTCGCCGCGCCGCGCGACCTCCAGCGCCAGCGGCAGGGCGGCGATCAGACCGACGTACTTGGTCGCCCCGGCGAGCCCGGCCGCGACGCCCGCGCCCGCCAGCGTCCACCTCCCCGCGCCGCTGCGCAGCCGCGTGGTGAGCACGAGGGACACGAGCAGGAACGCCAGCTGCAGCTGCTCGGGGTGGGTGATGCGGGCGTTGCGCACCGCCAGGTACGACACCGCCACGGTGGCGGTCGCGCCCAGCACCACCAGCCGGCGGGCGCGGTGCCCGGTGACCACGACGGAGGCCAGCAGCGCGGTGAGCGCGACCACCACGACCGACACCAGCGCGGAGACCCACCGTCCCAGCGTGTACAGATCGGCGTGGTCGGCGTCGAGCAGCTGGGGTCGGACCGCGGCCAGCACCCGCGCCACACCGGCGAGCAGGTACGCGGCAGTGGGCGGCCAGTCCCACGCCGGCGGGACCAGGTCCCCACGGAGCGCGGCAGCGGCGCGTTCGACCGTGGTCGGCTCGTCGGGCGCGACCAGTTGTGGGAGGTGAGCGGTCAGCGTCACTGTGCGCAGGGCTGCCGCCAGTGCGAGCACCGCCACGAGGCCGCCGACCAGGACCGGGTCGCGCCACGCGGTTCGGGTCGCGACGGGGGATGTCGCCGGGCGCGGCCCGGACGCGAGCACCGTCATCGCCGGCACCGTACCGACCTCGACGGAGACGGCGGCGAAATCACGTGCACACGGCGGCGGGCGACCTGGGTGAGGCGTGGCCTCGGCGACCCGCCGGGGTGCCGTCCGTGCAGCACCTCACCCGCGACGTCAACGGGTCAGTTCAGGTCCGGGTGGTGACCGACCCCGCAGCGGGCCACGCCGTCCTCGAGCGGTCGCGCCCCGGGACCCACCACGCGGAGGCGCCCGCCGCAAGGGCGGCCGGGCACGCTGGGCTCCCCCGCGAGCCGGTCAGCTGACGCGGCCGAGCGACCGCTGCGCGCAGGCCGCTGTGGCTGACGTGATGACGTCGTCCCATCCTGGCAGCAGCGTCCGCAGCGCCCCCGCCGGGACCCCACGCTCGAGCAGGCGGCGTAGGACGTCTCCCCGGCGCGCCGCGACGTCGGCGGCGACCTCCACCGGCACGTCGTTGCGCGCCCGTCGCGCGTCCTCGGCGGTCAAACGGGGTCCTCTCCGGGGCGGTCGCAGTCCACGTCACCGAGCTGGCCTGCCCCTTGCCATTTGTCGTGTCGGTCGTGGGTGTCCGCCTCTTTAGCGGTGCTCGGTCGCCGCACGACTCTGCGCTGTCCGCCGCGGCGCCCAACCGTCCGCGTCGGTACCTCGTACCGCTCGAAATCCCGCAGCACGTCACCGGGGCGGGCACGACTCGTTTCCAGTGGTACGCACGACCACGGAGTGACCGCCATGGAACGACCGGCACAGCGGCTCACCGCCGTGCTCGGTGTGACCCGGGCGATGCTCGCCACGCTCGACCCCACCGAAGCGGTCACCGTCCTCGTCGCCGAGTTCGGCTGGGACGCCGCCTTCCAGTCGCTGGCGATGCTCCGTGGGGACACCGCCGCAACGGCCTTCGGGATCGCCTGGGAGCGGCTGGTCCTGCTGCCCTTCGAACGGGAACTCGACCTGCGTCCGTGAAGCCCGGGACCGGGCGCCCGCGCTCGGTGGGGGCTACCGTACGCGGTCAGGTGTGCCGATGTCGTGAGGGCCTGTGACCAACATCCTGGTCGTCGACGACGACCCGGGCATCCGAGGGGTGCTCGAGGTCGCGCTGTCGGACTACCGCACGCTGTTCGCCGAGGACGGCGTCGAGGCGCTGGAGCTGCTCGCCCGCCAGCGGGTCGACCTCATCCTACTCGATCTGATGATGCCGCGGCTCGACGGGATCGAGACGCTGCGGCGCATCCGTGGCGACGCGCGGCTGCGCGACATCCCTGTGGTGCTGCTCACCGCGCGCGTGGGCGAGGACGACCACCTGCGCGGCTACCAGGCGGGGGCGGACGCGTACATCACCAAGCCCTTCGATCCCGAGGACCTCGTGAGCGTGGTCGAGGAGGTTCGCGGACGCTCCCCGGAGGCACGGCTGCGGATCCGCGAGTCGGAGAAGGCCAAGGCGGCGTTGCTGCGGCAGGTGGAGCGCCGCTTCCGGTGATCGCCCGAGCGGGCGCGTCGCCGGGATCGTGCGTCCTCGCGGGCGCCGGTAACCGTCACGACGCACGATCCGGGCCCCAGCCGGCCCTCCCCGGGATCGTGCGTCCTCGCGGGCGCCGGTAACCGTCACGACGCACGATCCTGGGTCCGGAGCAGCACTGCCGGCCGATCTCGGCCAGAGTGGCTGGTGGGGGAGATCACCTCGGGATCCGACCGTCCCGGGACCGAGAGAGGTCCCGGGGGCCGGTCGCCGGAGGCGTGCCACGCCGTCCGCGCCCGGGCCTGCCCGGGACCTCCGGGACGGGTCCACCGTCGCTGCCGCGTCGAGCCGCGGTCGTGGGCACCGCGGCGCCCGTCGCGACGCAGGACCGTCGCGGCGCGGGGCCGGCGAGCCGGGCGCACCGCGTGTCCCGGTCGCCCCCCCGATCTCGGGCGTTGACGTCCAGAAGGGGAGAGCGACCCCCGGACCCTACGCCCACGGGGCAGGCGGTTCAACGGCCAGGTCGTTCGGCGCGCCGAGGGTCCGCCGTGCGGACGGTCGCGCGTTGCGGGTGGCCCCCGCGGGCCCTACTATCTGAACCGGAACGTTGTGAAAACCACGACGTTGTGGCGTGGTCGGCGGGTGGAAGCGTGATGGGTCGGACGGAGTTGCCGCTGCTCGACCAGCCGGGTCCGGCGCAGGTCGACTCAACGATCGACCAGCCGGGTCGGGCCCGGGTCGAGGCACCCACGGAGGAGCCGGGTCGCGCGCAGGCCGAGGCACCGACGGAGGAGCTGGGTCACGCGCAACGGCGCTCGCTCGTCCACCTACTCGGCGACACGCGGGCCGCCATCGTCCGTCTGCTGAAGAGCCACGGCGAACGCAGCGCCCCCGAGCTGGCGGAGGACCTCGGCATCACCGATGTCGCGGTCCGCAAGCAGCTGGCGGTGCTCGGCCGGGAAGGGTTGGTCACCGAGCGCACGGTGCGCCAGGACCGTGGCCGCCCAGTCGCCCGCTACCGGCTGACACCACGGGGCGACGAGTTGTTCCCCCACCGGTACGTGGAGATGATCGACGACCTTCTCGCCTTCATCGTCGACGACCGCGGGGCGGCCGGGATCCGCTCGTTCCTGCGGTGGCGACAGGACCGCCAGACCGAGGCGTACGGGCGCGTGGTGGACGGCGACGACCTCGCCGAGCGGCTGGAGCAGCTGGCCGACGCGCTGAGGGCGGCCGGCTACGAGGCGGTCGTCACGGCGACGGCGGACGGGTACCGGCTCACGCAGACGCACTGCGCGGTGTACGACGTCGCGCGCGAGCACCCGGAGATGTGCGCCCACGAGGCGGCCATGTTCCGCCGCGTGCTCGGCGACGTGCGCATCTCGCGGCGCGAGACGCTGGCGAACGGCGCCACCGCGTGTGTCTGCAGCGTCACCGCCAACTGCGAGGGGTGACCGGCACCCCACGGGCGGGAACCGGACCACCGAGAGACACGGACCGACACCAACGACCCAGAGAGACGCGACAGACGCGAAGGAGCAGATCGTGGCGAAGAGCGCCGCAGAGCTCGGGGCGGTCGATCCCCGGCGACGCCAGCAGGACGTCGCCGACGAGCTCAGCCGTTACAAGTTCGGCTGGCACGACCCGGAGAACTACGTCTTCGAGCCGAAGAAGGGCCTCTCGCGTGAGGTGATCGAGGAGATCTCGTTCCTCAAGAGCGAGCCCACCTGGATGCATGACCTGCGCCTGCGCGCCTACCAGGCGTTCCAGCGCCGGCCCATGCCGCACTGGGGCGGAGACCTGTCGGGCATCCACTTCGACGACATCTACTACTTCGTGCGCGCAACGGAGAAGCAGGCGGCGTCCTGGGACGAGCTGCCCGCCGACATCAAGTCCACCTACGACAGGCTGGGCATCCCGGAGGCCGAGAAGCAGCGGCTGATCGCCGGGGTGGCCGCTCAGTACGAGTCGGAGGTCGTCTACCACAAGGTGCGGGAGGACCTCGAGGACCAGGGGGTCATCTTCCTGGACACCGACGCCGGGCTGCGCGAGCACGAGGATCTGTTCCGCGAGCACTTCGCCACGGTGATCCCGCCCAACGACAACAAGTTCGCCGCGCTGAACACCGCCGTGTGGTCGGGCGGCTCGTTCATCTACGTGCCGCCGGGCGTGCACGTCGAGATCCCGCTGCAGGCCTACTTCCGGATCAACACCGAGAACATGGGCCAGTTCGAGCGGAC
>DASZZX010000231.1:0-14548 GCA_036260415.1 Nitriliruptorales bacterium
GATCGTGCGCGGTGCTGGTCACCGGTGACCGTGGGGACGCACGATCCGGATGAAGGGAGGGGGGCGGGCCTCGACCGGTCACGCCCCGACCGGTCCCGAGCCCGGACCGTCGAGATCCGCGCTACGTGTGCTCCCCATGGAGGTGCTGCAGGAGCTGCTCGTGCCCTTCGATGCTCACCGGGTGGCCGTGCAGCTCCGTGTGCAGTGCCTGCAGCCGGTCGACGGTCTCCTCCACCATGCGCAGGTACGGCTGATCGTGCACGTCGGCGAGGTGGTAGACGAGCCGGGCGAAGCGGGGCTCCCAGTTCTGGGGGCGGAACGGGCGGGCGGGGCGCCCTCCCCAGGCGGGATGGATCGGCGGCGGCAGGCCACCGGGCGGTGCAGCGGGGACGCGGTGAGCCGGTCCTCCGCCGGGCGGTCGGTCAGCCATGGGGTCCCCCTGCCTGCGAGCCGGCGCCTCGCGCGATCACGGCACACGTCGACGCAGCGCCGCGCCGCCAGGCTACCGTCGACCGATCGCAGGGCCGCTCACGTGCCCGGTCCCGCCGCGTCGCGCGTCGACCTCTCTCTGGGCGACCAGCTGCCCAGCTCGTCGACGACCGCCCCGTGCGGCACCCCGGTGCGGTAGGCGGCCCGCGCGATCACGTGAGCGGCCACCGGGGCGGTCAGCATCTGGAACGCCACCGCGAGCCCGGCCCTGACCCACACACCCAGCTCCGGGACCACCAGCGACGTGCCCAGCAGCACCGTCGCGGTTCCGAGACTGGAGGCCTTCGTGGCGGCGTGCAGCCGGGAGAAGAGGTCCGGAAGGCGCAGCACGCCGACGGCGGCCAGGAGCACCAGCAGCGCCCCGACGGTGGCCACCACGACCCCCAGCGCGTTCACTCGCCTTCCTTCCGCTGCAGCAGCCGACCGAGCGCCACCGTGGCGATGAACTGCAGCAGCGCCGCGACGACGACCGCGTCGAGGAAGTGGGTGGCATCCAGCCGGGCCGAGAGCAGGGCGATGCCACCCGCCACCGTGACGAGGCACACCTCGGTGCCGACCGCTCGGTCGGCGAGACTGGGACCCACAGCGACACGCAGCAGGGCCAGGAGGAAGGCTGCGGCCAGGATGGCCAGCGGCACGTCAAGCGCGGTCACTGCAGCACCCCGAGCAACCGATCCTCGAGCGCGCGCAGGTGGCCCCGCAGGTCGTCGGCGGAGCTGACGTGCATGCCGTGCACGTACAGCGCCGAGAGGTCGTCGGCGACGTCCACCGTGAGCGTGCCGGGTGTGAACGAGATCATGTTGGCCATCACCACGACCCCCAGGTCCGACCGGATGCGTAGCGGGAAGCGCACGATCGCCGGCTGGATGCGGTGCTCTGGCGTCATCACCTCCCTGGCCACCTGCAGGTTGCCGGCGACAAGGTTGCGCACGTAGTAGGCGACCAGGACGATCACGCGTCCGGTGCGCCGCAGAGCCGAGGCGGCACTCACTCCAGCACCGCCGCCGCGTAGCGGTCGGGTGCAACCAGCCAGGCGGCCGAGCGCTGCGCGTGCTCGGCCAGCCCGGCCGGGAACATGCCGACCGCCAACGCCAAGACCGCCAGCGTCGCGGCAGGCGCCGCCCCGGCGATCCGCATCCGCCGTGGGCCTGGACCGGTGGACGGTTCGGGCGCCTCCTGGCGTGGCGCGGTGAACGTGATCCGCCACGCGCGCAGCAACGCCGCCAGTGTCGCCAGGCTGCCGACCAGGGCGAGGGCCGCGACCGCGTACTGCGCACCGGCGAAGGCAGCACGGATGAGCAAGAGCTTGCCGACGAAGCCCGATGTCGGCGGGAGGCCCGCGAACGACAGCACGACCAGGAAGAACGCGAAGGCAAGCACCGGACGGGCCCGCTCCAGCGTCGCGCCGGCGTCGTGGCCTGTCACGTCCCTTGCCCCACCCAGGGAGAGGAACGCGGCGGTCTTCACGACCATGTCCTGCACGACGAAGAACACGCCGGCTGCCAGGCCGGCCGGTCCGAACAGGCCCGCCCCGAGGATCATGAACCCGACCTGGGCGATCACCTGGAAGGCCAGGATCTCGTCGGGGGCCCTGCGGCCGAGCGCCGCGAGCGCGCCGACCACGATCGTGGCGGTGGCGACGGCGAGGAGGGGGGTGCGCAGGCGCGCGTGCAGGGCGAGCGCGAGGATCCGGTACAGGGCCACCACGCCGACCGTCGTGAGCAGGCCGCCGAACAGGGCCGCGATGGAGCGGGGCAGGTCGGGGTACGTCACCGCCAGCCATCCCCCCAACGGGAACGCGGCGGCCTTCACGCCGAAGGCCACCAGCAGCACCGCCCCCGCGACGGCCGGCAGCCGCCCCGCCCCGCCGGCGAAGTCCGCCAGGTTGACGGTCCCCGCCGCCGCGTAGGTCCACGCCACACCGGTGACCAGCAGCAGCGAGCCGGCCAGGTTGGTGGCGATGTAGACGGCTCCTGCGCGCACCTGTCGCCGCGTCGCCGCCAGGGTCGCCAGCACGTAGCTGGCGGTCAGGGCCACCTCGAAGAAGACGAAGAGGTTGAACAGGTCGGCGGTCAGGAAGCTGCCGCAGACACCGGCGATGAACACCAGCACCAGGGGGTGGAAGAACGGGTGACCGTCCTCGGCGGTGCCCACGGCGGCGCCCAGCACGGCGAGCGCCACGACGCCGGTGGTGGTCACGAGCAGAGCGGCCAACGGGTCGGCCGCGAACACGATCGCGAACCGGTTGGGCCAGCCGCCGAGAGCCGTCACCGGGATCCGTCCCGTCGTCGTGGCTGTCAGCAGCGCGGCACCTGCGGCCACGACCACCGCGACCGATGCCACGGCCAGGCCTCGCTGCAGGAGCTGCGACCGCCGGCCGAGTGCGGCGAGCGCCGCCGCCGTGAGCGGGACGAGGACGGGGGCCAGCAGCCAGCCGGTCACGGGCTTCCTCCCGTCGCTGTCTTGGGTGGGCCAAGACAGCTCCTCTCGCGTCGCTCCTGCGGAGCTTCTCTCACGGGGCGTCCTCTACGTCGTCCGCCGCGTGCGTACGTGCCCGCAGCAGCGCCAGCGCCAGCAGTAGCAGGGTGGTCGCCAGACCGATCACGATGGCCGTGAGGGCGAAGGCGTGACCGACCGGATCCGCCGGCGGCCGCTCGAACTCGAGGACCGGCACGCCACGTCGTGCGCGCCCGCCCGACACAACTAGGAGCAGGTTGACGGCGTGCTGGACCAGGGCGAAGCCGATCGCGATCCGGACCAGCCCGCGCTGCAGCACCAGGTACGCCCCGGCTCCGGTCAGCGCTGCGACCGCGATCGCGGTGCCCACCTCACTCCCTCCCCAGCTCCTGCAGGACCGCCACGACCACGGCCACGACCGTGAGGAAGACCCCGACCTCGAACAGCAGTGCCGACGACAGTTCCACCTCGCCGATCGCCGGCACACCCAGGTGCCAGGCCCCGACCTCCAGGAACGCGTCACCCCACCACCAGCCGGCCGCCCCCGTCCCGATGGCCAGCAGCAGCCCCACGCCGATGAGGTTGGCAGCACCCGTCCGCAGCAGCCGCTCGACCGATCCGGGTCCCAGCGCGAAGGTCCTGAAGACGATCGCCAGCCCGGTCACCAGCGCCGCGCTGAAGCCGCCGCCCGGCGCGTAATGGCCGCGCAGGAGCAGGTACAGGCTGAGGGCCACCATCACCGGCGTGAGGAGGTGGGCGGCGATGCGCATGATGATGGTGGTCACCGGTCGCGCTCCCGGCCGTACGCCCCCACCAGGGCCACCACCCCGACCGCTGCGGTCGCGAGGACGGTGATCTCACCCAGGGTGTCCAGCGCCCGGAAGTCGGTGAGAACCGCGTTGACCGCGTTGCCGCCCGCCTCCCCGGCGGTGGCGGCGTGCAGGTAGTGCCCCGCCACAGGGGAGAGCTCCCTGCCGCCGCCGAGCACGAACGTCGTGGCCCCCGCGACGAGTCCGATGAGGCCGCCGACGGCCGCTGCCGCGATCCGGCGAGGGCGGGCCACCTCGGGATGTTCGCGCGGCATGCGGCGGAACACGAACACGATCAGCGCGACGAGCAGCGCATCGACCAGCAGCTGGGCGAGCACGAGGTCGGGGGCGCCGTGCAGAACGTAGAGCGCCGCCACGAGGAACCCTGCGGTCCCGAGCACCGCCACGGCCGCCAGCCGGTCACGCGCCCCTGCCACACCGACACACGCCACCGTGAGCAGCAGCGCGAGGACCGTCTCCTGCCCGGACACGTCCGTCGCCGGGACCGACTGCACCGGAGTCTCGTGGACCCAGGCACCCGCCACGGCGACGGCCGCGACCACCAGCACGACCGCGAGGTGCACCGCCGGCGCGGGTGACATCAGAGGTCGCGCGAGCACGTCACCGAGCTGCCGCAGCCAGCGCCGCACGGCCTCCACCGCGTCACGGCCGTCGGGCAGGACACCAGCCCAACGGCGCGACAGGTCGCTCAGCGCGAACACGACCACCCCGGCGCCGGTCGCTGCCAGCGACGCCCAGAACGCCCCGGTGGCTCCGTGCCAGAGACCGAGATCGAGGTGGCCGTCGTGGCCGGTGGCGTCACCACTCGCCGCAGCCAACGACGCGCTCAGCCGGCTCACCACCACGCCCAGGGCCAGCCCGGCCACGGCCGGGACGCCGGTCGCGACCAGCATCCACCCGGGTGCTTCACGGCGGCTGACGGGTCCGCCGCCGAACGCCACCGCAGCGACCCTCAGGCTGTAAGCGACCGTCAGCGCCACCGCCGCGGCGGCCGCGGCCGTCAGCAGCAGGCCGATGGTCAGCGGGCCGTGACCGTGCAGCAGGGCGCTGAACGCCTCCTCCTTGCTGGCGTAGCCCAGCAGTGGCGGCAGCCCCGCTGTCGACGCCACGGCGAGCACCAGTGCGGTGGCCATCGCCGGCATGGAGCGGGACAGGCCCGACAGCCGACGGAGGTCCCTGGTCCCGTGCCGGCGCTCGATCGCGCCCGTCGCCAGGAACAGGCTGCTCTTGTAGGCGGCGTGCGCGATCGCGTGCAACAGGGCGGCCGCGACGGCCTCGAAGGTCCCGACGCCCAGCAGGGCCACCATCAGACCGAGCTGGCTGACGGTGGAGTAGGCGAGGAGCGCCTTGAGGTCGTCACGGGTCAGTGCCACGGCCGCGGCGAACACCGCGGTCGACAGGCCGACAGCGACCACCAAGGCCCGCCAGCCGGGGTGCGGTTCGAACAGCGGGGCGAGTCGCGCGAGCAGGTAGATGCCGGCCTTGACCATCGCCGCCGCGTGCAGGTAGGCACTGACCGGGGTCGGGGCGACCATCGCGTCGGGCAGCCACACGTGGAAGGGCAGCTGGGCCGACTTGGTCGCCGCTGCCAGGACCACCAGTGGGAGGATGACGCCCAGGGCGCCACCCAGACGTGCGGGGTCGCGGGCCCAGGTGCCGACGTCCATGGTGCCCGAGGTGGTGCCCGCCAGCAGCACGGCGGCGAGCAGGCACAGCCCGCCCACGACGGTGATCAGAAGTGCACGGTCGGCGGCGCGGCGATGACCGGTGTCACCGCGGTGGTCGATCAGCGCGAAGGAGCTCACCGTGGTCAGCTCCCAGAAGACGTACAGCAGCACCCCGTCGGCGGCGAGCACCAGCCCGACCATGCCCGCTGCGAACAGCATCATGGCCGCGTAGAAGCGCCCCGGACGTTGCAGGCCTGCGCCCGCGGCGTACGACGGGCAGTACGCCAAGACGAGTGCGCCGACCGCCAGCACCAGCAGCGTGAACACCAGCGCCAGGCCGTCGAGCCGGAACGCGAAGCGGACGCCTATGGACGACAGCCAAGGGGCGGCGAAGTCGAGGCTGCGGCCTGCCAGGACCGTCGGGGTCTGGAGGGCGACCGCGATCAGACCGGCGGAGACTGCGGCGGACAGGACGTAGCCGGAGGCGTACCCGAGACGGCGGGCCAACGGCACTGACAGCACGGACGCGACCAGCAGACCGACCACGAGGCCCGGCAGGAGGGACCCGCCGCCGGTCACCGGGCGGTGCCACGTGACCGGGCGGGTCCGGTGGGTCCCCGCCGTGGAGCGTCGGTGTCGACCGCGGCGGTCACCGTCCGACCGCGTCGGGCTCGGCCGCGTCGGTTCTGTCGGCCGCGAGCTGGTCGAGGATCCGCCGCGGGCTCACGCGCCCCATCGTGACAGGGCCACCGGCGGTGGTCCGCGGAGCGCCCCCGGTCACACGACCAGGCGGTCGTGGCTCGGAACGTGTGGCCGACCTATCGTTGCGCTGGCTGGCACGGGAGACATCGTGAGCGTCTCGCATCCCGTCTTCGCGCGCCTGTACCAGCGCGTCGCCCCCGCCATGGAGAGCGGTGGGCTGGCGGAGCTGCGCGAGGAGCTCCTGGCCGGTCTGTGGGGGCGCGTGATCGAAGTGGGTGCCGGCGGTGGCGCGAACTTCCCGCACTACCCGGAACGGGTTGAGCACGTCGTCGCCGTCGAGCCCGAGCCCTACCTGCGCGCCGCGGCGGTCCGCGCCACAGGTCGGGCGGCCGTTCCCGTCGAGATCGTGGAGGGACTGGCGGACGCGCTCCCCGCCCCGGACGCGAGCTTCGATGCCGCCGTCGTGTCGCTCGTCCTGTGCTCGGTGCCGGACCAGGAGCGCGCGCTCGCCGAGCTGTGGCGGGTGCTGCGACCCGGTGGCGAGCTACGTTTCCTCGAGCACGTGCGGTCCACGCGGCCGGTTCTGGCCGGGGTGCAGCGCGCGGTGGACCTGGTGTGGCCATGGCTGGGCGGCGGCTGCCACACCGCCCGTGCCACGCTCGGGGAGATCCGGTGGGCCGGCTTCGAGGTCAGCCGCGTGCGGGCGTTCCGCTTCCCGGAGGGCGGTCTCAGTCTGCCCACGTCACCTCACGTCCTCGGCACGGCGCGGCGGCCGGACGGGGCCTGACCGCGTGTGCGCGGAACGGCGCAGGGCGGCCGGACGGGCCTGGCTGCTCGACGGCGCGGAACGGCGCAGGGGGGCCGGGGCCCGCCTCGTTAGAAGGGCACGCCGACCGCGCGGCACAGGAAGCGCATGAACGGCAGCGCCCGGCGGCAGCTGTCGACGTAGCGCTCCAGGAACCCCGGGGAGGTGACGTCCTCCTCGGTGAACGGTCGTGACGCCACCAGGTCCTTGCGACGCAGGTCCTCGATCAGGGGGTGGTCGGCCGGGTAGCCGCGCGGAGCCGTCTTCAGCGACTCACCGCCGAGCTCCCAGCCGGCGTCGCGCCATGCTCCAGCTTGGACGCGCCGCCACGCCGCCGCCCGGTCGACCAGCGCGTCGCGCAGCGTGCGCAGCGTCTCCGGGTCGGGGCGCCAGATGCCCGCGCCCGCGTGGACGTTGCCCGGTTCCATGTGGAGGTAGAACCCGGGCGCGTGGACGTCACGTGCCAGTTCGTGGCGGAACTGCGCCGCCACCCACGTCTTGTACGGACGCTTGTCACGTGCGAAGCGCGTGTCGCGGTGGATGCGGAACATCGAGCCGCCCTGCCGGCGGGGATCGGCCACCAGGTGCGGACTCACCGTCCGCAGCGGCTGCTGCAGGTCGGCGATGAAGCGCAGCATCGGCTCCCGCACGTCCCGCTCGAAGCGTTCACGGTTGGCCTCGAACCAGGCACGCTCGTTGTGCACGTCGAGGTCGAACAGGAACTCGAACAGCGCGGGGGTGAAGTGTCGTACGGCCACGGCGCCCTCCGTTCGGCGGCGGCGTCAGTCTGGCGCACCGACCTCGCCTACGCTGCCAGCATCGCGACGCGGAGGCCGCACATGGGAGAGGTGGCGTACGAGTCCCGAGTGAGGATCCGCCGCGAGCGCGGTCCCCATCGCATCGCTGAGCTGCCGGCCGGCGACACGGTCGCGTTCGGCGTGCACGGCGAGGTGGCGGAGCACTACGGCGTCTCGATGGACGACTTCGACCCGACCGCGACCACACTCGACTACCTCGTGGCCGCGGCCGGGGGGTGACTGACCGGGACCCTCGGCGGTGCGCTCGAGGCTCGTGGTATCCCGGCGGGGGAGGGCCGCCTCACAGCGGAGGCGGCGGGCGAGATCGAGCGGGGGGAGGACGGGGTCCTCGTCGTGCGACGCATCCACGTCGCCTACCGGCTGGAAGTGGACGCCGACACGGACCGGGCCGCGGTCGAGCGCGTGTACGGCCTGCACCAGGAGCGCTGTCCGGTCGCGCGCAGCATCCACCCTCAGATCGAGGTCTCCACCTCGCTGGAGCTGGTCGAGGTCTGACGGGGCCGCGGAGCTACAGGGGGGGAAGCTGACAGGCGTCGTTGTGCTCGGTGCGGGCCCCGCCGGGATCGGTGCCGCCTACCGACTCGCCGCCGGACACCAGCACGTCGTCGTGCTCGAGCGCGCCCGGCGGGTGGGGGGCGCGGCCGCCAGCTTCGACGTGGCCGGCCTGCGCGTCGACCACGGCAGCCACCGTCTGCACCCGTCGACCGACGCCGCGATCCTGTCGGAGCTGCGCCGACTCCTGGGCAGCGACCTCCAACGCCGGCCGCGTCGCGGCCGGATCCGACTGCTGGGCCGTTGGCTCGCCTTCCCACTGCGCCCCGCCGACCTGCTGCGCTGGCTGCCACCGAGGTTCATCCTGGCGGCCGCCCGCGATGCGGCGTTCGCTCCCACGCGCCGGCCCCGCGCGGACACGTTCGCGGAGGTACTGCGAGCGCAGCTGGGGCCGACGCTGTGTGATCACTTCTACTTCCCGTACGCGCGCAAGCTGTGGGGCGTGGAGCCCCACCAGCTGGCCGGCGAGCAGGCTCGGCGGCGGGTCTCGGCCGACTCCCCTGGCAAGCTCCTCGGTCGGCTGTTGCGCGGCGGCCGGCGGGACGCCGATGTGTTCTGGTACCCCCGACGGGGCTTCGGCCAGCTATGGGAGACGCTCGCCGCCGCGGCGGCTGGGCGTGGAGCGGACATCCGGCTGGCCACGACCGTCGAGCAGGTGCGCCTGACGGGGGCCGGCGTCGAGGTCGTCACGGACGGCGGCGGCTGCGTCGCGGCTGGCATGGCCTGGTCCACCCTCCCGCTGCCCCTGCTCGCCCGCATGGTGGACCCACCACCCGCCCGTGCGGTGCTCGACGCGGCCGGTGGTCTGCGCTTCCGTGCGATGGTGCTGGTCTACCTGGTGCTCGACACCGACCGCTACACCCGCTTCGACGCCCACTACCTGCCCGAGTCGTGGACACCGGTGACGCGTGTGTCCGAACCGAAGAACTACCGCGACAGCGGGCTGGACCCGCCCGACCGCACCGTGCTCTGCGCCGAGATCCCGTGCGACGTGGATGACGTCACGTGGCGGGCCGGAGAGGAGGAGCTGGCCCGGCTGGTGCGCGCCACGCTGGTCGAGGCCGGCGCCACCGACCCCCACCCGCGACAGGTGGTAGTGCGGCGGCTGCCGTCCGCGTACCCCGTGTACGGCGCTGGGTACGAGCGTGCCCTCGCGACCCTGGACGCCTGGGCCGCCACGGTGCCGCACATCCTGACGTTCGGTCGCCAGGGGCTGTTCGTGCACGACAACTCCCACCACGCGTTGTCGATGGCGTGGTCCGCGGCGGATGCGCTGTCCGGTGACGGGCGATTCGATCGGGAGTGCTGGGCGGACGCGCGGCGGCGCTTCGCCGCTCACGTGGTGCAGGACTGACTGGCCTCGGGCCGGACGGGCGCGGTCGGTGTCGCTCAGCCCCAGGTCTCGAAGACCACCTCGTTCCAGGCGTAATGACCGTCCTGGGTGGCGCCGGACACCGGGGCGGTCTCCGACATGGCGTACTCGAGCAGGTTCAGCGTCCGGTTGCGCAGGGAGCCGCTGGGCCGCGCGCGACTCGGTGTGGGCGGGCGGTGTCGTGGAAGCCCGTCGCGCATGACGATCGCCCGTGCCACCTCCAGTGCGGTCCGGTCCCCCTCCGCGACGGCGAGCAGCTGTCGCCGGGCCGAGTCCATGTCTATCCCTGTTGAAGCGAGCCCGACCGCTGTGCGCATGACGATGTCGGTGGCGTCCACCGCCGTCCCGTTCCCTCGACTCCCGCACATGAGCCAAGGCCGCGCCCGGCGTTCGTCGTAGTGACCGGACGGTCGGGGCACCCTGGCCGACCTGACCGGGTGCGTTGGTACAGGCCTTTCGGACGTGGCGCTCGCGCGCACCCGCCGTCGGTCAGCCGCCCGCCACCAGTTCCTCCACGATCGGTCGTAGCGCACGGAACGCCGCCCCGCGGTGGCTGCGGGCGTCCTTCACCTCGGGTGGGAGCTCCGCGTTGGTGCGGGTCTCGCCGAGACCGACGAACAGCGGGTCGTAGCCGAAGCCGCCCGAGCCACTTGGGGTCCGGGCGATGCGTCCCTGCATGGTGCCGTGGGTGGTCCAGGCGCGCCCATCGGGTGTGACCAGCGCGGCCACGCACACGAACCGGGCGGTGCGGCGGTGGTCGGGCACCTCGGCGAGCTCGGCGAGGAGGCGTGCGTTGTTGGCCGCGTCGTCCCCGTGGCGTCCCGCGTACCGTGCCGACAGCACTCCCGGGGCGCCGCTGAGCGCGTCCACTTGCAGCCCGGAGTCGTCGGCGAGCGCCGCCAGCCCCGTCGCGCCCGACACCGCCCGCGCCTTCAGCAGCGCGTTCTCCTCGAACGTCGCGCCGGTCTCCTCCGGCGGGTCGACGGCCAACTGGTCCATGGTGACGAGGTCGACCGGCACGTCGGCGAGGATGCGTCGCAGCTCCGCGAGCTTGCCGCGGTTGGCCGTCGCCAGGACGAGCCGCATCAGCCGGGGGGGAGTTCCACCGCCGCGCGCTGCAGGTCGAACAGCTGCGCGCAGCCGCCGAGTCCTAGATCCACGAGCCGGTCCAACGCAGCCCGGTCGAACGGCTCGCGTTCGGCGGTGCCCTGCAGTTCGACCAGTCGACCGTCCGCGGTCGCGACGACGTTCATGTCGACGTCGGCCGCGACGTCCTCGTCGTAGGCGAGATCCAGCACCGCTCGGCCGTCGACCATCCCGACCGAGACCCCCGCCACCTGACCGCGCAGCGCGTGGTCGATGCCCAGCGTGCGCAGCCCTCGGGCCAGCGCCACCCAGCCTCCGGTGACCGCCGCGGTCCGTGTCCCGCCGTCCGCCTCCAGCACGTCGCAGTCGACCGTGAGGGTCACGTCGGGCAGCGCGTCGAGGTCCACCACCGCGCGCAGCGCGCGTCCGATCAGCCGCTGGATCTCCTGGGTGCGTCCGCGCGGGGTCCGTTCCCGCGCGGCGCGCGGGGCGGTGGAGCCGGGCAGCATGGCGTACTCGCTGGTCACCCACCCGCGCCGGTTGCGCCAACGCGGCGCCCCGTCCTGGCTCGACACGGCACACACCACGCGGGTCGCCCCGAACGCGACCAGACAGGCCGCGGCCGGGGCGCTCTGGACGTCGAGCTCGAAGGCGACGGGACGCAGTTCGTCGGGTGCGCGCCCGTCGGTGCGGTCGCCGACCATCAGCCTCCCACCCGGTAGACCATCAGGTCGTCGGCCAGCTCCACCGACCCGTCGAACCGCTCCTGCGCCTCGCTCAGGGCCCGTTCACGGTCGTTGGTGGGGTACAGGTGCGTCAGCACGAGCTGGCGGACACCTGCCGCCTGTGCGGTGGCCCCGGCCTCGCTGGCGGTGAGGTGCAGCTCGGGCGGGTACTGCTCGGGGTCTCCGGTCCAGGTGGCCTCGCACAGGAAGAGGTCGGCGTCGCGCGCAGCCTCCTGCAGGGACGGGCCGCCGCCGGAGTCCCCGGAGTAGGTGGCGACACCTCCGCGGTGCTCGGCACGGACGGCCACCGAGGGGACGGCGTGCGGGCTGTCGAAGAAGGTGAAGTCGAGGTCGCCGATCGTCACGTGGTCCCCGTGCGCCACGTCGCGGAAGCAGCACACCTCGTGGAAACGCTGGGCGGCGTCGTCCGACAGCATCTGCGCGAGGAATGGGGCGGTGCCCGGTGGGGCGAGCACGTCGATGCTGCGTTCACCGTCGGGGTGGAAACGCAGCGCGTAGTACAGGCCGATCAGGTCGGCGCAGTGGTCGTGGTGGCGGTGGGTGAGGATGACCGCGTCGAGCTGCTCCAGCGGGAGGATGCGGTACAGGTTGCTGGTCGAGCCGTTGCCGCAGTCCACCACGACCCGGGTCCGATCGGTGCGGAACAGGTAACCGGAGCACACCCTTCCCGGACCTGGGTGGGTTCCGGCCGATCCCAGCACGACCACGTCGAAGCTCATCCTCGGCTCCCTTCCCCGACCAGCCACGTGCGGCCGGTGACCTGCAGGCGGGCGGTGGCACCGTCCCAGCGCAGTGTGAACGGGCCTGACGTGGCCGCCTGCACATCGCCCAGCCCGTCGGCGGTGAACACCAGCAGCAGGCCGGCTCCGGGCTGGACCCGGAGCGCGTTCCGGTCGGCGGCGATGCGCCGACCGCGGGTCAGGTAGCCGGCCTCCACGAGCCGGTAGTCGGCCACCTCCGTAGTCAGCTGCGGGTCGCCGCCCAGCCGTACGGGACGGTCGGCCGGCGTGCGGAGGACGACCGCGACGTCGACCTTGCGCGGGTAGACGTCCAGGGCGGCGAAGGCGACGTCCACCGGCGCTCCGCGCACCGCGCCGTCGAGTTCGGCGTTCCCCACCCGGCAGTCCACGACGAGCGCGTCGTCCGGCGTCACACACCAGTCGATTCGGTCGGTGCGCACGTGGACCAGGGTCACGCCCCGCACGGTGGCGCGGTCGCTGGCGGTGGCCTCGAACGGCGGCTGCACCACCTGCCGGAGCACCCGCTGTAGCGCGGGGCGCTGGTCGTCGGGGACGGAGCCGGGCACCAGACGACCGGCGACAGCGGCCGGTCCGGCCGCGTAGAGGCGGGTGAGCAGCTGCACGGCCCGAGCTTCGCGTTCACCCCTGGAGGCACCGACGAGGGCCGCACCGGCCACGAGCACCGCGACCGCGAGCGCCAGCGCGCCGACCTGCAGGGCGCGCGTCACGCTGACCTCCGTCCGGCGGCTCAGGCCCAGAGCGTGGTGGACAGCCGTTCGGCGATGGCCTCGACGTCGCCGGGAGCGTACGCGCCGGTCGACAGATACTTCCAACCTCCGTCCGGTGAGAGGACGACCACCTTCGTGCCCTCCGGCAGACGGCGGCACACGCGCAGCGCCACGGCGATGGCGGCACCGGTCGAGATGCCGGCGAAGACGCCCTCGCGCTGGACGAGCGACCGGGTGGACGTCAGGGCTCCCAGCGAGTCCACCATGATGCGGCTGTCGAGCACCGACTCGTCGAGCACCTCCGGCACGTAGCCCTCGTCGAGGTTGCGCAGGCCGTAGACCAGGTCGCCGTACTCGGGCTCGGCGGCGAAGACCTTCACCTGCGGGTTCCACTCCCTCAGCCGCCGACCCACCCCGGTCAGGGTCCCTCCGGTACCGAGCCCCGCCACGAACGCCCCGACGTCGGGGAGGTCCGCGATGATCTCCGGCGCGGTGGTCTCGTAGTGGCACCGGGGGTTGGCCGGGTTGCCGTACTGGAACGGCATGTGCAGCTCGGGATCGGCCGCCGCCATCTCCTGGGCCAGGCGGACGGCGCCGTTGCTGCCCTGGTCGGCCGGTGAGAACACCAGGTCGACCCCGAACATGGCCAGCAGATCCTTGCGCTCGCGCGAGGTGTTCTCGGGCATCACGCAGGTCAGCGGGTAGCCCTTCGGGGTGCAGATCGCAGCCAGCGAGATCCCGGTGTTGCCGGAGGTCGGCTCGAGGACGCGCTGGCCGGGCTTCAACAGGCCTTCCCGTTCGGCGGACTCGACCAGGTACTTGGCAACCCGATCCTTGACCGACCCGGTCGGGTTGTGCCCTTCGAGCTTGAGGTACAGCTCGTAGCCGGGCGGCGAGAGGGCGGGCAGTCCGACAAGCGGGGTGTTGCCGATCGCTTGGAGGATGTCGTCGAAGAGCACGTCGCTGCCGCTAGGCGACGCCGCCGGCCACCGCCGGCATGATCGCCACCTCGCCGTCCTCCGCGACCGGAGTGTCCAGTCCGTCGAGGTAGCGGATGTCCTCGCTGTCGACGTACACGTTCACGTAGCCGCGGACGCGGCCGTCCTCCAGCAACTGACCCCGGATGTCGGGGTGCCGTTCGGCGAGGCCCTCCAGGACTTCGCGCACAGTGGTACCGGCGACCCTCATCCTGGCGGTGCCGCCGGTGTGCTTGCGCAGGACGCTGGGGATGCGCACGAGAGGCATGATCGGCACGTCCTCGATGGTTGCGTCGGCCAGTTCCTGGGCGTCATCGTCGGCGGGAGGGTACCTGTCGGGCGACGACGCTCCCGCCTGAGGAGTACAACCGTGGGAACGACGGAAAGGGGCGATCGTGACCGTGCTGGTCGCCTGTGTCGGCCGACCCGACCGCGGTGACGCCGACCTGGCTCTGCTGGCCGCGGACCGGCTCGCCGAGGAGGCGCTCGGCAGCGACGTCGTTGTCGAGTACGTCTCGCCCGGCATCGAGGCGGTCGCCGGCGCGGTGGGGGCGGTGCGGCCTGACACGCTGATCGTCG
>DASZZX010000232.1:0-2259 GCA_036260415.1 Nitriliruptorales bacterium
CCGCCCCGGCGGGGCGGCCTTCCCGAGCCCCGACCAGCGCCCCCGACCAGGACGGGGCGACGAGGGCCGTGGGCACACACGGATGGAGGCACAGTGGCCGTCTGCCAGGTCTGCGGGAAGGGCCCCTGGTTCGGCAAGCAGGTGAGCCACTCCCACCGACGGTCATCGCGCCGCTGGGATCCCAACGTCCAGCGCCTGCGCGTGTGGAAGGACGGCCGCGTCCAGCGCGTCGACGTGTGCACCGCGTGCATCAAGGCCGGCAAGATCCAGCGTCCGCCGGTGCGATCACGGACCTGACCGTCCTCCGATCACGGACCTGACCGTCTCAGTGCCGGCTGACCTGCCGGGGCGGGCGGTGCCGCTCCCACCCCGGACGGACCGGGCCGATGCCCCGCCCGACCCGCACGCCGTGCTCGATGGCGCCGGTCACCAACCGTTTGGCGCCCTGCACCGCGCCGACCGGGTCCTCGCCACGGGCGAGCAGAGCCGCGATGGCCGACGCCAGCGTGCACCCCGTGCCGTGCGTGTCGCGGGTTTCGGCGCGACGTGCCCGGATCTCGTGGTACGCCGAACCGTCGCTCAGCAGGTCGATCGCCTCGGGGTTGTCGGGCAGGTGACCACCCTTCACCAGCACCCAGCGCGGCCCCAGTTCCAGCACCGCATCGGCGGCCTCGCGCAGGTCGTCGACGCCTTCGACCTTGACGCCGGTCAGCAGCGCCACCTCGCCCACGTTGGGGGTGACCAGCAGGGCCAGTGGCAGCAGCCGCTCGCGCAGCGCGTCGACGGCGTCCCCACGCAGGAGGGGGTCGCCGTGCTTGGAGGCGCTGACCGGGTCCACGACCACGGTCCGCAGCCCGTGCTCGGCGAACCCGTCCGCGACCACCGCGATGATGTCCGCGGTCGCCAGCATGCCGGTCTTCACCGCGTCGACGCCGATGTCCTCGACCACGCTGTCCAGCTGCAGTCGCACGAACCCGGGCGGCACCTCGTGGATGCCGTGTACGCCCACGGTGTTCTGGGCCGTCAGCGCGGTGATGACACTCATGCCGTAGACGTCGAGCGCCTCGAACGTCTTGAGGTCGGCCTGGATGCCGGCGCCCCCGCCGGAGTCGGAACCCGCGACGGTGAGCGCGCGGGGCGTCACCGGTCGGTCGTCAACGGTCACGGTCGGTCTCCTCGTCCGCTGCGTGCTCCCATCCCAGCGCACCGACGTCGCGCTCGCGACCGTCGGGCAGCACGAGCCTGACGCCTTCACCCTCGTCGACCGTACCCACCTGTCGCCACGCGACCGCCAGGCCGCCCAGGCGGTCGACGAGCGTCGCCAGACGGTCGTGGTCGACCGTGGCCAGCAGGGCGAGATCGTCGCCGCCGCCGCAGACCAGATCGAGCGGGTCGCTGCCCAGCGCCTCGGCGGCGGCCGCCACGCCGGGATCGACGGGCAGGTGCTCGGAGCTGAGGCGGAGCCGGACCCCCGAGGCGCGGGCCACGTGGCCGGCATCGCGTCCCAGGCCGTCGCTGACATCGATGCACGCCCCGGCCCCCACGTCCACCAGGACGGCACCGGCCTCCGCCTGCGCCTCCGGTCGGCGGTGGCGCGCGAGGAGCTGAGGGTGGCGGTCCAGCAGGTCGTGGCGGCCGGCCCGGGCCAGGGCCAGCCCGGCAGCGGCCTGTCCCAGCGGGCCGATGACGACCACGGCCTGGCCGGGGACGGCATCAGCGCGCCGCAGCGGGCGCGCACCGACCAGCTCCCCCACCACCGTCACCGACACGGCGAGCCCCGGGCCGCTCACCAGGTCGCCGCCGACCAGGGCGACCTCCCACCTGCCGGCGGCCTGTCCGAGGCCGCGGTACAGGTCCTCGGCGGCGGCGTCGTCGAAGCCGGAGGGGCGCTGCAAGACCACCAGGGCCGCGCGGGTCCGCGCCCCGACCGCTGCGAGATCGCTGACGTTGGCGGCCAGCGCCTTCCACCCCACGTCGGCGTGGCTGGAGATGGCGAGGTCGAAGTGGACGCCCTCCACCAGCGCGTCCACCGCGACGGCCACCTCCGCCCCCGCGATGTCCAGGACGGCGGCGTCGTCGCCCACGCCCAGCGGGACGCGCGGGCTGTCACCTGACAGGCGGGAGCGCAGCGCCTCGAGCAGGGCGAACTCCGACCGCACTCGTCACCTCCGCCGGCGAGTCAACCAGCCGCGTGGCCGCGTGTCCCGCGTGCCGGGACAGCGCCGACCCCCGTCGCGTAGGCTCCCGCCACCCGGTGGC
>DASZZX010000233.1:0-2744 GCA_036260415.1 Nitriliruptorales bacterium
CCTTGCCCGAGGCCTCGGGCAAGGGTGGCGCCAAGGCCTCGGGCAAGGGTGGCGCCAAGGCCTCGGGCAAGGGTGGCGCCAAGGCCTCGGGCAAGGGTGGCGCCAAGGCCTCGGGCACGGCTGGCGCCAAGGCCTCGGGCAAGGCTGGCGGCGGGCGTGCGGCCGGACCAGCCGGCAAGGCCGTCGGCGAGCACGCCACCGAGACTGCGAGCGGGCCTGCCGCCGACGCGGCCGGCCGGGAGACCCGTCGGGCTGCGGCGAAGAGCGGACGGGACGGCGCGGTCACGGGCCACCGTCCGGTCGCCGACGCCGGGACCCCAACGGCGCCCGGGTGACGACTCGTCGCGCCGTCGACTAGCGGGCAACCCGCGAGCACTGACGCGCCGCTCCTACCGTCCCGTGGGATGCTTCTCCTGCTCGCCGCGCTGGGCGTCGTCGTGTTGGCGGCCTGCACCTCCGGGCGCCCGTCCCGACCGCCTCCCCCGACCCACCGAGCGACGCGATCGGCTGCGGTCTCTGAGCTGCGTGCACGCCTCGCGGAGGTCGCGTCCGCCCAGGCCGAGGCGGACCGCCAGCTGGCTGGGAGCGTGACCGCCGTCCGGGAGATCGACCACGTCACCAGCCGCCTGCGAGACCCCGCCACCGTGGACAGCACGGAGGACGCCTGGCAGCGGGCCACCGCTGCCTACCAGGGGACGGACGCGGCGGCGTTGCACGATGGTGCGCAGCGCCTGCGCCGGGCGGTGGAGGCGGCGCGCGGCGCCCTCTCACGCCTGCAGGCCGCCGTGACCAGTGACTGGGAAGGCGCCTACCTGCACGCCCAGGAGGCGGTCCTCGTCGAGCTCGGCGGCTACGCGGACGCCGCGGACGAGCTCGCACAGGTCCTGGGGCGTCACTGGCCCACCTACGTGGAGCTCCACTGCCGCACCGCCACCTTCGCGGAGCAGCGCTGGCTCTACCGCGACCGCCAGGAAGCCGCCGACGCCTACGAGCTCGCGGTCAGCCCCCTGCTCGAGCGGCTCGCGGCGGCGCAGGCCGCGATCCGCGCGGCCCGGGAGGCCCACGAAGCCGCTGCGATCGACGTCAACGCGGCGACGGACGCGGCCGCGGAAGTGTGGCGTCGGCGGCCGTCCGGCGCCGCCACCGGCGCTACGTGATGGCTGCCGACGGGACCGCCGCGGCGGTTGGGCCGGTCGGCGGGGACCGCCGGGGCGAGCGGGCCGGGACCTACGCCGCGGTGGCCGTGCTGCTGGCACTCGTCGGTGTCGCGGTCAACCTGTGGCGACCGACCGCACCCCCCTTGGGGATGCCGACCGAGCTGGCCCGGTTCGGCGAGGAGGTCCTGACGGCGGTGGACGGCTACCGCGGGCCCCGCCGGTGGGGGACCCTCGTCGCCCTCCTCGCCGTGACCGCGGTGCCGCTGCTGGCGGTCGGCACGGTCACGGGTCGACGGGCGCTCACGCGTCTCGCGGGTCGACGGCCGCGCTCCGCCCGGCGCGGCGCGTTGATCGCCGTGGCGCTCACGCTGGCCGCCGACGTGGCCGCCTCCCCGGTGGCGTTCTACCTCGGCTACGTCCAGGACGGCCGCTACGGCTTCCGCACGTCGGACCTGGGCGGGTGGCTGCGGGACTGGCTGGTCGGTCATGCTCCCGGCTGGGTGCTCGCGGCGGTCGCCGGCGGGGCGTTCGTGATCGCCCTCGCACGCTGGCCGGCGACGTGGCACTCGCGGGCGGTCCCTGCCGTCACGGTCGCGGCGGCGGTGGTGGTGCTGGTCGGCCCGCTGGTCGTCGAGCCGCTGTGGCTGCGCACCCGCCCGCTGCCACACGGCCCCGTGCGCGCCGCGGTGGAGGAGGTCCTGCGGCGTGGCGGCACTGGACAGGTCGCCGTCCTCGTTGGTGACGCCAGCCGCCGCACCACCAAGGTCAACGCGTACGTGAGCGGGTTGGGGCCGTCGCGACGGGTGGTGCTGTTCGACACCCTGCTGCAGCGGCCCCCGGCACAGGTCGCGGCGGTGGTGGCCCACGAGCTGGCGCACCGCCAGCACGGTGACATCCCCCGCGGTGTGCTGCTCACCCCCGTGGGCGTTCTGCCGGCAGCCGTGCTGACCCGGCGCGTGCTGGCCACCCGGTGGGTGCAGCGCGTCGTCGGGCGCGACCCGGCCGATCCACGCCTGGTGGCGGTGGCTGCGGCCGTGCTGGCGGTGGCCGCCGTGTTCACGCTGCCACTCGCCAGCGCGCTGTCGCAGCGCGCGGAGGCCGCCGCGGACCACCGCGCCCTCGAGCTGACCCGCGACCCCGGCACGGCCGTCGAGGTCAGCCGGTTGTTCGTGGTCAGAGACCTCGCCGACCCGTCCCCACCGGCGTGGTTCCAGGCCACCTTCGGCAGCCACCCGACGCCGGCGGAGCGCATCCGGACCGCGGTCGGTTTCGCCGCGCAGGCCGGGTTGCCACTGCCGGACCGTGACGCGCTCGTGGCGGCGGAGCAGCATCTGACGCACCCGCGCATCGCCGACCGCTGATGCGCATCTTGGTCCTCACCAACGACCTGCCACCGCGTGCGGGGGGGATCGAGCAGTTCCTCGCCAACCTGCTGGCACGCGCCCACCCGGAGAGCACGGTCGTGGTCGCGTGCCAGCAGGTTGGCGAGGAACTGCTCGATCCCCCCCGCACGCGGTGGCAGGTCGTTGGTGAGGACCAAGATGCGCATCAGCGGTCGGCGATGCGCGGGTGCGTCAGATGCTGCTC
>DASZZX010000234.1:0-3706 GCA_036260415.1 Nitriliruptorales bacterium
GTCCTCGACGTCAGGTTGGACGCCGACGGGCTGCTGGTGGTGCCGACGCAGCGCTCGGCGGTCCCCGAGATAGTCGCCGCCCTGGTGGGAGCCGGCGTGCGGATCTACTCGGTCGTCGACGTCGGAGCCTCCCTAGAGGAGGCGTACGTGGCGCTGCACGAGCGACGGGTGGAGCTGGCCCGGTGAACACGCGGGCGGTCGCCGCCGTGGCGCGTAAGGACATCACCGCGGTGCTGCGCAACCGCGGCGTGCGTACGCCCCTCATCGTCGCGCCCCTGGTGATCCTGGTCGTGCTGCCGATCCTGCTGGTGTCCGGCGCGAGCTTCCTGACCGCGAACGCCGTCATCCCCGCCGACACCGTCCCCTTGCGGGAGTTCGCGCCGGAGACTCAGGCGCAGATGACCGGCTTCACGGGGCCGGGGCTGTGGGCGGTGTTCGTCCTCGAGTTCTTCCTCGCGCCCCTCTACCTGCTGGTGCCTCTGATCGTCGCGACCGTCATCGCCGCGGACAGCTTCGCGGGGGAACGCGAGCGCCGGACGCTCGAGGCGTTGCTGCACACCCCGACGACGGACGAAGACCTGCTGCTCGCCAAGCTGCTGGCCTCGTGGCTCCCGGCGGTGGCGGTCGGGCTGGCCGGCTTCGTCGTGTACGCCGTCGTCGCCAACACGGTGGCGTGGCCGCTCGTGGGGCGGATCTTCTTTCCCAACGCGGTCTGGGTCGTCCTCGCCCTGTGGGTCAGCCCCGCGATCGCAGCGCTCGGCCTGGGCCTGATGGTGCTCGTGTCCAGCCGGGTCAACAGCCTTCAGGCGGCGCACCAGATCGGCTCCTTGGTGGTCCTGCCGGTGCTCCTCCTCGTCGTCGGTCAGATCGTCGGGGTGAGCTTCCTCAGCCTCGAGCTGGTCGTGCTCGCGGGCGCGCTGCTGTGGATCGGGAACGCGGCCCTGCTGACGGTCGGCGCCCGGACGTTCCGCCGCGACCGCCTCGCCCAACGCCTCTGACACCGGCGTCGCCCTACCTGCGACCGCCGCGTGCCCTCCCCGGGGAAGACCACCGCCCGGCTAGGGTGTTCCGGGGGGCAGCAGCGGCGGCGAGGATCGGCTGCTCCGTGAGCGACGCGATGATCCGCCTGCGTGGGGTGTCCAAGCTGTTCCACGGGTCGTCGGCCCCCGCGGTCGCTGACCTCAGCCTCGACGTGCCCGAGGGCGAGCTGGTCGTGCTGGTGGGCCCGTCCGGCTGCGGCAAGACCACCACGTTGAAGATGATCAACCGCATCGTCGAGCCCACCTCCGGCACCATCGAGATCGGCGGGCGCGACGCCGCCGCGGTCCCGGCTCCGGAGCTCCGGCGCGGCATCGGCTACGTGATCCAGCAGATCGGGCTGTTCCCCCACCGGACCATCGCCGAGAACATCGCCACCGTGCCCAACCTGCTCGGGTGGGACCGGCGACGGGTCGACGCCCGGATCGAAGAGCTGGTCGAGCTCATGGGGCTCAGCCCCGACATGAAGCACCGCTACCCGTCGGAGCTGTCCGGCGGGCAACGGCAACGGGTCGGCGTCGCCCGGGCGCTGGCCGCCGATCCGCCGGTCCTGCTGATGGACGAGCCGTTCGGGGCGGTCGACCCCATCGTCCGCACGCGCCTGCAGGACGAGTTGAGCCGCCTGCAGGACCAGCTGTGCAAGACCATCGTGTTCGTGACCCACGACATCGACGAGGCGGTGCGGCTGGGTGACCGCGTGGCGATCCTCAACCTCGGCGGGCGTCTGGAGCAGTACGACACACCGGCGGAGGTGCTGCGCGCCCCGGCCAACGCGTTCGTCGAGCAGTTCCTCGGCAAGGAGCGCGGCCTCAAGCGCCTGTCGCTGATCCCGGTCACCTCACTGGAGCTCGTCCACGGCCCGGTGGTGGACGCCGGGGTGTCGGTCGACGAGGCCAAGCGTGCGATGGCCGTCCACGGCACGGAGTGGGTCGGGGTGATGGACGAGCTGCGGCTGCGCGGCTGGGTGTGGGGCGCGGACCTCTCCCCTGACCGGCGGGTGGGCGACCACGCCACGCGCGATTTCCGCGTGTGGATCGACGCGCACGCCAGCCTGCGCGAGGCGCTCGACGCGATCGTCAACACGCGCAACCAGGTCGCCGTGGTCTACGACGGCGATCGCTATCTGGGGATGCTCACGGTCGAGCAGATCAGCGCGGAGCTGCTGCGGTGACCTGGCTGCTCGCCCAGGGATCGGGCGACCGGGCCTTCATCCGATGGCGCTGGATCGGCGGCCACCTCGACGACATCTGGCAGCAGACCGTGGAGCACCTGACGCTGACCGGAATCGCGGTGGGGGTGGGCCTGGCGGTCTCGCTCCTGCTGGCGGTGGTCGCCCTGCGCTGGCGGCGTCTGTACGCCCCGATCGCCGCCGCCGGCGGCATCCTCTACACCATCCCCAGCA
Organism: Nitriliruptorales bacterium; assembly: GCA_036260415.1. GTDB lineage: Bacteria > Actinomycetota > Nitriliruptoria > Nitriliruptorales > JAHWKO01 > DASZZX01. Next base: position 2,441 of record DASZZX010000234.1, read on the forward strand.
TCGCCGCGTTCGCGCTGCTCGTGCCGTTCTTCGGGTTCTCGTACCTGACCGCCGAGATCGCGTTGGTCAGCTACACCATCCTCATCCTGGTGCGCAACATCGTCACCGGCATCGACGGGGTACCCGACGAGGTCCTCGAGGCCGCGACCGGCATGGGTTACACGGGCCCGAGGCGCTTCGTCGGCATCGAACTCCCCCTCGCCCTGCCGGTGATCATCGCCGGCATCCGCGTCGCCACCGTCACCACGGTCGGTCTCGTGACCGTCACCGCGCTGATCGGCCAGGGCGGCCTCGGCAAGTTCATCCTCGACGGGTTCCGCCGGTCCATCATCTTCCCCACTGCCATCTTCGTCGGCACGGTCGGGTCGGTCGTGCTGGCGGTCGTGCTTGACGCTCTGCTGCTGGGGCTCGAGCGCCTGCTGGCACCGTGGCAGCGGCGGGTGGCCGGCTGATGGAGTTCCTCGTCGATGTCGCCGACTGGTTCGCGGACCCGGCGCGCTGGAGCGGTCGTCGCGGGATCCCGTTCCGGACGCTGCAGCACCTGCAGCTGGCCGTCATCCCCACGCTGATCGCGCTGGCGCTGGCTGCACCACCGGCCGCCTACCTCGCCCACCGCCGTGCCGGGGCGTTCGTCGCGAACGCCACGGTCAACGTCGGGCGGGCGATCCCCTCCTTCGGCGTGCTGGTCGTGGCCGCACTGTTCGCCTTCCGCTGGGGCCTGTCGGCACGGTTCTGGCCGATCGTGATCGTGCTGGTTCTGCTCGCCTTGCCACCGATCTTCACCAACACGTACACGGCGATCCGCGGCGTCGACCCGGCCATCGTCGAGGCCGCCCGGGGCATGGGCCAGACCGAGCGTGAGGTCCTGCTCTCCACCGAGCTGCCGTTGGGCTCCCCGGTTGTGCTCGCCGGCATCCGCATCGCGTTCCTGCAGGTGCTGGCCACGGTGCCGCTCGCGGCCGTGGTGGGCGACACGGGCGGGCTGGGCATCTACATCATCCTGGGACTTGGTCAGGGATCGCGGGGCCGCACCACCGTGTTCGCTGGGGCGCTCGTGGTTGCGCTGCTGACGGTGCTCATGGATGCGCTGTGGACCCGGGGGGAGCGCCTGCTCCTGCCAGCCGGCATCCGGCGGACGGTCCGCTTGGAGGACGTCGCCGACACCGCGGTACCGGCGTGAGTCGTGCGTGCTGGCTCATGCCCGGTTGGGGCGCGTCTACGACATCGGTAGTATCCGGGCGGTCGAGCCCAGGGAGGCTCGACCAC
>DASZZX010000235.1:0-4577 GCA_036260415.1 Nitriliruptorales bacterium
AGGGGCAGCCGCGCACTGCGACGCCGATGCCCGCGGGGGCTGGGCCGCGTGGACGCGGACCGCCTGACCAGCTTCGACCACCGTGGCGGCATGTGGAAGGATGCGGTCCCTTCCCGGCCCGACGAGGAGCGCCCCGTGCAGTTCGCTCCGCACACCGATGCCGACGTCCACCACATGCTCGACATGCTCGGTCTCGGGTCGCTGGACGAGTTGTTCGATCACATCCCCGACTCCGTCCGGGTCGGCGACACGATCGATCTGCCTGACGGGTTGGCGGAGGAGGAGGTGGTCCGCCACCTTCAGGCGCTCGCCGCGCGCAACCGCGGGGCCGACCTAGTGTGCTTCGCAGGGGGCGGTGCCTACGACCACTACGTGCCCGCCCTGATCCCCGCGATCCTGTCCCGCGGCGAGCTGTACACCTCCTACACGCCCTACCAGCCCGAGGTCAGCCAAGGGGTCCTGCAGGCCCTGTTCGAGTACCAGACGGTGATCTGCCAGCTGACCGGCCTCGACGTCAGCAACGCGTCGCTGTACGACGGGGCATCCGCCGCGGCCGAGGCGGTCAACATGGCGCTCGCCGCCACCGACCGGCAGGGCGTGGTCGTGTCCGGTGGGCTGGCGCCCGGCACCCGAGAGGTCGTGCGCACCTTCGCGCATCCCCGGACGCTGGACGTCACCGAGGCGCCACTCGACGACGACGGCCGCACCCACGTGCCTCGGCTGGGCGAGGGCACCGGGGCGTACCTCCTGTCCCAGCCCAACCACTTGGGTGTGGTGGAGGACGTGCGCGCCCACGCCCGGGCGGCTCATGCCGTGGGCGCGCGCCTCGTCGTGAGCTTCGACGCCACCGCCGCCGGGCTGCTGGCACGTCCCGGTGATCAGGACGCCGACCTGGTGGTGGGCGACGGCCTGCAGCTGGGCAACGCCCTGCAGTTCGGCGGGCCGTCCTTCGGGTTCCTGGCCGCGCGGCTGAAGGAGGTGCGGGGGCTGCCAGGACGGCTGGTGGGGGAGACGGTGGACGCCCGCGGTCACCGCGGCTTCGTCCTGACGCTGCAGGCCCGCGAGCAGCACATCCGTCGCGAGAAGGCGACCAGCAACATCTGCACCAACCAGACCCTCAACGCTCTGGCGGGCCTGCTGTACCTGGTGTGGCTCGGCCCCGACGGTCTGCGGGAGCTGGCGAGCACCTGCCTGCAGCGCGCCCACGACCTCGCCCGCCGGCTGGCGGCGGTGGACGGGGTCCACCTGGCCGTCACCGCCCCGTTCTTCAAGGAGTTCCCGCTGCGTGTCCCGGGCGATCCGGACGCGTTCGTGGCCGCCGTGGCCGAGGAGGGCTACCTGGTCGGACCCGTGGTCCGCGACGGGCCGGCCGCCGGCGCGGTGCTCGTGGCGGCGACCGAGCGGCGCACCGCCGCGGAGGCCGACGGCCTCACCCAGGCGGTGGCCCGCGCCGCCAAGGAGGCGGGCGCGTGAACGGGCGCGGCACCGGAACCGGTGCGCCGCACAGCGCCGGCGGGTCGGGCCTGCTGATGGGCGACCGGACAGCCCCCACCCCTCTGATCTTCGAGCGTTCCATCCCGGGGCGGCGTGCCAGCACGCTGCCGTCACTGGACGTCGACGGACGCCCGGTGGAGGACCTGCTGCAGGGCGCGGAACTGGCGTCCTCACCGCCGCCGCTGCCCGAGGTGAACGAGCGCGACATCGTCCAGCACTACACCCGGTTGTCGCAGCGCAACCACGGCATCGACCTCGGCCACTACCCGCTGGGATCGTGCACCATGAAGTACAACCCGAAGGTGGCCGAGCGGGTGGCGGCCCTGCCGGGCTTCGCGGGGCTGCATCCGGCGACGCCGGCCGCATACGCGCAGGGCACCCTTGCCGTGCTCCACGAAGTCGAGCAGTGGGTGTGCGAGCTGACGGGCATGGCCGCCGCCACCTTGCAGCCGTCGGCCGGGGCGCAGGGCGAGCTGGTCGGGCTGATGGTCATGCGCGCCTTCCACGAGCACCGTGGTGACGCGCGCCGCACGGTGATCATCCCCGACTCGGCTCACGGCACCAACCCGGCGTCGGTCACGCTGGGCGGCTACCGGACCGTGACCGTCCCCTCGGATCGGCGCGGCCTGGTCGACGTGGATGCCCTGGCCCGGCTCGTGGACGAGGACGCGGCCGGGCTGATGCTGACCAACCCGAACACGCTCGGCCTGTTCGAGACCGACATCGAGCGCATCGCCGGGCTCCTGCACGACGTCGGGGCGCTGCTGTACTACGACGGGGCCAATTTCAACGCGATCCTCGGCAGGGTGCGGCCGGGTGACATGGGCTTCGACATCGTGCACCTCAACGTGCACAAGACGTTCGCGACCCCGCACGGGGGCGGGGGGCCCGGAGGGGGACCGGTCGGCGTGTCCCAGCGTCTGGCGCCCTACCTGCCCGGGCCGATGGTGGTGCGGGCCCACGACGGGTCGTTCACCTGGCGGACGCCGGAGCGGTCGCTGGGGCGGGTCCACGGCTGGTACGGCAACGTGGGCATCATGGTGCGGGCCCTCGCCTACCTGATCGCCAACGGTGGGGAGGGACTGCGGCGCGTGGCCGAGCTGGCGGTCCTCAACGCCAACTACCTCGCCGAGCGCGTGCGTGACACCTACCCGCTGGCGTTCGACGGGCGACCGATGCACGAGTTCGTGTGCGTGCCGCCCGGTGACCTGCGCGGCGGCATCAAGAACATGGATCTGGCCAAGCGGCTGATCGACCTTGGCTTCCACCCGCCCACGGTGTCGTTCCCACTGATCGTGCCCAACTGCTTCATGGTGGAACCGACCGAGACCGAGGCACCCGAGACGCTGGACGCGTTCGCCGACGCCATGCTGCAGGCCGTGGCCGACGCCCGCGAGGACCCCGACTGGGTGCGTCGCGCGCCGGTCACCACGCCGGTGGCCCGGCTGGACGAGGCCCGCGCGGCACGTGACCTGCGGCCCCGCTGGCGGCCTCCTGCGACGCCGGATGTGAGCGACCGGCGGGCGGGGGAACGCCGCGCCGCGCCGGGGTAGCCGCCCCCGAGCGCACAGCGGGACGGACGACCGCCTGCATGCACCGGGGCTGGTCTCCCCGTACGCTCGGCTGAACCCTGGGGGGAGTGACCGGCCACCTCCCGGGGGACGGACGACAGAGAGAGACCATGGCCCAGGACCCGTCGGGACCGGTCACGCTGGTGATCGTCGACGACAACGCGGGTATCCGTACGCTGCTGCGCGCCCTCGCCAAGCGCGACCCGCGCCTCCTGGTGGTCGGGGAGGCCGAGCACGGCGAGGAGGCGATCGAGGTGGTCCGCAGTCAGCGGCCCGACGTCGTGATCCTCGACGTGATGATGCCGGTGATGGATGGGTTGGAGGCCATCCCCGGGATCCGTGCGGCATCCAGCGACACCCGCATCATCATGTACTCGGCCTACGCGGAGTCACACGAGGAGGCGATGCGGCGGGGGGCGCACGGCTGGTGCCTCAAGGGCGAGCCGTGGGACACCATGTCCGACATCATCTTCGAGCAGATCGAGGCCCGCGACGCGCAGGTGAGCTGACGGGGAGCATGCGGGAGCGGCACCGGCCCTCGCGGCGGCGGAGGTGTCGGTCGTTTCGCTTGACGACAGCGTCGACGGCGCGTGCCCCGTCCGTCCGACCGCGCTCAACGCCCCCGGATCGCCCGATGCCACAGGCTGCGTTCTTGGGCGACCAGCTGAGTGACGCTCGGTAGAGGCGCGTCCTTCTCCCCGGCGTACGCCACGGCCTGGCGGATGCGCGCCGCGGTCGGGGGGTGCGTGCCGAACAGCAGCCGGAACCAGGCGGGGGGAGTCGGGTCGGACAGGCCGCTCACCACGAGCCGGCGATGCAGCCGCACCACGGTCGCTGGGTCGCCGGTGAGCTCCAGCGCGCGCTCGTCGGCGGCGGTCTCGGCGATCCGCGATTCGAGGTTGGTGACGGGGGCGGCGAGCAGGGTGCCGACGGCCGCCACCGCCACGACCACCGGGACAAGGCGCGGGTCCGAGCCGCTGCGGGCGGCGACGGCGCGACGCACGACCGGCGAGTGCAGCAGCCGGTGACTCAACCACAGCCCGGCGAACAGACCCGTCGCGGTGAACAAGGCGGAGCGCACCACGTCGGCGTGTTCGGCGTGCGCCACCTCGTGCGCCACCACGACGGCGGCCTGCTCAGGCGGCAGTCCCAACAGAGCCTCGTTCACCAGGATGCGCTGGGACGGACCCAGCCCGGCGACGTGAGCGCCCCCCTCGGTGACGCTGCGGCTCCCCGCGATGACCGCAGGCTCGCTCGGGTAGCCGGCGCGCTGGGCCACCGACACGACCGCATCGCGGAGGGGTCCGGACGGCAACGGGCGGGTAGCGGTGACGAGCGGGTCGAACACGAACGGTCCCAACAGCGAGATCGCCGCGGCCAGCACGGTCCCCGCGACCACTGTGCGCCAGTGCCATGACCGTGGCCAACGGCGCCACGCTGCGGCGAGGCCCGCGGCACCCAGGCCGACCAGCGCCCAGGTCGGGGCGTGTTGGAGGGGCCAGTCCTGCAGCC
>DASZZX010000236.1:0-8643 GCA_036260415.1 Nitriliruptorales bacterium
GCGGCGAGCCGTCCCGGCCCGCCGGGCAGCCCACCGGCCCCGACGGCGCGCGCGGCGAGCCGTCCCGGCCCGCCGGGCAGCCCACCGGCCCCGACGGCGCCCGTGCACCTGCGGAGACGGCGGACGCCGGTCCCGAGCTCCCTGCGGAGGGCGGCCCGGCCTCGGGCCCGGCCCGCCAGCAACCTGCGGAGGCGGAGGAGCACCCCGAGGAGCAGCGCACCGCCGGTCAGCCCTAGCGCGGTCGCTCAGCTCCGCGCGACCCGGACCGCTCCTACATCCACCGCAGCCGTGACAGGAGTCACCACCGTGGCCGACATCACCGCCTCCGACGTCAAGCGCCTCCGCGACCTGACCGGCGCCGGCATGATGGCCTGCAAGCAGGCGCTGGTCGACGCCGATGGCGATCTCCAGAGGGCCGCCGATCTGGTGCGCGAACGGACCGGTGCCAAGATGGACGCCCGCGCCGCCGAGCGCACCGCCCGGGAAGGCCTGGTCCACGCCTACCTGCACACCCCGACGCCGGGCACGCCGGCGAAGGTCGGCGTCATGGTGCAGCTGTCCTGCGAGACCGACTTCGTCGCCAGGAACGAGGCCTTCCAGCAGCTCGCGCGCGACCTCGCGCTGCACATCGCCGCGTACCGGCCGGCGGTCGTGTCCGAGGACCAGATCGACGAGGCGACCCTCTCGAAGGAGCGCGAGTTCGCTCGCAAGGAGGCGGAGGGCAAGCCGGAGCAGGTCGTCGAGCGCATCGTCGAGGGCAAGATCGCCAGGTTCTACGAGGAGCAGGTCCTCCTCAACCAGCGTTTCATCCGCGACGAGCGCCGCACGGTCGCGGAGGTCGTCTCGGAGGTGCAGGGCATCATCGGGGAGAAGATCGAGATCGCTCGGTTCGCGCGCTTCGAGGTCGGCGCCTGACCCGGCCCGCCGACGCATGACGCGACCGGCGGATGCGGGGGCGTAGCATCATGGGCGGGATCCCGCACGAGGAGGGTCGGTGGAGCGACGCGCGAGCTACCGACGGGTGCTGCTGAAGCTCTCCGGCGAAGCGTTCTCCGATCCGGCCGTCCGCGGGGGCATCGACCCTGGTGTCGTGCGGCAGATCGCCGGCGAGATCGCCGATGTCATCGAGACACACGGCACCGAGGTCGGCGTCGTGGTCGGTGGCGGCAACATCTTCCGCGGGGACTCGCGGGCTGCCACCGGCATGGAGCGCTCCAGCGCCGACCACATGGGCATGCTGGCCACGGTCATCAACGCCCTCGCTCTGCAGGACGCGCTGGAGAAGGCCGGGGTGCAGACGCGCGTGCAGAGCGCCATCTGGATGCAGGAGGTGGCCGAGCCCTACATCCGCCGCCGCGCGCTCCGCCACCTCGAGAAGGGCCGGGTGGTGATCTTCGCGGCCGGCCTCGGCGCCCCGTACTTCTCGACGGACACGGCCGCCGCCCAGCGTGCCTTGGAGATCGACGCGGAGGTGATCCTGAAGGGCACCCACGTCGACGGGGTGTACGACGCGGATCCCCGCACGCACCCGGACGCGACGCGGTTCGAGACCATCGACTTCCTCGAGGTGCTCAACCGCGGCCTAAAGGTGATGGACGCGACCGCCATCTCGCTGTGCATGGACAACAAGCTGCCGATCGTGGTGTTCGAGCTGCTGCGCGAGGGCAACATCCAGCTGGTGGTGGAAGGCCAGCGTGTCGGCACCCTCGTGACCGCGGGGGTGGAGCCGGCCGGTTGAGCACGGCCGCGTCGAATCGCACCGGAAGGAGACCGCGCGATGGCTCTCAACGACATGGGCCCTGAGGAGATCCTGGCCGACGCCGACCACAAGATGGATCAGGCGGTGTCGCACACCCAGGACGCGTTCGCCGGGATCCGCACGGGCCGAGCGAACCCCCAACTGCTGCAGAACCTACGGGTCGACTACTACGGGCAGCCGACGCCCCTGCAGCAGCTGGCGTCGTTCTCGGTGCCGGAACCACGCATGCTCGTCATCAACCCCTTCGACAAAGGCTCGACCGACGACATCGAGAGAGCGATCCGCGACTCCGACTTCGGTCTCAACCCCTCCACGGACGGTCAGATCATCCGATGCGTGTTCCCTGAGCTCACCGAGGAGCGCAGACGCGAGTACATCAAGCTCACCAAGGCCCGTGCGGAGGAGGGCCGCATCGCGGTGCGCAACGTGCGGCGCCACGCCAAGGACGCCCTGCAGGCCCTGGAGGACCACGGCAGCATCGGAGCGGACGAGCACGACCGGCACGCCAAGCGGCTCGAGGAGCTCACCGCCCAGCACGTCAAGCGCATCGACGAGCTCCTCGAGGGCAAGGAGCGCGAGCTACTCGAGGTGTGACGACCCGCAACACCATCACCAGGGAGCACGATGGACGGCGACGCGACACAACGCCTCCCGTCCGATGACGACCATCCCGAGCCGCATGGCGCACTCTCCGAACCGACCCGCCCCGTCGCCGACGACCCCGGGCGCGGCGAGGATCTGACCCGTCCGGAGGGGCCCGACGACCGGCCCCGGACACGACAAGGTGGAGGCGGATCGTCGCCACGCGGCGACCAGCAGCGCTTCACCGACCGTGACCTGCCGGTCGCGGTCACGGCCGGCGTGCTCCTGGCGTCCCTGTTCCTGCTCACGCTGTTGCTGCATCCGGCGGCGTTCACCGCGCTGGTCGTGGTGCTCATCCTGCTGGGCGTCGTCGAGACCGCCAGGGTCTGCCGCGAACGTGACGTGCGCATCGCCACCCCGGTCGTAGTGGTGGCCGCGCTTGTGCTGCTGATCGGCGCCTACCGCGTCGGTCACGGCGGGCAGGCGGTGGGCCTGGTCACCCTGTTCGTCGGCGCGGTGGTCTGGGAGCTGGCCGATCCGCAACGCCACGACGTCTTCCGCACCGTCGCGGCCACCGTGATGCTCGGACTGTGGGTGCCGTTCCTCGGCTCCTACGCGGTCCTGCTCATCACCTGGCCGGCCGACGCGTGGGTCGCGGTCCTCGCGACCGTCGGCGTGACGGTCGTCGCCGACATCGGCGCGTACGTGGTGGGGACCCGCTTCGGCAGCCACCAGCTGGCCCCGTCGGTCAGTCCAGGCAAGACGTGGGAGGGCGTGCTCGGCGGTGTCGTGGTCGCCACCGGCCTGGCGGTGGCGACCCTGCCCCTGCTCGGCAGCGCCCACCTGTTCGACGTCGGGCGGTCGGTCGTGTTCGCGCTCGTGGTGACCGTCGCCGGGGTGGTGGGCGACCTCTCCGAGTCCCTGCTGAAGCGGGACCTCGGGGTCAAGGACTTCGGTGGGATCATCCCGGGCCACGGCGGGGTCCTCGACCGGGTCGACGCCATCCTGTTCGCCTTACCGACCGGCTACTACACGCTGTCGTTGCTCGCGCGCTGAGCCCCCGGACCGGCCAGGCTGCCGGTCCGGCCGGTCCCGTACCCTGACCCCCATGCCGCCGTGCCAGCACTTCGCCGGGTCGGGCGGCCCGCACCAGCTCGCCTGCGCGGGACCGCGACCGCGCGATCTAAGCGAGCCCGACGGCCGCGGTCGTGCCAAGTGGTGCCTCCACCGTGCCGCGGGCGACGGGCCGCGACTCGTCGCTGTGCCGCGGGGCTGACCGTGTCCTCCCGCCGTCGCGTCGTACTGCTGGGGTCGACCGGCTCGATCGGCACGCAGGCAGCGGAGGTGATCCGCGCGCACGCCGACCGCTTCGAGGTCGTCGGGCTGGCGGCCGGTCGTGACGTCGACCGCCTCCTGGCACAGGCGGACGAGTTCGGCACCCGCGACCTGGCACTCGCCGACCGGGACGCCGCTGCGCTCCTGCGCAGCCTCCGCCCACACGCGCGCGTGCGCGACGGTGTCGAGGGCATCACGGAACTCGCTGCGCTGCCGGACGCCGACGTCGTGCTGAACGGCATCGTGGGCTCACGCGGCCTGCTGCCCACGCTGGCTGCGCTGGAGGCCGGCCACACGGTCGCGCTGGCCAACAAGGAGAGCCTCATCGTCGGTGGGGAGCTCGTGCTGGCGGCTGCCGACGGCGCGGGGCGTGCGCGCGATCGCTCCCACGACGGCATGGGCAGGATCGTCCCGGTCGACAGCGAACACTCGGCGTTGGCGCAGTGCCTGCGGGGCGGCCGCCGGGCCGATGTGGCCCGGCTGGTGCTCACCGCCAGCGGGGGCCCCTTCCGCGGGCGTAGCCGGCGCGACCTCGCCGGAGTGACGGCCACCGACGCGTTGGCCCACCCGACGTGGCACATGGGACCGGTCATCACGGTCAACTCGGCGACGTTGATGAACAAGGGTCTGGAGCTGATCGAGGCGCACCTGCTGTTCGGTGTGGCGTGGGAGGCCCTGGACGTGGTGGTCCACCCGCAGTCGGTCGTGCACTCGATGGTCGAGTTCGTCGACGGAGCGACGCTGGCGCAGCTCTCGCCCCCGGACATGCGGCTGCCGATCCAGATGGCGCTGGCCTGGCCCGAACGGCTGCCTGGCGCGCACGTGGCGATGGACTGGACGGTTCCCCTCGAGCTCACGTTCGAACCCGTCGACCGCTCCACGTTCCGGTCCCTGGATCTGTGCGAGGCCGCCGGGCGTCGAGGAGGGACCGCTCCCGCGGTGCTGAACGCCGCCAACGAGCAGGCGGTGGCGGCCTTCCTGTCCGACCGGATCGGCTTCCTCGACATCGCGGAGGTGGTGGAGGCGGTGCTCGACGAGCACCTGGCCGCCGCGCCGGGAACGCCTCCCACCCTGGACGACGTTCTCCACGCCGAGGGCTGGGCGCGGGTGCGCGCCGACGAGCTCCTGCGAGGACGCCGATCCGCGGCGGAACGGGTCTGACGTGTCGAACTGGGTCGGCAGCGTCCTCTTCGTGATGGCCATCACGGTCTCGATCGGCTTGCACGAGTGGGGCCACTTCGTCACCGCTCGCCGCTTCGGCATGCGCGCCGAGCGCTTCTTCCTCGGGTTCGGTCCCACCATGTGGTCGATGCGGCGCGGCGAGACCGAGTACGGCGTGAAGTGGTTGCTGTTTGGTGGGTTCGTGCGCATCGCAGGCATGTCGATCGGCGACCAGCGTCAGCCGCCGGTCGCCGACGAGGTGTTCGGCCGTGACGCGGTGGCCGAGGACCGCCGCGCCGCGGTGGCGTCGCAGCGAGTGCCGCTGGAGCAGGTACCGGCGGTCCCCGACCGCACCTGGCAGCGCCTGGCCGAGGAGCTCGAGCGGCGCGGCGTGCCCGGTGAGGAGCGACGAATCCTTGTGGCCGTGACCGCCGACCGTGTCGGAGCCGACGCCACCGCCCAGGAGGCCGCGGCGGTCTTCGCCGCGGTGGCCGGCACGCGGCTGGCCGACACGGGGCACGTGGGCGATGTCCGCCACCGTGTCCTCCGGGGCGATCACGGCCGGTTCTTCCACGAACGCCCCGCGTGGCAGCGGGCGATCGTCCTCGCCGCCGGCTCGACGATGCACTTCGTCCAGGCGATCGTGCTGCTGTTCGTCGCCTTCTGGGTGTTCGGCGCCGAGCCGGTGCCGGTGGTGGAGGGGGTCATTCCCGGCTCCCCCGCCGCCACCGCCGGCCTGCAGCCGGGCGACCGCATCGTGGCGGTCGACGGCACCGCGGTGTCGGGCTTCGAGGAGACCAGGCAGCTGATCGAGGCCCGACCCGGCGAGGCCGTGACGCTCACGGTCGTCGACAGCGACCGCCGTCGCGAGCTGGAACTCACGACCGCGGTGGTGCTGGAGCAGATGGAGGCCCAGCCCTCACTGGCCGGCAGCGGGCTACAGGAGGGCGACCGGTTGCTGGCCATCGACGGCGAGCCGGTCAGCGGGCTCGCGCAGCTGCAGGCGGCGCAGGACCGTGGCGGTGACGTGACGCTGACCGTCGAGCGCTACGGCGACAGGATGCAGGACATCGAGCGGGTGGACGCCACGGTGCCGGCCCCCGCCCTGGGCGACCTCGCCGACCACGCCCGTGGCCTCGCCGGCTTCTTGCCGGCGCGCGACGGCTTCGGGCCGGTCGAGGCGCTGCGCGCCACGTTCGTGGGCGAGGGCAGCTTCCCCGCCCTGGTCGCCGGCACCTTCCAGGCCCTGGTCGACGTGTTCGGTCCGGAGGGGCTCGGCGCGATCCCGGCACAGCTGGCCGGGGCTGACCGGGGCGTGGAGGGTGGCGCCTCGCTGGTGGGGCTGACCCAGCTGGCCGGTCAGGGCACCGCGGTCGCCGGTCTCTTCTTCCTGCTGGGCATCCTGGCGTCACTGAACGTGTTCATCGGCGTGTTCAACCTGGTGCCGCTGCCCCCCCTCGACGGCGGTCACCTGGCCGTCCTCGCCGTGGAGAGGGGCGTCAACGCGGTGCGGGCCGCACGCGGCCGGCAACCGGACTACCGCGTCGACCCGCGCACGGTGACCGCCATCGCCGTACCTGTGCTCGTCCTGCTCGGAGCCGTGTTCCTCGCCCTGGTCGTGCTCGACGTCACCAACCCGCTGCAGCTTCCGCAGTAGCCGGGTCGGGGCCTCGTCCCCGTCGGCCGGCGGCGGTAGCGTCGGCGTGACGACGACTCAGTCAGCCGCACGGTCGCCGACCTGGTGCCGGCGGGCGCGGAGGGACGCCGTGCAGAACGAGCTGCCGCTGATCGGCGCGACGCCTCCGGCGCCGCCGGTCGCCGACGCCCCGGCCCGCCGCCCCAGCCGCCGCATCCACGTGGGCAGCGTGGCGGTCGGTGACGGCGCCCCGCTCTCGGTGCAGTCGATGACGACCACCCCGACCCACGATGTGGACGCGACGCTGCAGCAGATCGCGGCGTTGCAGAACGCGGGTTGTGACATCGTGCGGGTGGCGTGTCCCCGCCAGGAGGACGCCGACGCCTTGGCCGCGATCGCGGCCAAGAGCACGATCCCGGTGATCGCCGACATCCACTTCCAGTGGAAGTACGCCGTGGCGGCCATCGAGGCCGGCTGCGCGGGGGTGCGCATCAACCCGGGCACGATCCACAAGCACGACAAGGTGGCGCTGATCGGCCGTCTGGCGGGCGAGGCCGGCATCCCGATCCGGGTCGGCGCGAACGGCGGGTCGCTCGAGGACTGGGTCCTCGCCAAGCACGGCGGTCCCACCGCAGGTGCGCTGGTCGAGTCGGCTCTGAACGAGGCGCGACTGCTGGAGGACGTGGGCTTCCACGACGTCAAGATCTCCGTCAAGCACTCGGACCCCTGGCGGATGATCCAGGCGTACCGCCTGCTCGCCGAGCGAACCGACTACCCGCTGCACCTCGGCGTCACAGAAGCCGGCACGCCCAAGGTCGGCAACATCAAGTCGGCGGTGGGCATCGGGACGCTGCTCGCCGAGGGCATCGGTGACACGATCCGGGTGTCTCTCAGCGCCGATCCGGTCGAGGAGGTCAAGTCCGGCATCGCCATCCTCGAGTCCCTCCACCTGCGCTCCCCGCGGGGCTTCCAGCTGATCGGGTGTCCGTCGTGCGGCCGCGCCGAGGTCGACGTCTACGCGCTGGCCGAGGCGGTGCAAGCGCAGCTGGAAGGTCTCGACGTCCCCCTCCGCGTGGCGGTGATGGGCTGCGTGGTGAACGGGCCGGGTGAGGCGCGTGAAGCCGACATCGGCGTGGCGGCCGGGCGCGGGAAGGGCCAGATCATCAGGAAGGGCGAGGTGATCGCGACCGTCCGTGAGCAGGACATCGTCGAGGCGATCGTCCACTTCGCGCAGGAGCTGGCGGAGGAGGTGCGTGCGGAGCGGGCGGAGGCCGCGGGGGGCGGTGGCGCGCCGGAGGGTACGCGGTGAGGCAGCCGGCGCCCCCTCGTCTACAGTGCAGGGGGCCCCGGACCCGCGCTCGCCTAGGCTCCTGACCGTGGTCCAACGTGAGGCATCGAGGGGATCGTGGGCGACGACACCGAGCTCATGTCGCTCGATGAGCTGGTTCTGCTGCACCGCTCCGACGTGTCGGATCCCGACACTCGCTACCGGGTCCTGGCCCCGGGGGATCGCCCGGTCGGGGAGGTGCGGTCGGAAGGCGACAGCCTGATCGGCGAGTTCGGTCACCTCTTCTCCGACGCCGGTTCACCCCACCCGACGCGGTTGGTGCTCTACGACGACACGGGGACGGCCCGGATGTCGCTCGAACCGGCTCGCACACCGCTGCACCTGACGTACCACGTGCACGACGGTGACGGGCAGATGATCGGCACGGTGGTGCAGGAGAACATCGTCGGCAAGCTCCAGATCGGCCTCCACGTCGCTGACAGCCCGCGGGCACGCGTGTCCGCCGAGGACTGGCACGAGCTGCGCTTCACCGTCGCGGACCGCGACGGTGAGCAGATCGCCACGATCACACCGCGCGGAACCGGAGACGACCCCGCCGCGGTCGACGCCTACGGCATGACCGTGACCGGGTCCGTTGACTGGGAGCTACGCAGGTTCCTGCTGGCCGCCGCGATCGCGATCGACGTGGTGGTGCACAGCGAGTCGCGCTGACCCGGCACCGCCGCCCGCCTCCGTGGCGAGCCCCCGAGGGGTCTGGTAGGCTCGGTTCAGCTCGGAAGTGGGCGTGGGTCGCCCACTTCCTTGCGGTTACCGGCTGGTACCGGGCACCGACGGTGCCGGTCGCGGACCACCACAACAGGCGTCCTCGCGACGGCCGGCCCC
>DASZZX010000237.1:0-7904 GCA_036260415.1 Nitriliruptorales bacterium
CCCCCACCGCCGCGTCGGCCCCGCTGGAGGTGGAGGCGGAGGCGGACGACCGGTCCGTGCGGGCCACCGTCCGCAACCGCGGGGACGAGCCGCTCGCCGACGTCTCCCTCCTCGCCGGCACACACCGGAGCTGGGTCGGCGCCCTCGCGCCCGGCGAGGAGCGGACGGTGCAGGTCCCGGCCGGTGCCGTGCTCCGGGTCATCGACCCGTGGAGCGACGACCTGGCGCCCCGCCCGGGGCCGCAGGGCCTGCCGGAGCCGCCGGGCTCGCTGGCGATGCTGCTCCGCTGGGAGGTGCTCGACCGCCACCCCGGCCTGGTGTGGGCGTTGGCCACCACCGACCGGCAGCTGGGCGACGGCGCGGTGGTCGCCGACGGCCGCGCCGCCAACGAGCTCGGCACGCTGCTGGTCGTAGGTGCCCGTCCACGTCCCGCCGGCGCGGTGCCACCGATCGCGGTGCAGCGCACGGTGACGGCGGTGTCGGGGCACGGCGGTGGTGATCCGCTCTGGCTGTCCACCACCGCGGTCGAAGGCGTGGAGTCGGTGGTGCTGCGGTTCCGGCTCCCGGCCGTGGGCGAGGTCACCGCCGTCACCGGCACCCTGCAGCGTGGCTTCCAGGAGCCAGGGTTCGTCCCCCCGGATGGGATACCCCGCCCCGTGCCGGTTCCGGCGGTGACCTGCGACCCTAACGGCCTCTGCGTCGAGGCAGTGGAGCCGGTCGCCCCGGTGCTGCCGCCCGAGCTGCGTGACCCGGCGGGACCGGTGGACTTGCGGCCGGTGGAGCTGTTCGACCTCGGCGGGCAGCGGTGGGTGCCGCTCGCCGAGGCCTTCCAGGCCGGGCAGGCCGACCCGGCGCGTTTCCTCACCCCGCTCGGGGAGGTGCACGTGCGCGGCAGTGCCAGCGGTGTCTTCGACCTCTCCGCCCGGGGTGTCGGCGCGGTGCTGGCAGGTGGCGGGTGAGCGCCGCGGACGTCGCAGCCGCCGCCACCTCCGGTGACGGGCAGCCGGCGGCGGCCCCCGCCGTGCGGGTGCGCGGCCTGCTGAAGCGCTACGGGCAGCTGGCGGCGGTGGATCGCCTCGACCTGGACGTGCCCGAGGGGTCGGTCTTCGGGCTGATCGGGCCCAACGGCGCGGGCAAGACCACCACCATGCTGGCGGTGGTCACCCTGCTGGTCCCCGACGAGGGAACCATCGAGGTGTTGGGTCACGACGCCCGCCGCGAGCCGCGCGACGTGCGTGCCGCGGTCGGATACATGCCGGACTTCTTCGGCGTCTACGAGGGGCTGACCTGCGCCGAGTACCTGGACTTCTTCGCGGCCGCCTACCGCATCGGACCGGCCGAGCGGCGCCGTCAGGTGGCGGACCTCCTGGAGCTGGTGGACCTGTCGCACCGGGCGGACGTCGACGTGTCCGGCTTGTCGCGAGGGATGCAGCAGCGGCTGGGCCTGGCCCGCGCGCTGGTGCACGACCCGCGGCTCCTGGTGCTGGACGAGCCGGCCAGTGGGCTCGACCCACGCGCGCGTGTGGACCTGCGTGAGATCCTTAGGGAGCTGTCGCGCCAGGGCCGCACGATCCTGATCAGCTCGCACATCCTCTCCGAGCTGGAGGAGATCTGCGACCGGGTCGGGATCATCGAGGCAGGGCGGATGCTGGCCCAGGGAACGCCTCAGGAGATCCGTGCGCGGTCGCGCTCCCGCCTGGTGGTGGTGGCGCGGGTCCTGGGCGGTGGGGACGCGCTGCGACGCGCCGCGGACGTCGCCATGGCCCTCGGGGCCACGCGGGTCAGCACCGACGGCGGACGACTGACGTGTGAGGTGCAGGGTGACACCGCCGAGGCGGCTGCGGACCTCCTGGCGGCGCTGGTGCACGCCGGCGTGCGGGTGGTGGAGTACCACGAGGAGCGCGGCGCCCTCGAGCGGCTCTTCCTGACCGTGACGGAGGGGATCGTGCGATGAGCGCAGCCAGGGCCATGAACCCGGTGCTGCGGCGGGAGCTGACCGAGCGCTGGCGAGGCCGGCGCGCCTTCCTGCTCCTGACCGTCTACGTGGCCGTGCTCGCGCTGATCACCGAGGGCCTGTACTGGCTCGGACGCAGCATCCTGGAGTCGCAGTTCGGCCAGGGGTTCGCCGGCTTCGCCGGCGGTCCGGCGTTGGGGCGCTTCCTCTACGAGAACCTGCTCGGGTTCGTGCTGCTGTTGGTGCTGTTCATCGCACCGGGTTACGCCGCCGCGCAGATCTCCGGTGAGCGGGAACGTCGCAGCCTCCCGCTGTTGCAGGTCACGCTGCTGCGTCCGATCCAGATCGTGCTCGGCAAGCTGGGGGCGTCGCTGGCGTGGCTGATGCTGCTGGTGGTGGCCGCCCTGCCGTTCGCGGCGGCGGCGTTCTTCCTGGGGGGCGTCGCGGTGGGCGACCTCGCCCGCGCGGTCCTGTACGTGCTCGTCGTGGCCGTGGCGATCGCCGCGATGAGCCTGGGGATCTCGGCCGCGACCCGGCGCACCGCCGCGTCGGTGGTGCTCACCTACGCGCTGGTGCTGACGCTGGTGTTCGGGTCCGGGTTCGTCGCCATCATCGAGTACGTGATCGACGCCAACGCCGGCCGTTTCGACGAGCGCCCCAAGGCCCTGTACCTCAACCCCTTCTACGGTTTGGCGGACGCGGCGCGCATCGGCCAGTTCGGCGTGTTCGAGGGCCAACTTCCGAGCGTGCTCACCATGTTCGCGTTCGCGCTGCCTGAGGCGGCGCGTCCCGTGCCGGCGGTCGTGGACGCCGAGCAGGTCGACGAGTTCGTCGTCGAGCCCGACCCCTTCGGTGCCGGACGTCGTGGCGGGAGCGTGTGGGTAGCGACCATGGGGATCTACGCGGGGCTAGGGGCGCTGGGACTGGTGGTCGCGCATGCCCGGGTGCGTCCCGGACGGACCGTCGCGCGTCTGGGGCGACCGGCGCGGGGCGGCCCACCGCGGCCTCCCCCCGGATGGGCGCCGGGCCAGCCCCCACCCGGTCCGGCTCCGGCCGCACCCGGTGCCCCGCCTGGGCCGCCTGCGCACGCACCGGGCGTCCCGCCGGGGATGCCCCCGCCTCCCGCAGGGAGCGCTCCCGGCTAGCGCGTCCGACCGGCGGGATGCGCACGAACATGCCCGGCCGCGATCGCTCGAGGAGCGCGACGGCACCTGCAGGCAGCGGACGGCTGCACGTCTGCGGCCCGGGACACGAGCTCACGGAGCGAGACCCGGGCAGGGCGGGCCGTGTTGGGGCACCATGGCGCAACCGGAGCGCACACCGGCGCGTCGAACCGGCGAGTGACCCAGGAGCGCAGGTGGACACCCAGCTGCTCGACCGTCCGGCCACGGCGGACGCGGGCGTGACCACCACGCCTCACCTCGACCGGCTGGTGCGGGTCGCACGGCGGCGCATGCGCGTCAACCGGATGGTGGCGCTGTCCGGCCCGCTCCTCGTGGGCACCGGCACCATCGGGGTCGCGTGGGTGCTGCTGTCGCGTGCGGTCATCGTGCCGGTGGGTGACCGCGCGGTCGGGGTGGCGCTGGCGGCCGGCGCCTTGGTCATGCTGGTGGTGGCGGCGCTGGTGCGCATCCCGGCGAGGTGGGCAGCACTGGCGGCCGACCGGTGGCTGGACAGCCAGGACCGCTTCACGACCGCCGTGGAGCTGGCCGAGTCGGGACCCACCGCGACGCTCGGCCGTCGTCACGTCGGGGAGGCGGAGGAGGCCGCGCGCGGCATCCACCGCTTGCCGGGCCGTCCCGCCCTCCCGACGGCGACGTGGGTGGCAGGGCTGGTGCTATGCCTCGGCGCGGTGGGGTTGGCGTCGCTCGACAATCCGCGCGACGCGGAACGAGCCCGGTTGGCGCGGGAGCGCAGCGCGGCGGAGCAGGAGGCCCGCGAGCTGCGAGAGCGGGCCGAGGAGCTGCGCGACCAGGCGACGCCGCGGTCGGAGCAGCTCGCGTCCCAGCTGGATCGGCTCGCGCAGCGGTTGGAAGTGCTCGGGCTCGAGCAGGCGCTGCAGCAACTCGCGGCGGTGCGCGCCGATCTGACCGAGCAGCTGGCCGACGACCTGGCGGCCCAACGCACCGCGCTCACCGGCCTGGCCCGCGAGCTGGCCCGCGAACCGCTGGGCGCCGGCGACAGCGTCCGCGCTCAGCTCCAGGATCTCGCCGACCGCATGGCGGCGGGCGGCCTCAGCGGCGAGGAGCTCGCGGCCGCCGCCGAGCGTCTCGGGCAGCTCGCCGACGCGATCGAAGCCGGGCAACCCCAGGTGGCGGACGCCCTGGACGAGGCCTCGCAGGCATCAGCGGCCGGTGATCAGCGAGGTGCGGCAGCAGCGCTGCGTGAGGCGTCCGGAGCGGTGGCCGACGCGGTGGCGGGTCTGCAGGGCCAGGAGTCGGTCGCCCAGGCCGAGGGGGCGGTCGCGTCCGCGTCGGAACGTCTGCGCCAGGCCCAACAGGGCCAGGGGCAAGGTCAGGGTCAGGGCCAGGGGCAAGGTCAGGGCCAGGGGCAGGGTCAGGGCCAGGGGCAGGGCCAAGGTCAGGGCCAGGGGCAGGGCCAGGGTCAGGGCCCGGGCCAGGGCCAAGGTCAGGGGCAGGGCCAGGGCGGTGGCGGGGGCGGCGCCCCGCAGGGCAACGTCAGGGTCGACGCCCCCGGAGGGCAGGGCGGACGGGGCGGGCGTGGCGCTGGGGCGGTCGGCACGGGGGCCAACCGCTCCGCCGACCTCGATCTCACGACCGTGTTCGACCCGCCGCAGCGCGTCGGCACCGACGGCGAGGACATCCACGTCGGCGGCCAGGACAGCGGCCAGGGTCGAGAGACCCGCAGCGGCACCACCACTGGGCAGGGTGAACGCAACGCCGCGCTGGTGCCCTACCGGGACGTGCTGGCGCGCTACCGCGACTCCGCGACGCGCACGATCGACCGGCCGGGCTTCCCGGCCCGCTTCCGCGGACTCGTGCGCGACTACTTCGACCGCATCGGCGGCTTCAAGTGAGCGGAGCTCCGCAGTGACCGCCCCGCAGAGATCCCTTGACCGACCCGAGGAGCGGCTCGTGACCGACGCCCGTACCAGCGCGACAACCACCCGGCGTGGCGCCGTGCCCCGAACCGCGGCGGACCCGGGGCTCGCCGCGCTGACCCCCGAGCGGTTCGCCGACCTCGCCGCCGACCTCGAGCGCGAGATCCGTCGGGTGATCGTGGGCCAGCGCGACCTTGTCCGTGACGTGCTCGCATGCCTGTTCGCCGAGGGACACGTCCTGCTCGAGGGCGTGCCCGGCCTCGGCAAGACCGTCCTGCTGCGCACGCTGGGACAGGCACTGTCGCTCGACTTCACGCGCGTGCAGTGCACCCCCGACCTGATGCCGGCCGACATCGTGGGGACCAACGTGATCGGCGACGCGGGCCCGGGTTCCACCAGCTTCCAGCCGGGACCCGTGTTCACCCAGCTGCTGCTGGCCGACGAGATCAACCGCGCCACTCCCAAGACCCAATCCGCCCTGCTCGAGGCGATGGCCGAGCGACGGGTCACGGTCGCCGGCGTCACCCGCGACCTGCCGCGCCCCTTCTTCGTGATGGCCACCCAGAACCCCATCGAGATGGAGGGGACATACCCGCTGCCCGAGGCGCAGCTGGACCGCTTCCTCGCCAAGGTGCTGGTCCCCCTGCCGTCAGCGGACGACCTGGTGACGATCCTCGAGCGCACCACGGGCACCGCCGTCCCGCAGCTGCACGCGGTGGCGACCACCGACGACCTGCTGGCCGCCGGCCGTCTGGTGCGCGAGGTGCCCATGGCCGAGCACGTCACCCGCCACGTGGTCGATCTGGTGGGCGCGACCCATCCCACCTCCGGCCAGGCCCCCGACGTGGTCCGCCGCTACGTCGCCCACGGCGGCTCACCGCGGGCAGCGCAGTCGCTGGTCCTGCTCGCCAAGGTGTACGCGCTGTTCGACGGCCGCATCCACGCGTCCGTCGACGACGTGCGCGGCGCCGCCCACGCGGCCCTGCGTCACCGGTTGGTGCTGGGCTACGAGGCGCTGCCCGCGGGCGTGACCCCCGACGACGCGGTCGCTGCCGTGCTGGCGGCGGTGCCCGTTCCCAAGCCGCCGGTGCGCGGCGCCATGTAGCCGCCCACCGTGGACGCCGACCCACGCCTGCTCCCACCCGAGGTGCTCACGCGCCTGGCGCGGTTGCGGCTCGCGACCCGACGGCGGGTGCACGGTCGCTACGCCGGCGGTCACACCTCCCGCCGCCACGGATCCTCGCTGGATTTCGCCGACCACCGCGAGTACGTGGCGGGTGACGATCCGCGGCGGCTGGACGTGTCGGCCTACCAGCGGCTGGGGCGGCTGCTCGTCCGGCTGTACGAGGCCGAGGACGAGGCGGCCGTCCGGATCGTGGTGGATCTGTCCGCGTCGATGGGTTTCGGTCGCAAGGCCGCCGCCGCGCGTGAGATCGCCGCGGCCCTGACCGCGGTGGCCGCCAACGGCCAGGACCGGGTCCGTGTGCTGGTCGCCACGCGGAACGGCGTCGATGCCGGCCCGTGGTACCGCGGGCCCTCCGCCCTGCCGGCGGTGGAGTCGCGGCTGCTCGCGGCTGTCCCCGACGGGGCGACGCCCGTCGGAGCGCGGCCGGGAACGGACAGCGGGGCCGCGCACGGAGCGGACCTGCGCGCGGTCCTTGCCCGGGCGCACGGGGAAGGCCCGGTGGGGCCCGTGGTGCTGGTCTCGGACCTGCTGTTCGAGGGCTGGGAGCAGACGCTGCTGGCGCTGGCCTCCGGGAGGGGAGACGCGCTGCTGGTGCACCTGCTGGGGCGCGACGACCTCGAGCCGTCGTTGCGGGGCGACCTGCGGCTGGCCGACGCGGAGACCGGTGCGGAGGTCGAGGTCGGCATCGCCGAACAGGCGCTGGCCGACCACGCCGCCGCACGTGACCGCTGGCTCGCCGAGGTCGAGGCGGTTTGCGGGCGACGGGGCATCGCGTACGCGCTGCTGACCGACGACGTGGCGGTGGAGGAGCTGGTGACGGGGGCGCTGCGCCGGCTCGGGGTGGTGGTGTGAGCGGGCCGGGGGTGGGCCCGTGAGCCTGTCGCAGCCGCTGGGGCTGCTGGCTGGGCTGCTGGCGGTCCCGCTGGTCATCTGGTACGTGCTCAGGGTCCGCCGCCCGCGTGTGACGGTCGCCTCCACCTACCTGTGGTCGCGGACCGAACGGTCGGTCGCGGCGGCGGTCCCCTGGCAGCGGTTCCGCAGCGACACGACCTTCTGGCTCGTCCTGCTCGCGCTGCTGGTCGGAGCGCTGGGCCTGGCGCAGCCGTTCGTGCGTGTGGACGCCGAACTGGGCGACCACACCGTCCTGGTGGTGGACGCGTCGGCGTCGATGCTGGCGGACGAGGGGGGACCGACCCGCCTGGAGCTGGCCCGCCGCGAAGCGGACACGCTGGTCGACCGCATGGCTCCCGGCCAGGCCATGTCGATCGTGGAGGCCAGCAGCCGCGGCCGCGTGCTGCTGTCGGCCTCAGCCGACCCCGACGCGATCCGCCGGGCGCTGAAGGCGGTGCGGCCCGGCCACGGTCCGGCTGACCTCACCGACGCGTTCACGCTGGTGGCCGCGCTCGAGCGTCCCGGCCAGGCCATCGTGGTGCACCTGCTCACGGACGGCGTCGTCCCGGCCGAGCACCGTGGCGCGGTCCCACCCGGGCTGCTGGTGACGGCCGTCGGCGCGGAGCGCCCCAACCTCGCAGTGACCCGGCTGCAGGCGGTTCCCACCGGTGCCGGCGCCAACCAGGTGTTCGTCCAGGTCCGCAACTTCGGGACGCTGGCGACCGACGCGCACCTCACCCTGCGGGTGGACGGCGAGCCCGTGGTCGAGGAGGGTGTGGCGCTGGCCCCGCGTGCCAGCGCCGACCTCATCC
>DASZZX010000238.1:0-3969 GCA_036260415.1 Nitriliruptorales bacterium
GCTGCCGGCTCCGGCGGGCGGCGCCGAGGTCGCCTCGCTGGCGGAGGCGCAGGCGCTCGAGCAGGCGCAGGTCCAAGCCGGCCAGCTCGCGCGGCTCGACGCGACCCAGCCGGCGGCGGCTCTCGTGGCCGCCCCCGCCGAGCGACCGGCGACCGCATGGGCCGAGGGCGGGGACCGGGAGATCCTGCCGGCGGTGGCACGCCGCGAGGCGGCACCGGGGGTCGTCGTGCCGGCCGGAGCGGGGTTGTGGGCCATCGCGGTGGCCGAGCTGCGGCGACGCACCAGGACCCGGACCCGAACAGTCCGCCGACCATGAGAGCGAGAACAGGAACGCAACGGAACCTGACCCGGAGGACACCATGGCGGCAGCCGACCGAGCCGCGCCCACGGTCAACGACACGCTGGACCGGCTGAGGGCCGCAGCGGAGGAGTGGCGCCGCAGGGCCCGCCGCCGTCGGCTGGCGCGAGGTCGGCGAGCCGCTCCGGCCCCGGCCACCCTGTGGCTCGTCGCCGGCGTCGTGGTGCTGGCTGCGGCGGTGGTGTGGTCGTTCGTCTACCTACGTCCCGCCGCCCCGGGCAGCGAGCGTCGACTCGACCAGCTGACCGCCCTGGTCGCGGAGGGTCAGGTGGCGACAGCGACCCTGCTCGACCAGGACGCCCGCATCGTCGGCACGCTGAGTGACGGACGGCCTTTCTGGACCGCCTACCCGCGCAACGACGCCACCGCGTGGATCGTGCAGGACCTGACCGCCGCCGGCGCCCAGGTGAGGGTCGATCCCCAGACGGGCAAGGCGGTGGTCCGCACCGTGCTCACCGTGCTGCTGCCGCTGATGCTGCTGGCCAACCTGTTCGCGCTCTTCTTCGTCGCCGGCCGGGGTGGCGGCTCGGCGATGGGGGAAGTGGTGAGCTTCGGTCGGCTGGGGAGGCGGCGGGAGCCGACCGGTGGGGCGGTCACCTTCGCCGACGTGGCCGGGGCCGACGAGGCGGTGGTGGAGCTGGCGGAGGTGGTCGACTACCTGAGGGACCCGCGCCGCTACCGGGAGCTCGGCGCGAACCCTCCCAAGGGGGTGCTCCTGTTCGGCCCGCCGGGGTGCGGCAAGACCCTGCTGGCCCGGGCGGTCGCGGGGGAGGCGGGCGTGCCGTTCTTCGCTGCCGCCGGGGCGGAGTTCGTCGAGTCCCTGGTCGGGGTCGGGGCGGCTCGGGTGCGGGACCTGTTCGCGCGCGTGCGGGCGGTGGCCCCTGCCATCGTCTTCATCGACGAGCTGGACGCCGCCGGCCGCAGGCGGGGAGGTCCGGCGGCGGGTGGCGGCTCCGACGAGCGCGACCAGACCCTGAACCAGCTGCTGGTCGAGATGGACGGGTTCGACGTGTCGACGGGCATCGTCGTCATCGCCGCCACCAACCGCCCCGACATCCTCGATCCCGCCCTGCTGCGCCCCGGACGGCTCGACCGACACATCACGATCGACAAACCCGACGTCGAGCGGCGCCAGGCGATCCTCGCCCTGCACGCCGCGCGCAAGCCGGTGGACCGCTCGGTGGACTTCTCCCTCCTGGCTCGTCAGACCCCGGGTTTCTCGGGTGCAGACCTGGCCAACGTCGTCAACGAAGCCGCGCTGCTCACGATCCGGGCCGGAGGAAGCCGCCTGGGGCCGGGCGCGTTCGCCGAGGCGGTGCAGCGCGTGCTGGTCGGCCCGCAGCGGCGCGGCCACCTGCTGTCACCCGACGAACAGCGGCGGCTCGCCGCCCACGAGGGTGGGCACGCGATCGTGGCCGCCGCCACCGGCCAGCAGGACCAGATCCACCGTGTGTCGATCGTCGCGCGCGGTCGCGGGCTGGGCGGCACCGTCCTGCAGCGCGACGACGAGCCGGTTCTGCTGACACGCAGCCAGCTGCACGCGCGGTTGCTGGCGCGTCTGGGTGGGCTGGCCGCCGAGGAGCTGCTCTGCGGCGAACCGTCGACCGCGGCGGAGGACGACCTCGCCGACGCCAGCGATCTCGTCCGCGAC
This sequence comes from Nitriliruptorales bacterium, assembly GCA_036260415.1. Classification (GTDB taxonomy): domain Bacteria; phylum Actinomycetota; class Nitriliruptoria; order Nitriliruptorales; family JAHWKO01; genus DASZZX01. The sequence continues at coordinate 2,010 of DASZZX010000238.1, forward strand.
CTGGTCGGGCGCTACGGGATGAGCACCGCGTTGGGACGCCGGCGACTGCTCGAGGACGATGCTGCCGTCCACCTGGGAGGCGAGGCCACGCTGACACCGCTGTCCCCTGAGACGCACGCCCGCTTCGACGCCGAGTGCAGCGCCGTGCTGGACGCCGCCGCGGCCGAGGCCACCGAGCTGGTGCGCCAGCACCGCGCCGCGTTGGAGCAGCTGGTCGACCGGCTGCTGATCGAGGAGACCCTCGAGGGCGCGGCGCTGACGGCGCTGCTCCCCGCCCCCGAGGAGGGAGGCGAGCGGCACGGACGGTCACGTCGCGGGCAGGAGCTGGCCAGCGATGGCGCGGGGGGGAAGGGTTCGGGGCGCGGTGCGGCGCGCCGCGGCGGAGCGAGACGGGGTTCGGCGGGGCGTTGACGGTCGGCCGCGAGCTGTTCGCCACGTTCCGCGGCCGTGGGAGTGCGCTGCGCGCCCGAGACCTTCCATCCCAGGCGAAGCGGGCAGATGATGCGCCGCCGGCGACGAGGCGCTGTGCCGCCGGTGCTCGCAGCCCAGCAACGGACGCCCCTCAGCGAGGAAGGTCGACATGGACACGCGCAGCGAGACCCCGCACCGGGACACCCAGGAGCAGGTCGAGGATGAGTCGGCCCCGATGGAGCAGATGATCGAGCTCGAGCAGGTGGAGGACGAGTCGGTGGGGTCGCAGCCGACGGCGAAGATCGGTGAGCTGGACATGGGCGCCGTCGGCATCGCGCCCGGCATGGAGGTGGAACCCAAGGAGGACCGCGACGACCACATCTCCGTGGCCAACGAGCCTCCGCCGGCGAGCGGGTCGATGCAAGCCAGCACCGTCGCGGCCATCCACGGTCTGGAGATGGTGGCGGGCTATGACGCGCGGTTGCTCGACATGGACCGTGAGACGCTGAGCGGCCAGGTCGCGGACGAGCGGCTTCTGGACGCGTGGTACGCGGACCTGGCCGACCCCGTCGCCGCCGCTCTGCTGCGTGCGCACCCCGACCTGCAGAAGAACGTCGCGGAGGTGGTCATCGGGACCGACGACCGGGTGCGGATCTCGCCGGCGACGGCTCTGCCGTGGCGCTGGATCTGCTCGCTGCGGATCACGGCCGCCGACGGCAGCGCGTGGATCGGGACGGGATGGCTCGTCGGACCGCGAACTCTGATCACGGCCGGGCACGTGGTCTACATCCACAGTCGGGGCGGATGGGTCCGCAGCATCGAGGTGATCCCCGGACGTGACGGCGACAGTCGGCCGTTCGGTGCCTGCACCGCCACCAGCTTCCGTAGCGTCAAGGGGTGGACGAACAAGAAGAAGCGCTCCCACGACTACGGCGCCGTCATCCTGCCGAGCGACTGCCGGTTGGGGTCAGAGGTCGGGTTCTTCGGCTTCGCGAACCTGAGCCAGTTCTCCCTTCTCGGCCTGAACGTCAACCTCTCCGGCTACCCGGGTGACAAGCCGGCCGGGACGCAGTGGTGGCACGCCCGTCGGGTCAAGTGGGTCACGAGCCGGACGCTCGTGTACAACATCGACACGGCTGGGGGCCAGAGCGGCTCGCCGGTGTGGCGGTTGACGGACGGCAAGCGGCACGCCGTGGGGATCCACACCAACGGCTCGTCGGCGGGCAACTCCGCCACGCGCATCGCCGCGCCGGTGTTCGACAACATCAAGAAGTGGAAGGCCGAGGGGATGTGATGTGACGCGCGGGGGCGAACCGGCAACCGGACGGATCGCCGGGACAGTGGTGGGGCCCGACGCCCGACCGGTGGGCGAAGCGCGGGTGCTGGTGGCGGACGGTCCCACCCACCACGACATCGCGGCTCTGACCGACGCGATGGGCACCTACCGCCTCGATGATCTCCTGTCGGGCGTCTACACGATCCTGGTCAACGTGGGCGACCGCCCGCCGCTGACCCGAACGGTGCAGGTCGAGGCGGGCCGTACGGCCCG
>DASZZX010000239.1:0-5920 GCA_036260415.1 Nitriliruptorales bacterium
GTGAACGCGACCGGGATGGGGAAGGACGTGCCGGGGTCGCCGCTCGGGCCTGACGCGGTGTTCCCGGAGGAGGCGGTCGCCTGGGAGCTCAACTACCGCGGCGAGCTCGGCGAAGGGCTCGACGAACACCGTCCAGTACACCCGCGCCCAGCCGTACAGCCCCAACTCGATCATGACGCCCGACAGCAGCACGCTCACCGGGCTCGGCGCCACGGCATGGGCGTCGGGCAGCCAGAAGTGGAAAGGGATGATGGCCGCCTTGATGAACAGCCCCACCGACAGTAGGAGGAACGCGGCGAACAGGGTGGGGTCGAGCGAGGCTCCTTCCAGCGAGCGACCGATCTCCGCGAGGTTCAGCGCGCCGGTCCGTCCGTAGATGAACCCGATCCCGTGCAGGATCAGGAACGCGCCGATGGTGTTGGTGACCGCGAAGTTCAGCGAGCCCTGCAGGGGCCCCTGCCGTTCGATGCGGTACGCGGTCAGCGCGTACGCCGAGGTGGTCAGCAGCTCGAAGAAGACGAACAGGTTGAACAGGTCCCCGGTCAGCGCGAACCCCACCATCCCACCGAGGAACAGCAGCATCAGCGTGTGGAACAGGACCCTGACCGTCTCGAAGTAGCGCCACGAGAACACGAACGCGGCCGTGGCCAACGCCCCGGCCAGGGTGGCGATGCCGGCACCGATCGGGTCGACCGCGAAGGCCACCCCGATGCCGACGCCGCGGACGGGTTCCCACCCCCCGAACCAGTGCACCAGCAGGTGGGGTGCGGCCGTCAGCATCGCGCAGACCACGGTGGTGACGCCAGCGATCGCCATCGCCGACAGGTCCAGGACGCGCCAGGGGGCCAACCGCCCGATCGCCAGCAGTACCGTGGCGCCGATCAGCGGGATCGCCACGGCGATCGTCGACAGTGCATCCACGTCAGCCCCGCATGGCGCGCAGGTCGCCGGGATCGAGCGTCCCGGTGCGCTTGTGCGCCTGCAGCACCAGCGCCAGCAGCAGCGCGGTGATGGTCGCGCTGACCACCGCGTCCGTCAGCGCCAGCGACTGGACCAGCGGATCGACCGACGCGGTGCCCGTCGGGGTGTTGGGGAACACCGGCGGGACCGCGTCCTCTCGGTAGCCCACGCCGATCAGCAGGATGTACGTCGAGGACTGCATGACGGTCATGCACACCACCAGGTGGACCATGTTGCGGCTGGTGGCGACGCCGTACAGACCCACGAACAGCAGCCAGCCGGCGACCGCGTAGGCCAGCAGGTGGATGGCGCTCATGGCATGGCCCGTTCGCGGATCGCCAGGGTCTGCTCCAGGAAGCCGTCGATGATCAGCAGGAAGCCAGCGGTGACCTCCACGCCCACGATGAGGTTCAGCAGGTAGATCGTGCCGCTGGACAGCAGGGTGCCCAGCTCGCCGACCGGCAGGAAGTTGTCCAGGAAGAACCCGCCGACGGCCAGCCCGATCGCTCCCACGACCAGGTACGCACCGGCGGCGACGGCCTCGACGCGTTCGATCGCGGGCTTGGACGTCAGCCGTGTGAAGGTGCGGTACTCGTCGGCGATGTAGGCCGCCAGCAGCGCACCGGCCAGCAGCACCCCGGACTGGAAGCCGCCGCCGGGAGTGAACTGGGCGTGCAGGATGACGTACATGGCCACGAAGATCGACAGGCCCGCGAGCACGACGCCTGCCAGCTGCAGGGCGGCGCTCGTGCGTGGCACCTCCCGCTCGGGCAGCGACCGCCGCGGCAGCTCCTCCCGCTCGCTGCGCTGCTTGCGGAGCAGGAGGTCGGCGCCGACGACGGCCGCGAACAGGATCAGCTGCTCGATCATGGTGTCGGCCCCGCGGTAGTCGAAGACGACCGCCGACACCACGTTGAAGGACTTCACCTCCTCGATGGAGACCCTCGGGTAGTAGCTGCCGACCAGCTCGTTGAACTGCACCGTGGCGGCGAGTTCGACGATGCCCCAGCTGAACAGCGCGCCGAACGCCAGGGCACCGACCACGAACACGCGCCCGCGTGTGACCGGGGTCATTCCTCCCCCCCGCGGATGGCGGCCATGGTCACCAGGACCATCAGCGGCACCGCCACGACGCCCACCACGATCACGGCCATGGCCACGTCGGGAGCCTCGAAGAACAGGAACGCCAGCGCCAGCGTCAGACCGAAGGCGCTGGCGACGACCGCCTGGATCACCGGGTCGCGGGTCGCGACCACCGCCGTCCCCACGACCGCCACGAGCACCAGCGTCAGCGCGAGCAGCAGCGTCATGACTCGTCGGCCTCCGGAGCTGGGCGGGCGTCCACCTCGAACCGGCCGGCCGCCCGGATGTGCAGCCCACGCGCGATGGCGCGGTTGACGAACGGGCTGCCGACCACCAGCAGGGCCCCGACGAACGCGGTCCTCGTGGCGTGCGACGGGAACGATGCCTGGATCGCCGCGGCGGCGAGCAGCGGCACCGCTCCCAGGATGCCGGCGGGACTGACGAAGTGGAGGCGGTCGAGCGCGTCGCGCATCGCCAGCGTCCCGATGCTGCAGATCAGCTCGACGGACACCCCGATGGTGAGCAGGACGACCACGAGGACCTCGCCGGGTGTCACAGCCAGCGCTCCAGGAACCGGGCGAAGACCAGGCCACCGACGATGATCACGACCGCGAGCACCAGCGCGACCTCCAGCACGAAGTCCCGGCCGAACTTGGCCGACACGAGGACGATCATCAGGGTCATGATGACCGAGGACAGCTGGACGGCCACCACCCGCGCCCCGACGTCGCCGCGGAGCGCCGCGACGACGCTCAGCGTGAAGGCGACCAGCATGCCCAGCAGGGCGGCGTCGATGGCGGTCACGGTGCCCACCGCGGGAACGACCGCTCCGGATGTGGGCGGGACACGAGCTGGTGCACCAGGAGCTCGCTCTCGTCCTCGTCCAGCCAGACGATGAACGTGTTGGGGGCGAGCCCGGCCTCGAGCGTGATCGCGGCGTCGAAGGCGAGGCCACCTCCACCCTTCACCGGGGCGTCCGAGACGGGGATCGCCACCACCTCACCCGCGATCGGGCTGCGTCGCAGTAGGTGGCGCACGAGCGCGGCGGTGACCATCCAGGCTTCCCTGGCGGTGATGCGCACCACCGTGGGCAGCCGCCACAGGCGGGGCAGCTGTGGGCTGTAGGCCAGCTCGGCGGAGCGGAAGACCGCCGTCGACACCCACAGCGCCCCGCCGGTCACGAGTACTCCGGCCACGACCTCGCTGGTCGACAACGCGTCGAGGAACGACAGGTACACCACCGTCCCCAGCGGCACCCAGACGAGTCGAGCCGCCATCGCTCCCTCGAACGACCCCGATCCCTGCGCCACTCAACCACATCGGCGGGCGGGGACCTCCCCGACTGGCGTCCACCTCCGGGTGTCCGCGCACCCGCCGGCGTCCGGCCGGCGGAGCCACCGCAGACGGCGCAGCATGTGCCGCCGCGAGCGTCCCGCCCGGGCGGGCCTTCGACACGTACCCGGGCGGCGGGGACCCTCAGGGATACCAGGGGACCGGGCGACGGGGACCCTCGGGGATACCAGGGGACCGGGCGGCGGGGACCCTCGGGGATACCCGAGGGCCCCGGCCGGGGCGAGGCCGACTGTAGGCTGGTCTGCAGGCCGGCTGCTCGCCAGCGAATCCGCCAAGGGGTGCGTCATGCAGCGCCTGTCGGGACTCGATGCGGCCTTCCTCTACGCCGAGACGGCCAGCGTGCACATGCACGTGGGGTCGGCTCTGGTCTTCGACCCGTCCACGGTCGAGGGCGGCTACTCGTTCGAGCGCATGCGCCAGACGGTCGTGGCGCGCCTGCACGAGGTCCCGGCCTTCCGGCAGCGGCTGGTGATGGTCCCGTTCGACCTACACCACCCGTTGTGGTTGAACGACCCCGACTTCGACATCGACTACCACCTGCGTCGCGCGGCGCTCCCCAGCCCCGGGGGCCTGCGGCAGCTGGCAGATCTCGCCGCCGACATCCTCAGCCGACCGCTCGACCGCAGCCGACCTCTGTGGGAGATGTGGATCGTCGAGGGGCTCGACGACGACCGCGTCGCGGCCATCACCAAGATCCACCACGCTGCCATCGACGGCATCTCCGGCCGCGAGATCGCCACCACGATGCTCGACATGAACCCGGAGCCCGACGTCACGCAGCCGGAGGAGCCCTTCGAACCCGCCCGGGTCCCCTCGGACCTGAGCGTGCTGGCCCAGGCGGTCGCCGAGCGGATCCGCCAGCCTCGGCACCTGGTGGAGACCGCCTACCGCACCGCCAAGGCCGCCGCAAAGCTCGGACTGCGCGAACTGCAGGTCCGCCGACCGGATGGTGAGGAGCGCGAGGGTGCCCCACCGCCCGTCCCGTTCACCGCGCCCCGTACCCCCTTCAACACGTCCATCACCCCCCATCGGCGGGTCGAGTTCCTGTCCCTGCCGCTGGACGACATCAAGAAGGTCAAGAACGCGTTCAGCGTCACGTTCAACGACGTGGTGCTCGCGGTCTGCGGCGGGGCCGTGCGGGGCTACCTGGCCGAGCGCGACGAGCTCCCCGGCCAGCCGCTGGTCGCCTGGGTCCCGATCTCGGTGCGGGATCGCAGCGGAGACGGGCAGCGCAACGCCGTCTCAGCCATGCTCACGTCGCTGGCCACCGATGCTGAGGACCCGGTGGAGCGCGTGCAGCGAATCGCCAGCAGCGCCCGCAAGGGCAAGCGGCAGCACGTGACCATCGGTGCCACCACGCTCACCGACTGGACCGAGTTCGCCGCCCCGGCGCTGTTCTCACGCGCCGCCCGGCTTTACTCCAGCTCCGGCATGGCCGACCTGCACCGACCGCTGTACAACGTGGTGGTGTCCAACGTGCCGGGGCCACGGCGGCCGCTGTACTTCGCCGGAGCCAAGTTGGACAGCTTCTACGCGATGGGGCCCGTCATCGACGGAGGTGCGCTCAACATCACTGCGATGAGCTACCAGGACGGCGTCTTCTTCGGGCTCATCGCCTGCCGCGAGACGGTCCCCGACCTGACCCAGCTGGCAGGTCACTTCGAGCCCACCCTCGCCGAGCTGCGCGAGGCCGCGCAGGCCCAGGAGACGCCCGCGTGATCGCGAGGGGCTGGGCACGCGAGCGGCGAACAGGAGCACGACCACCAGCACCGGCCCACGGCCCGACCGAACGGCCCGGTGACCTCAGCGGTCCGCCGCCGTCGGTGGACGGCTTGCCGGGAGCCGGCCGTCCGGGAACGGCACCGAGCGCGCCGTCGTCGAGTGATCAGACGGGGCGGTCCGGCCCCCGCATGTGCATCAGCGGCTCAGGCGGGGCGGTCGCGCCCCCGCATGTGCATCAGCGGCTCAGGCAGGGCGGTCGCGCCCCCGCATGTGCATCAGCGGCTCAGGCAGGGCGGTAGCGCCCCCGGAAGTGCATCAGCGGCTGGACCAGGTCATCGAGGTCCACGCGTTCCATCACGCCCGTCACCAGCTGGGCGTACCCCATGGGCGTCGTCGACTCGAACCGGCAGTAGGCACGGTTGGGCACGTCCTGCAGAGCCGGTCCCCACGGCGTCGACGCAACCGCCAGCCCCGCGAACGGTCCTCCTGGCGCCGGAACATGCCCGGCGAAGCGCTCGGCCAGGTGGCGGTGCTCGGTCTGCAGAACGTGCACCACGAAACCGCCCGACTCCCGGACCGCACGCCAGAGGTCCGAGAGGTCGTTGACCAGACCGAGCACCCGCGCAGGGTCGCCCTGCACTACGACGAGCGACGAGATCGTCAGACCAGCCGGCCGCGCAGCGGACCCGGCGGTCCACACGGTGACGGGTGCGGCCAGGCGCCCGCGGAAGCGGCGAGCACGGTCGCGCTGCTCGATCGGCAGCGCGAAGGGGTGGTCGGTGTGGATGCGGCCGCCGGCGTC
>DASZZX010000240.1:0-2828 GCA_036260415.1 Nitriliruptorales bacterium
GCTGGCCGTCGGGACCGACACCGGCGGGTCGATCCGTCAACCGGCCGCTGTCACCGGCACCGTCGGGCTGAAGCCCACGTACGGGCAGGTGTCGCGCTACGGGCTGGTGGCGTTCGCCTCGAGCCTCGACCAGGCCGGCCCGATGGCTCGCACGGTGGAGGACGCCGCCCTCCTGCACACGGTCCTCGCCGGTCACGACCCGCTGGACTCGACCTCGATCCCCGAGCCACCGCCCGACGTCCTCGCCGCCCTGAGGGCCGGGGTCGGTGGTCTGCGCCTGGGTGTCGTCAGCGAGCTGCGGGGCGAGGGCTACGAGCAGGGTGTCGCCGCGAGCTTCGCGCAGGCGGTCGACACGCTCGCCGCGCTCGGCGCGGAGGTGCGTGAGGTGTCGCTGCCGCACGCCCCGTACGGGCTGCCCGCCTACTACCTGATCGCCCCGTCGGAGGCGTCGAGCAACCTCGCCCGCTACGACGGGGTGCGCTACGGGCTGCGCATCGATGCCCCCACCGCCGAGGAGATGAACGCCGCGACGCGCGCGGCCGGGTTCGGCGCGGAGGTCAAGCGCCGCATCATGATCGGCACGTACGCGCTGTCCGCCGGCTACTTCGACGCCTACTACCTGCAGGCCAGCCGGGTGCGCACCCTGATCCTGCGCGACTTCCGCCGTGCCTTCGAGCAGGTGGACGCGCTCGTCAGCCCCACCACCCCCAACGCGGCCTTCCCCATCGGTGACAAGGTCGACGACCCGCTCGCGATGTACCTCAACGACGTCGCCACCGTCCCCGCCAACCTGGCCGGCGTGCCCGCGATCTCCGTGCCCAGCGGCCTGGACGGGCGCGGCCTGCCCATCGGGCTGCAGATCATGGCGCCGGTGCTACGCGAGGACCTGCTGCTGCGCATCGCGTGGGCGTTCGAGCGCGAGACGGCCTTCGACCCGGTCCCTCGCGGGCACAACGCGGTCCCTGCGCCGGCCCGGGTCCGACAGGCGGCATCGTGACCTCGAGCAGCGTCGCCACCCGGTGGGAGACGGTCATCGGGCTCGAGGTGCACGTCGAGCTGAACACCGCCAGCAAGATGTTCTGCGGCTGCGCCACCGACTTCGGCGCCCCACCCAACACGCGCGTCTGCCCGGTGTGCTCGGGCCAGCCCGGGGCGCTGCCCGTCACCAACGCCGCAGCGATCGAGTCCGCCGCCCGCCTGGGGCTCGCGCTGCACTGCGACATCGCCGAGCGCTGCCGCTTCCACCGCAAGAACTACTTCTACCCGGACCTCGCCAAGAACTACCAGATCAGCCAGTACGACGTGCCGCTGTGCTCCGACGGCTGGCTCGACGTGGAAGTGGAAGGGTCGTCGCACCGCGTGGGGCTCGAACGGGTCCACATGGAGGAGGACACCGGCAAGTCGCTGCACGTGGGCGCGACCGGGCGGCTGCATGGTGCGCAGTACTCGCTGATCGACTACAACCGCTCGGGCATCCCACTGCTGGAGGTCGTGTCGAAGCCCGACCTGCGCACTTCCGAGCAGGCGCAGGCCTACCTGCGCGAGCTGCAGGGGATCGTCCGGGCGTTGGGCATCTCCGACGCGCGCATGGAGGAGGGCTCGCTGCGCTGCGACGCCAACGTCTCGGTGCGAAGAGCCGGCGAGGCGTTCGGGACGCGCTGCGAGATCAAGAACCTCAACTCGGTGCGGTCCCTGGGTCGGGCCATCGCCTACGAGGCCGAGCGCCAGATCCACGTGCTGGAGTCCGCCGGCGAGATCGTGCAGGAGACCCGCCACTGGGACGAGGAGCGAGGGGTCACCGAGACCCTGCGTCGCAAGGAGGCCATCACCGACTACCGCTACTTCCCCGACCCGGATCTGGTCGAGGTCGTGTCCGCGCGGGGGTGGGTGGAGCAGCTGCGCGGCACCCTGCCGGAGCTCCCGGCAGTCGCGCGCGCCCGGCTGCAGGCGGCCGGCGTGTCCGGGCCGCAGGCCGCCACGATCGTCGGGGGCGGTCTCCTGCCGTGGTACGAGGACGCGGTGGCCACCGGTGCCGACCCCGCCACGGTCGCCAACTGGCTCGCCGGGGAGGTGACCGGCCAGCTGAACCAGCGCGGGGCGGAGCCGGTCGACACGCCGGTCACCGGTGCCCACATCGGCGAGCTGGTTCGTCTCGTGCACGACGGCACCGTCTCCACCACGCTGGCCAAGGACGTGCTCGACGCGATGTTCGACAGCGGTGACGCGCCCCGCGACATCGTGCGGCGGCGAGGGCTCGAGCAGATCTCCGACGAGGCCGAGCTGGAGGCGCTGGTCGACCGCGTGGTGGCCGACAACCCCGACGTGGTGGAGAAGATCCGCGGGGGGGCGGAGCGCGCGATCGGGGCGCTGGTGGGTCAGGTGATGCGCGAGACGCGCGGCAAGGCCAACCCGCAGCTGGTCAACCAGCTGCTGACCCGCCGGCTGCTGGGCCGTTGACGACGGGGCGCGCCGGCGACACGGCCCTCCGCCACGGCCGGCCGTGTCCGACCTGCCCGGCGGCGATCGTGCGTGAGGACGGTCGGCCGTGACCGTGAGGACGCACGATCCTGAGGGGTCCGGCCGCTCCGGCGACGGCCGGCCGTGTCCGACCTGCCCGGCGGCGATCGTGCGTGCGGACGGTCGCCCGTGACCGTGAGGACGCACGATCCTGAGGGTCCGGCCGCTCCGGCGGGATCGTGCGTGCGGACGGTCGCCCGTGACGGTAAGGACGCACGATCCTTGACAGTCCCGCCGCTCCCGATGAGCGCCGGCCGTCACCGACCGCCCCTGAAGCACGGCGCCACCGTAGGATGTCCACCCCCCCGCCC
>DASZZX010000241.1:0-5791 GCA_036260415.1 Nitriliruptorales bacterium
CGAGTACGCAGCATCCCGGGCCCTCACCGTCGCGTGCGACGACGGCATTCTCCCAGCTGAAAACCCCGAATCCGAGCACCTACCGCACCCAAACGGCAGAATCAGTGCGGCACAGCCCTCCGACCTTTTCAGGACGAAGTAACTAGGAAGAAGACTGGTAGTAAGACCGATGCGCCGAGCATCGCGCCTGCGCGGGGTGCGTGGCAGACAGCAGTTGGGAGAGGGCCGTGGGAACGGTTGAGGCCACCAAGGCCATGTCGAACGATGGCACGGCCATCGCCTACTGGACGACCGGGCAAGGTCCCCCGCTTGTACTGGTCCACGGCACGACCTCCAACCACACGACCTGGGACCCTCTGCTCCCACATCTGGAAGCACATCTGACGGTGCACGCGATCGACCGGCGCGGCCGAGGCGGCAGTGGCGACGCCGCCGACTACGACCTATCACGGGAGTTTGAGGACGTGGCCGCGGTTATCGACCAGGTCGCGGAGACCTCCCGCTCGCAGGTGGACCTACTGGGCCACTCGTTCGGTGGTCTGTGCGCTTTTGGAGCGTCCGGGCTGACGAGCAACGTCCGTCGCCTCGCGCTGTACGAAGGCTGGCCCATGCCAGCCCCCGACCTCGTGGCCGCCCCGTCTGAGGTGATGGACACGGTGGCGAAGCGGTTGATCGCCGGCGACGACGAGGCCGCTCTGGAGACCTTCTACCGCCAGGTCGTGCACATGTCCGAAGAGGAACTGCGCGGGTTCCGGGCGAACTCCTCCTGGTGGCAGTCGAGGGTCGAAGCCGCCCACACCATCGTTCGTGAGGACCAAGCCGGACGGGCCGCCGTACTCGACCCCGAGCAGGCAAACCAACTGGCCATCCCGGTTCTCCTGTTGGTCGGCGCTGACAGCCCTGACAACCTCCGAGGGGACCCAGAAGCTCTCGCGGAGGCGCTTCCGAACGCCAGGATCGACGTGCTCGAAGGAGAGCAGCACCTCGCTCACGCACTCGCGCCCGAGATGTTCGCCGACCGACTCCTGACCTTCCTGAACCGCTGGACGCCCTGAGCGCCTCGGCCGCTCCCTCCCTTGGGTTGATGATTCCATCGTCTGGCCGTTCTCATGAAGGCGCATGCGGACGCGCCGAGTGACCTGACAGGTGCGTGCGGCTCAGTGCGGAGCCACGTCCACGAGTCCGGATGACGAGCACGAGCGGAACGACCTCTACGGCAGCAGCGAAGCCGACGTAGTAGGCCCAGGACTCTCCGAGCACGTTCCAGATCGAAACCACGACGTAGCCCACCGCGATGACCGCGAGGCTGAGCCCATGGCTCGAGGGCAGCGTTCATCCACACCCTCAACGCAGCCGTCTCTGCATGTCCGCCCGAGCTGGACGCGGCGCCACGACGTGCAGCAGCGTGGCCGGCCGAGATGCCGGGCACGCCGCTCCAAGCCACGGTTGGGGCCGGAGATCGCCGACCGGCCCCCGGTGCGGTCACCTCGACCGGCGGATACCCGCCGATCTCCGCCATGCCGACGGGCATCTGCGATCGGGCTAGATGTTGGGGGGGCGGTCCGTGGCGGGGCCAGTGGGCGGCGGCGGGGGCGGCGTCCCGGTGAGAGCTCAGACGGGGACGTTGCCCGTCCTGGCGCGCCTGCTGGCGCGGATGCGGTCATGGGCGTCGAGGATGACCTTGCGCAGCCGCACGCTGCGCGGGGTCACCTCGACGGATTCGTCCTCACGGATGAACTCCAGCGCCTGCTCGAGCGACAGGCGCTGCGCGGGCGCAAGCCGGACCAGCTCCTCACCGGTGGACGAGCGCACGTTGGTCAGCTTCCTCTCCTTGGCCGCGTTGACGTCCATGTCCTCCGCGCGGGCGTTCACACCGACGATCATCCCCTCGTAGACCTCGGTTCCGGGCTCGATGAAGAGCTGTCCGCGGGCCTGGAGGTTGACCAGCGCGTAGGAGGATGCGTGGCCACGCCGGTCCGCGACGAGGGAACCGTTGGGGCGGGTGCGGAGGTCCCCCTGCCAGGGCTCGTAGCCGTCGAAGACGTGGTGGAGGACGCCGGTGCCGCGGGTCTCGGTGAGGAACTCGCTACGGAAGCCGATCAAGCCGCGGGCTGGGACGCGGTACTCGAGACGGGTCCAGCCGGTGCCGTGGGTGACCAGCTGCTTCATGCGGCCTTTCCTCAGTCCGAGCAGCTGGGTGACCACGCCGACGTAGTCGTCGGGAGCGTCGATCGACAGGTGCTCGAATGGCTCGTGCGGGCTCCCGTCGACCTGTCGGATCACCACTTGGGGCTTGCCCACGGTGACCTCGAAGCCCTCCCGCCGCATGGTCTCGACGAGCACGGCGAGTTGGAGCTCGCCACGGCCCTGCACCTCCCACGTGTCGGGACGATCCGTCGGCAGGATCCTCAGGGAGACGTTGCCGACGAGCTCCTGCTGGAGCCGGCTGTCGATGAGTCGGGCGGTGAGCTTGTCGCCGTCCTGACCCGCCAGCGGTGAGGTGTTGACCCCGATGGTCATGCTGAGGCTTGGCTCGTCGACGGTCAGGCGCGCCAGCGGCCGCGGGTCGTCGACGTCGGCGAGCGTGTCCCCGATCGTGACCCCCGCGATTCCGGCAACGGCGATGAGGTCGCCCGGTCCGGCCTCCTCCGCCGCCACCCGTTCGAGCGCTTCGGTGAGGTACAGCTCGCCGAGCTTGACGTGCTCGATCGTCCCGTCCGCGCGGCACCACGCCACGGCCTGACCGCGCCGGACGGTCCCGTGATGGATGCGACACAGCGCGAGGCGCCCCAGGTAAGTGGAAGCGTCGAGGTTGGTGACCAGCGCCTGCAACGGGTGGTCGGGGTCGTACGAGGGAGCAGGGACATGCTCGAGGATCACCTCGAACAGCGGCATGAGGTCCGTGCCGGGTTGAGCCGGGTCGAGGGTCGCCGTGCCAGCCCTGGCGTTGGTGTAGAGCACCGGCAGCGCGATCTGCTCGTCGTCGGCGCCGAGATCGATCAGGAGGTCGTAGACCGCTCCGAGGACGGCGGCGATCCGAGCGTCGGGCCGGTCGATCTTGTTGATCACGACAATCAACGGCAAGCCCGACTCGAGTGCTTTGCGCAGGACGAAGCGGGTCTGGGGCAGCGGGCCCTCAGAGGCGTCGACCAGCAGCAGCGCTCCGTCCACCATGGCCAGCGCCCGCTCCACCTCGCCACCGAAGTCGGCGTGCCCGGGGGTGTCCACCACGTTGATCGTGACGTCGCCGCCGGGGCGGGGCCGTCGGACCGCGGTGTTCTTGGCCAGGATCGTGATCCCCTTCTCGCGCTCGAGCTCGCCGGAGTCCATCACGCGCTCGGCGACGTCCTGGTTGGCGCGGAACGCCCCGGACTGCCACAGCATCGCATCCACGAGCGTGGTCTTGCCGTGGTCCACGTGGGCGATGATGGCGACGTTGCGGAGGTCCTGCCGCTGTTGCATGCGCACCGAAACCTTCGGAGTGGAGGGGGAGCGCCCGGAAGCCGCGACGTCACCAGCGTACCTGCGGTCGCGTGCAGGCGGGCAACCGGCTGGCCCCCGTCGGCGTTCGTGACGACGTGCCCGTCGCATCCATGCAGGTCGAGGGCGAGAGCGCACGCGCCGCAGATGCTCTTCCCTTACCCGCGATGGCCCGTGGGGCCGGCACGGTTCATCACCTTCTCATCGACTCCCGGCGCCAGACACGGCCGGATCTGTCGGGTGTGCAGGCCGGCGTCCGCGAAGGCGCGGCGAGCCTCGCCGCGTACCTCCCGCATCACCGTCTCCCACCCGATCCCGAGCGCGCGTGCCACCGCCGCGACCGCGCGGTCTGCGTCAGCGACGATGAGCACCGCCGCGGCGGCGGCGAGGCACGCTCGATCGTCGGACCACCACAGATTCGGGCTCTGATACCACCCGGCACCGCCGCCAAGGAATTCTCCACAGAGGCCGCGCGGCTGCGTCGATGCCGCCGGCGAGCACAACCGCCGGTCTTAGCTGGCATCTGCGGCCACCGCTCCGAGCGATACAGAACGGCGTCAGGATAGAAGTCGGCGGCTCGTGCGTGGCGCCCAGGCCGTCCTCGGTCGCGAGCCCGGGGGCGGCAGTTTCTGGGTGCGATGCAGATATCTACGATGGGAGGCGTGGACCCGGATCGCAGGGAACCGTGTGCCGGAAGACCGGTCGCTGTTGAGCAGGCTTCGAGCTGCTGTCAAGAGCCTCGCTTACTCCGGTCTGATGCGCGACCGGTGGCAGCGTCCTGACGAGGTCCTGGCAGTCTTGGATCTACATGGTGGCCAGCGGGTCGCGGATCTCGGAGCTGGTGGCGGCTACTTCACCTACCGGCTCGCGCGTGCCGTCGGATCCGAGGGTCGTGTCTACGCGGTCGACACTGACAGCGATATGCGAGCCCGGATTGAGGCGCTGGCGGTTCGGAAGGGCTATTCGAACATCGTCACCGTCGAACCTCGCGAGGATGAGGTGGGCTTGCCTCCCGTCGACAGGGTGCTGATCGTCAACGCGTTCCATCACCTGCCTGATGCGCGTGCGAGCTACTTCCAAGGACTTGCGCGGGCGCTGCAACCAGGTGGGCGGGTCGCGGTCATCGAAGCGCGGCCGCGGTGGTTCCTGTTCGGGCACGCCACCGAACCGGAGCAAGTCCGGTCGATCCTGACCGCAGCCGGCTACACCGCGATCGGCGAGTACGACTTCCTGCCGGGACAGAGCTTCCAGGTCTTCGAGCACGTCAACGATCGCTCATCGCCCTCGTCGCGCTGACGCCCGCTCGTTCAGCCGCCGGCCTCTCGGCATTCGGCTGCTCTCGACACAGCGTCGGAGAGCCGCGGCGTCGACCATGGGGATGACCACGAGCCGGGAGTGCGCGATCCCTTCATGGACGGGTTCCCACACCTCCCGAGGAGCCCGCACCTCCATTTCCCCGCACAGCAGAAGGTCGGGACATCGACTCGGCGAGCGTGTCGCTCAGGTCGGCTTCGGCGACGGCCTCGAGGGACGCTCTCGTCGCGGCGGGGTGGAAGTGGGCGAGCATCGTCGTGAGCTCGTGGACCAGTTCCGCGCTCGATCCCTCCGGGGGGAGGGTGTCGATCAAGGGCAGGAACCGCGTTCGGCCGGTGGCTGCTGAGCGTTTCGCCGCGTCACCTCAAGCCGTCGCCGGACCTCCTGGGCAGGGAGGGAGCCGCCCCAGCCCTGCGTACGCCGAGATCAGGATCAGGGAGCGGACGACCTCGGGATGCTGGCGGAACAGCTCCAGCGGGAGCCCCCCGCCGACGGAGAGCCCAGCCACGTGTGCGGCGGCAAGGTCAGGACCTCGATGGACTCTGCCAGCCAGTGGGCCCAGTCGGGGCAGCCGGGACGTCTCGGGTGGGCCGGATGACTGGCCTGCCCCCGGCGCATCCCACGCCACGACCCTGAACTCGTCCGAGAGCCCGTCGAGCTGCCGCCACCACTCTCGGCTGTCCAGCGGCCAGCCGTGCAGGAGAACAAGCGCCGGCCCCGAACCCCTCTCCTGGTGCGATTCCGATGGCCACCGACCTTGACCTGATCCACGGCTGACCAACTCGACGCACGAAACGGTTCCCCACAAGGCTCGCGCCCGTCCCTACGGAACATCACAGCGGCGTACAGGAGACTCCAGGCCAACGCCACGAGACACCACCGCGGGCACAGCGGCCGTTCTTTCGAGCGTCAGCGTCGCTGAGCGCCCCCGTTTACAACCACGGTTGCAGACTGCCTCGCCACCGATACGTCTCGGGCGAGCAGATAGCCGAAGCCG
>DASZZX010000242.1:0-1638 GCA_036260415.1 Nitriliruptorales bacterium
CCGGGCGGTCGCGACCGCCCCCCAGTCCGGCCGAGGCCGTCGGCAGGCCTGCCAGCAGCCAGTGCACGAACCTGCCGCCGGGCGCGTCGGGATCGTCGAGCACCAGCGCCAACGTCGCGGCCCCGTCGGGCACGCCGGACCAGCGCAGCGGGGGCGCGACGTCCTCGCCGTCGCACGTGTGCCGGGGCGGGACGGCGTCGCCGTCCTCGAACGCCGGGCTGGTCAGGTCGATCGACGCGGGCGCTGACGTGTCTACCCGGGGGGCGTCCTGCCCGCCGCATGCGACGAGCAGCAAGGCGGCGAGCGCCGCGAGCGACCAGCGCCTCACCGCAGCCGCTCCTCGACGCTCTCCACCTTGGAGCGGAGGCCGCCGCTCACACCGGGCCGATGGTCGATCTTGATCACGACCCCCACACGAGGGGCCCTGGCTGCGACCGTGTCGACGCACCGCTTGATGACAGCCATCACCTCGTCCCAGTCACCCTCGATGTTGGTGAACATGGCATTGGTCTCGTTGGGGAGGCCCGACGCGCGCACGATCCGCACGCACTCGGCCACGAGGTCTCCGACCGACTCGCCGACACCGCCGGGACTGATGGAGAACGCAGCGATCATGCTCCCTCCTGCGCTCGAGGAGTCCGCCCGCGCGTCATCCTGCCAGCCGCCTCGCTGCGCGGCTGACGACGTGCGGACGCCGATGCGGTTGGATGCCCCCATGGGTCGCTACCGTCTGCGCGTGCTCGTCGCCGTGTCGGCGAGCATGCTGGTGCTGCTGCTCGCCATCCCCGCGCGGGCTCAGGACGCCACCGTGCTCGCCACCGAGGCCACCGGCCCGGTCACCCCGGTGATGGCCGACCACCTGCGCGACGCGCTCGACCGGGCGCAGCGCGACGCTCACGCCGCGCTGCTGGTTCGCCTCGACACGCCCGGTGGGCTGGTCACCTCGATGCGCACGATCGTCCAGACGTTCCTGAACGCGGCGGTCCCGGTGGTCGTGTGGGTGGCGCCCTCGGGGGCCGGTGCCGCGTCGGCGGGCTACCTGATCACCTCGGCAGCGCACGTCGCCGTCATGGCGCCCGGTACCAACATCGGCGCCGCCACCCCGATCCAGCTCGAGGGTGGGGAGGTGCTGGACAAGGTGGTCAACGACGCTGCCAGCTACGCGCGCGCGGTCGCCGAGGTGCATGGCCGCGACGTCGAGTTCGCCGAGGAGGCCACCCGCGAGGGGGCGTCGCTGGCAGCGGACGAGGCGGTCGACCGCGGCGTGGTGGACCTCGTGGCCGGCACCCGCACGCAGCTGCTGGAGGCGCTGGACGGGCGGGAGGTGCGGCTGGCGGCGGGGCGCCACGCCACGCTGCAGACCGCCGGCGCGACGGTCGTGGCCTACGACGCGTCGTGGGTCCGCCGCCTCCTGCAGCGGCTCGCCGACCCCGAGATCGCCTTCCTGCTGCTGTCCATCGGCACGCTGGCGCTCGTGTACGAGCTGGCTCAGCCCGGCGTCGGCGCCGGTGCGGCGGTGGGCGTCATCCTGATCCTGCTGGCCCTTTACGCCCTGTCGGTGCTTCCGGTCAGCGCGACCGGGTTGGCGCTGCTCGCACTGGCGGTGGCGCTGTTCGTCGGCGAGCTGTTCGTACCCGG
>DASZZX010000243.1:0-35091 GCA_036260415.1 Nitriliruptorales bacterium
CATCTATCTGGGACGCCAGTCACCTGACGCCTCTAGCGGCCTACCTGGGACGTCGCGGGCGGGCCACCCTGTCCCTGCTTGGCCTTGCTCCGGATGGGGTTTCACCTAGCCGCCCCGGTCACCCGGGACGCTGGTGGTCTCTTACACCACCCTTTCACCCTCACCGGTACCCGCGGTGCGGGCCCCTGGCGGTCTGCTCTCTGTTGCACTTGCCGCGCGTCACCGCGCCTGGGTGTTACCCAGCATCCTGCCCTGTGGAGTCCGGACTTTCCTCGACCCCGACCGGTTGCTCCGGCCGGTGTCGCGGTCGCCTGGCCGACTCCTCCCACGTGCTCAGCGTATGGGCACTGTCGCTGCCCAGGTCTTTCAACGCGCGCACGGCCCCATCCCATCCCTGTCCCCGGCGGGACCGTCCCGGCCGGGTCGACGCACGGGGAGGGCGTCGGGTTCGCTGCGTCTGGGAGGATGGCGGCCAGGACGGCTGAGGACCGCACCGATGGCGCCGCCACGACCGATCGCGTGGGTGGACGGCAGGGTGGTGCCCGCCACCGAGGCGACCGTCCCCCTGTTGGACGATGGGTTCCTGCGCGGGGATGCCGTCTTCGACGCGATCCTCGTGCGTCGCGGCCGCACCCACGCGCTGGAGCCAATCTCCTACGCCGCCAACGCCTGGGCCACGCGGCAGGCGCGGGCGCAGCACGCCGACGACGCGCTGATCGTCCAAGACGACGGCACCGTGCTGGAGCTGCCCACCGCCGCGATCGTGTGGGTCGAGGACGGGGCCCTGCGGGCGCCCGACCCCGGTCGACTGCCGATCCTCGACTCCGTGACCGTGGCGGAGCTGCGCACGGTGGTGGACGTCCAGCTCGGCGTGCACCCGTTGGACCAGCTGCTGGCGGCCAGCGAGGTGTTCGTGGTATCGGCCACCCGACCGGTGATACCCGTCCACGCGATCGGTGACGTGGAGTACCCGGCACCGGGGGCTGTCACGGCGTCGGTGCGCGAGGCGTTCCTCGCGCACGTGGACGCCAACCTCGACCCGATGCCCTGACGGCCCCTCGCTGTCCGGTTGGCCGCCAGCCAGTAGGGTGGTCGGACCGACGGTGCCCACGCTCGGGGGGAGAGGTGGCAGCAGACGACCGCCGTGAGGCGAGGGGTGATCTCGACCGCCCAATGGCGGCCGTGGCCAACCGGCTTCCGGTGTCCAAGAAGGATGGCAGCTGGAAGGCCAGCACCGGCGGGCTGGTCACCGCGCTGCGCCCGATCATGGAGGGGCTCGACGGCGCGTGGATCGGCTGGAACGGCGGTGATGACGACGTCCCGCGGCGGGTCGAGGGCTTCGACATCGATCTGGAGCCACTCTCCCTCAGCAACGCGCAGCTGCAGGGCTACTACTACGGCTTCGCCAACCGGACCGTCTGGCCGCTGTTCCACGACCTGGTCGAGGAGCCGGTCTTTGAGCGGCGCTGGTGGGAGACCTGCGTCGAGGTCAACCGCCTCTTCGCGGACCGCTCGCTCGACCTGGACTTCGGCGACCGCACTCCTCTGCTGTGGGTGCACGACTATCACCTCATGCTGCTCCCTCAGATGCTGGCAGAACGCCATCCCGACAGCCCGATCGGGTTCTTCCTCCACATCCCGTTCCCGCCGCCCGAGCTGTACGCGCGGCTGCCGTGGCGGGAGGAGATCCTCGAGGGCCTGCTCGGCGCGGACGCCATCGGCTTCCATACAGACCGTTACCGGGACAACTTCTTGCGGGCGGTGGAACGGCTGCTGCCCGTCAAGGTGGAGATCGAAGGTCGCGACGTGGTGCTGCCCGAGGGTCGGCGGGTGCGCACCTCGGGGCACCCGATCTCGATCGACGCCGCCGCGTTCGCGCAGCTGGCCACCAGCGACGACGCGGAGGAGGAACTCGCGGCCCTGCGCGACCAGTTCGCCGGCCGCAGGGTGATCCTGGGCGTGGACCGCCTCGACTACACCAAGGGGATCCGCCACCGGCTGAAGGCGATCGAGCTGCTGCTCGAGCGGCGCACCGACCTGCGCCAGCGCATCGCGTTCGTGCAGATCGCGGTACCGAGCCGCGAGAGCGTCCAGGAGTACCGCGATATCCGCGACGACGTGGAGCGGGAGGTCGGGCGCATCAACGGCCGGTTCACCGAGCCGGGTGGCGAGGTACCGGTCTACTACCTGCACCGCGGGGTCCCCCGCTCCCGGCTGGTCGCCTACTACCGTCTGGCCGACGTCGCGGCGGTCACCCCGCTCAAAGACGGCATGAACCTGATCGCCAAGGAGTTCGTCGTCTGTCAGGCCGCCGGCGACGGTACCGGCGCTCTGGTGCTGTCGGAGTTCACCGGGGCCCGCGAGGAGCTGCACGAAGCCGTGCTGTGCAACCCGTTCGACGTT
Source organism: Nitriliruptorales bacterium (assembly GCA_036260415.1). GTDB lineage: Bacteria > Actinomycetota > Nitriliruptoria > Nitriliruptorales > JAHWKO01 > DASZZX01. The sequence goes on from DASZZX010000243.1 coordinate 2,404, forward strand.
GAGGGGCTCGCGGGGAGGATCGAGCACGCGCTCGAGCTCGACGAGGACGAACGGCGCTCGCGCCTGCAGCGGATGGCGGCGACCGTGCACGACAGCGATGTGTACGACTGGGTCGAGAGCCAGCTGAACGAGGTCCAGCAGGCCTTCCAGCAGCGCTGAGCGGCGGCCGCGATGACTCAGGCGGTCGAGCACCCGATCGAGCAGTACGGGTTGCTCAGCGACAGCCGCACGGCGGCGCTGGTCTCGCCGGACGGGTCGGTGGACTGGATGTGCCTGCCGCGCTTCGACTCGGCCAGCGTGTTCGGCGCGATCCTCGACCCCGACCGTGGCGGCCGCTACCGCATCCGCCCCGTCGACCACGCGCGCTACCGCGTACAGCGGACGTACCTGGGCCGGACCAACGTGCTGGTCACCCGCTTCGCGACCGACGGCAACCCGGTGCTGACACTCACCGACTTCATGGTCTACTCCCGCGTGAACGCGTTCGACCCCACCAACGTGACCCACACCCTGGTCCGACGGGTCGAAGCGTTCGCGCCGGTCACCGCGGAGATCACCTTCCAGCCCCGGTTCGACTACGGCCGGGCGCACACCACCATCCGGCCCACCGGATCAGGCCTGCGCGCGTCCGCCGGCAGCGAGCAGCTGGAACTGCACTGTCCGGGGCTGCACTGGGACATCGCCGCTCACCCCGACGGCCAGGGCGACGCGGCGGACGCCACCGTGCCGCTCGGGGGAGGCGAGGAGCGCTGGCTCGTCCTGCGCACGGCCGCCGCCCAGTCCGGGCCGCACCGCCACCTGTCCCCCAGCGAACTGCTCGAACTGACCACGCGGACCTGGGGGCGATGGTCCAACCTGATCGACTACCAGGGTCCGTGGCAGGACGCGGTGATCCGCAGTGCCCTGGTGCTCAAGGGGCTGGTGTACGAGCCGACCGGGGCGCTGGTCGCCGCCCCGACCACCAGCTTGCCGGAGACGATCGGCGGCGTGCGCAACTGGGACTATCGCTACTCGTGGATCCGCGACTCCGCGTACGTGCTCGAGTGCTTCCTGCTGATCGGCCACGCCCGGGAGGCGGAGACGTTCATCCGCTGGCTCTCGGAGCTGTCCGACCGCATGGGCGGCGCACACGAGTTGCGCCCCCTGTACCGCATCACCGGCGAGGAGGACCTGACCGAGTTCGAGCTGGGCCACCTGCGCGGCTACCAGGGGTCGCGGCCGGTGCGGGTCGGCAACGCTGCCGCCATGCAGCTGCAGCTGGACATCTTCGGTGCTGCTATGCAGCTGGGGCACCTCACCGAGCAGCTGGGTGGTGAGGTGCCGTCGGCCCGTTGGCCGGTCATCCACCAGCTCGTGGAGACCGTGGCGCAGCGCTGGCGTGAGCCCGACAGCGGCTTGTGGGAGATCCGTTCCGAACCGCGCCACCACACGTTCAGCAAGTTCCAGTGCTGGCTGGCGGTCGACCGGGCCGTGCGCATCGGGCGCGACCTCGGACTGCATGGTCCCTACGAGCAGTGGCGCAAACTCGCCAACACGATCGCCGAGGACATCGTCGCGAACGGCTACGACCCGGAGGTCGGGGCGTTCACGCAGGCGTACGGATCAGGCGCCCTCGACGCGTCCGTGCTGCTGCTGCCCTTGCGCGGGTTCCTCCCACCGGGCGACGAACGCGTCAGGAGCACCGTCACCGCGGTGCGACGCGACCTCGAGGTGGCGGACGGGATGCTGGTGCGCTACCGGACCGAGGACGGGCTGCCCGGTGAGGAGGGCGCGTTCCTGATGGGCTCGTTCTGGTTGATCGAGCTGCTGGCGCGTATGGGGGACCTGGATGAGGCCCAGCGGCTGTTCGAGCTCATGCTGCGGCGTGCCGGGCCGCTCGGACTCTACGGGGAGCAGATCGACCCGGTCACTGGAGCGCACCTGGGCAACTACCCGCAGGGCTTCACCCACATGGGCCTGATCGGAGCCGCCACCGCGATCAGCGAGGTCCAGCAGGACCTCGGCCCACGCCGCGACGAGCCCACCGGGCCGATCATGTCGGCGCGGTAGCCGTCCTCAACCCTCGAGCACCACGAGCAGCCGCTGGCACTGTGGGCACGTGCCCAGCGGGGATCCCGAGCGCAGCTCGCTGATCTCCAGGGGGGTCAGCTCCAGGTGGCAGGCGGAGCACACCCCGTCGCGCAGCGCGCCCACGCCGACCCCGCCGAGCCGGCGCTTCTTGGCGTCGTAGCGGGACAGCAGGTCCGCGGGAACGCGGGCGTGCTCGGCGTCGCGCCGAGCCCGGGCGTCGGCGAGCTCGGCCAACAGCTCCTCAGCGGCCTCGTCCCGAACGGCGGTGAGTCGCTCGTGCTCCGCGGCGAGCTCCTGCTGCCGCCGTTCGAGCGCCTCGAGGGCGCCGACCACCTCCTCACGACGCTCCATCACGTCCAGCAGCGCGTCTTCCCGCCCGGAGATGCGGTCTTTGACGTTCTCCAGTTCCGCGCGGAGCGCCTGCAGCTCACGGGGGTTGGTGATCTCACCGCCGTACATGCGCCGCTGCTCGTGGTCACGGCGCTGCTGCAGCAGGCTCAGCTCGCCCTCGAGCTTGCGCATCTCGGCCTCGACCAGGTCGAGGTCCACACGGAGGGCGTCGCGCTCGGCCTGCACGGCCGCCGACTCCTGCAGCGCCGCGTCAAGGGCTGCCTGCTCCGGCAACCCGTCCAGCCGGCGTTCCAGCCGGCGGATCGTGGCCTCGGCCTCCTGGAGGGTCAGCAGCGCTTCGAGGTCCGCGCGGCTCGACTGCCCATCTGCCACTGCTCGCTCATCCCGCCCATGGGGCCGTCGACACGGTTGAAGCTAGCAGTTCGGCGCTGAGGCTCCGCTGCCGTGCGGCCTCCTGCAGACGCTCCAGCCACGGCCCCATCGCGGCGTGCTCGGTGGCGTGGTGGCCCGCGTCGATGAGGGCCAGACCCCGCTCGAGGGCATCGAGCACCGGGTGGTGTCCGAGGTCGCCGGTGATGAGCACGTCCGCGCCGGCCGTCAGCGCCGCTTCGACCAGACGGCCGCCGGAACCACCCACCGCCGCCACCATCCGGATGCTGTGGTCGGGAGCGCCGGCGAAGCGCAGGGACGGGGCGGGCAGGCGCTCCCGCACGCGCTCAGCGACCTCAACCAGCGGCACCGGCGGGGCGAGGGTCCCGACCCGTCCGAATCCCGCGCGTGGCGGGGCCAGCAACGGGTGCAGGTCGTACGCCACCTCGTCGTAGGGGTGCGCCGCCCACAGCGCCGCCACGGCCGCTCCGAGGCGGGCGTGAGGGACCACGATCTCGAGGCGTTCCTCCACCTCCTCGTTGTCCACGCCCACCTGACCGCTGTACGGCGCCGCTGCCTGTCCCGGTCGGAAGGTGCCCGTCCCCCGCACCCGGAACGAGCAGCGCTCGTAGGCGCCGATCACGCCGGCGCCGGCGGCGGCGAGCGCATCGAGCACGACACCCACGTGGTCGGGCGGCACGAACGTCACCAGCTTCACCTGCCCGGCATCGTCCGCCTCCGACGTCAGCGGTGCGGCGTCGGTGATGCCCAGCGCGCGCATGATCGGCTCAGAGGTGCCGGCCCCGTCCGTGGCCACGTCGAGGTTGGTGTGAGCCGCGAGCACCGCCACGCGGGCGCTGGCCGCCGCGAGTGCCACACGCCCCGCCGCCGTGTCTGGCGTCAGGCGCGTGAGCGGACGGAACAGCAGCGGGTGGTGGGCGGCCACCAGCGTGGGCGGGCCGTCCGCGGCCTCGGCGATCACGGCCGAGGTGACGTCCAGCGCGACGAGGACCCGCGCCACCGGCCAGGCCGGGTCACCGACCTGCAAGCCCACCCGGTCCCACTCGGCCGCGTGGGCGGGTGGGTAGCGCTCGTGCACGAGATCGACCCAATCTGCGACGGTGTCGGTCATCTCTGGCACCTCACGGTGTCGGCCATCTCTGCCACCTCCCGGCTGGTACGTCGCGGCGTCGGTCGTGTCCGCCGCTCGGCTGGCACCTCCCGGCGGTCGCGCGCCCACCCCTACGATGCTCCTGCGGGCGCGTAGCTCAGCGGGAGAGCGCTCCCCTTACACGGGAGGGGCCGCTGGTTCGATCCCAGCCGCGCCCACCCGGTCGCGTCCATCCCTGAACGTACGGCCAGGGTTCGCTACATCGAACCGCCGGTGGCACGCTCGCCGGTTCCCGCCCGCGCGAGCATCTGGTTGCCTGTTGCTGGGCTCGCCGTTCCCGCAACGACGGGTCCAGGTCCCGTCGCTCTGCGGAGCAACGGGGTCGGCGCTCCCCCGGCGGTTTCCCCCGTGCCGACCGGGGGAGCGCTCCGGCAGCCGCCGGCGCAGGCGGCCATCGGCCGCGCGTGGCCTGGCCGCCGTCAATCGCCGACATCCAGCAGTTCGTCGAGTGCGACCCGCCGGGCCCGGAGCCCACGCTCGCGCAGCGTCTGCAGGTCGCCTACCGCCTGCGCCCGCAGCAGTGTCGCGAACGTGTAGGGCCTGCCGGGCACGTCCATATCGTCCTCGCTCTCGCACACCACCTGAGCGAAGACCCCCGTGGGGGGACCGCCCTTGTGCAGCTGACCGGTCGAGTGCAGGTACCGCGGCCCGATCCCGACCGTGGTGGCGACACGCAGGCGGTCACGCAGAGCCACGCGGGACCGCTCCACCGCTTCCACCACCGGCGCGGCCGGATCGACGTAGATCAGCAGCGCCAGGTAGTCGCCCGGACGGACCTGCTCCAGCAGCGGGCCAAGCGGCTCCGCCTCCACACTGGGCACGCCCCGCTCGAGGACCCGGGAGGTGGCGGCCTTCGCCGAGTCGACGTCCGGCTGGTCGAACGGGTTCACGTCGAGCAACGCACCTGCCAGCGCGATGGCCATCTCCCAACGGAACACGTCGGCTCCGAGGTCGAGCGCCTCCCCGAGGGGCAGCTGGACGACCGGGTGACCGGCCGACGCGAGCGCCTCGGTCCCAGGCCGCTGACCGTAGGACACGAACAGGCGGTCGTCGCCGTACACGTCGGGAACACCGACCTGCTCGCCGACCACCGGGAGGACGCCGGTGCCGTGCTTGCCGGTGGACTCGGCCACCAGCTGTTCCACCCAGAGCCCGAACGCGGCGACCGGTGGTGGCAGAACCAGCGTGAGCTTGTTGCGACCGGCGCGCGCCGCGGCAGCGATGACGGCCCCGAGCCGCGCGGCGGGGTTCGCCGCGACCGGCACGTCGGCGGTGCACGCCGCTGCCATCCGGGCCGCGGACGCGAGCATGCCGGCGATGTCGATGCCCGCCAGCGCGGCCGGGACCAGGCCGAAGTCCGACAGTGCCGAGTACCGGCCGCCGATGTCCGGCCGGTTCTCGAACAGACGCCGGAACCCACGTTCGCGCGCCAGCTTGGCGAGTTCGGTACCGGGATCGGTGATCGCCACGAACTGCTCGGCGCGTCCTCCCGTCGCCTGCCAGAAATGGGCGAGGTGGCTGCGGGTCTCGATCGTGGTGCCCGACTTCGACGCCGCGACCAGCAGCACACGGTCGAGAGGCGTCCCCTCGACGCAGCGCTGGACCGTGGCGGGGTCGGTCGAATCCAGCACGCGCAGCCGCGGTCGGCCGGCCCGGGGAGGGAACGAGCGTGCCAGCACGTCGGGGAACAGGCTCGAGCCGCCCATCCCGGTGACCACCACGTGGGAGTAGCCGTCCTCACTGACCTCGTCGGCGAAGGCGGTGAGTTCCCCCACCCGCTCCTGCATGTCGCCGGGCAACGCCAGCCACCCGAGCCGGTCGGACACCTCGGCGGGGTCGTCCTGCCACAGCGTGTGATCGCGGTCCCACACCCGGGGGACGGCCGACCGTCGCTCGAGCTCCTCGAACGCATCCGCCACCGCCCCGGTGATCGGCTCCAGGCGTTCCTGGGTCCCGCTGCTCCGTGCCGTGACCGTCACCTCCCCCGCTGCCGCGCCACACCCGAGGTTAGGATCGCACGCAGGATCGCTGCCGAGGCGGAGGGGCAGGGCGAGTGAACCTGCTCGACCTGCTGATCCTCCTGGCCCTCCTGACGGGAGCGTCCGGCGGCTGGCGGCTCGGCTTCCTCCGCCGCGCCGGGTCGTGGATCGGCGGGATCGCGGGCCTGGTGCTCGGGATCCGTGTCGTCCGGCCGGCGGTGTCGGCGGTGCGCGACTCGGGACCGATCACCGGGCTCGTGGTGGCACTTCTGGTGGTGCTGGGCGCAGCGATGATCGGTCAGGCCATCGGCTTCTCGATCGGTTCGGGTCTGCGCCGCCGCGTGCCCCACGGCCCGGCACGCCACGTGGACCGCGTGACCGGCGCGGTTGCCGGGGTGGCCGGCACCCTGGTGATCCTCTGGCTGCTGCTGCCCGTGCTGGGCGACATCCCCGGCGGCGTGGCCAGCGCCACGCGCAACTCGGTCATCGTCGCCGCCCTCGATCAGGTCGCGCCGGCGCCGCCCGACTCGATGCGAGCGCTACGCACCATCGTCGGGAACACGTCCTTCCCGGAGGTGTTCAGCGAGCTGCGGCCGGCGCCCCAGGTCGGACCACCTCCGGCGACCCTCGCGCTGTCGCCGGCCATCCAGCAGCAGGTGGCGACCTCCACCGTGGCGGTGGAGGCCATCGCCTGCCAGCGGCTGCAGGAGGGCAGCGGCTTCGCGGTCGCCGACGGGACCGTCGTCACCAACGCCCACGTGGTTGCCGGCGCCGGCCAGGTCGAGGTGCTGCGCAACGACGGGACACGTCTGCCCGCGCAGGTGATGGCGTTCGACGACGACCGCGACCTGGCGGTCCTCGGCGTCCCGGACCTGGCCCGCCCGCCACTACCGGTGGCCACCGGCTCGGCAGGCAGCGAAGCCGCGGCGTTCGGTTACCCGTTGGGGCAGGACACGCTGCGGATCGCGCCGGTGGCGATCCGCGAGCGCGTGACGGCCGTCGGCCGCGACATCTACGGCCGCGACCAGGTCGAGCGCAAGGTGTTCATCCTGTCAGCCGACCTTGCCCAGGGCGACTCCGGCGCGGCCATCATCGACCCCGACGGCGCGGTGATCGCGGTCGCGTTCGCGATCGCGCCCGACCGTCCGCAGACCGCCTACGCGCTGACCGACACTGAGCTGACCGCGGTGCTCGGCGGCGGGGGACAGTCCGACACCGGTCCGTGCCTGTAGGTCGCGGTCCGGTCGGGCGACCGTCGGGCGCGCTCGGCACGCCCAGGTCGCGCCGCTGCGCCCGGGTGCCCCGACGCCGGTCGCCGGGCCCAGCTGCGGCGGTGGGGCTGAGCGAGGAAGGACCAGCGCCGGTGGCGGGTTCGTCCGGTCGAGGCGGACGGGGAGGCAGGGACGTGACGGACCAGCCGATCGCCGACCACGGGCTGCTGTCCAACTGTCACGGCGCGGCCCTGGTGGACCGGCGAGGGTCGATCGAGTGGTGGTGCCCGAGCCGCTTCGACGGCCCGTCGGTGTTCGCGCGCTTGCTCGACGACGACGCCGGGCACTTCCGGGTGGGCCCGGTGCGGTCCGCGGAGGGCCACCGCCGCTACCGCGACGGGACCCTGCTGCTGGAGACGACCTTCTCGACCTCCTCCGGGACGGTCGTGCTGACGGACGCCCTGGCGATGGCCGTGGGGGTCCGCGGTCACGACCTCGGGGCTGGTTCCCCGCACGTCCTGCTGCGCAGGGCCACGTGCACGGAGGGCACCGTCGAGCTGGAGGTCGAGTACGCACCGCGCCTCGAGTACGGGCTGACCTTCCCATTGCTGCGCCGGGTCGAGCAGGGGGTCTCCGCGCGCGGCGGGGCGGTCGCACTGCGGCTGTCGACCAGCGCGCAGCTCCAGGTCGACGGCCCGACGGCGCGCGGCCGCGTGGAGCTGAGCGCCGGCGGGTCGGTGGGGTTCGCCGTCGAGCACGCGTCCAGCTGGGAGCCGGTGCGGCCCCCCTGGAGTCAGACCTCCATCGCGGCGCGCCTCGACGACACCGCGGCCGCCTGGCGGTCGTGGGAGGGACAGCACCAGCACTACCAGGGCCCGTACGCCCACCTCGTGCGCCACAGCGGCAAGATCCTGCAGGCGCTCACCTACCAGCCGACCGGGGCGATGGTGGCGGCCGCGACCACGTCGCTGCCAGAGGTGGTCGGCGGTGACCGCAACTGGGACTACCGCTACGCCTGGGTCCGTGACGCCAGCTTCACGCTCGACGCGCTCTGGGTGGCTGCGTGCCCGGACGAGGCCGGCACCTTCCTCCAGTACCTGACCACCGCCGCCAGCTCGATCCACCAACGTGACCAGCTGCAGATCATGTTCGGGGTCGGCGGGGAGCGTGACCTCGCGGAGCGCACGCTCGACCACCTGCGCGGGTGGCGGGGCAGCCGCCCCGTACGGGTCGGCAACGGGGCGTGGAAGCAGCGGCAGATCGACGTCTACGGCGAGCTGATCGCGGCCGTCCACCGACTTCGCGGGCAGATCGGCGACCTCGACGACCCGGCCCGGCGCTTGCTGATCGCGCTCGCCGACCGTGCCGCGGCCGCCTGGACCGAACCGGACCAGGGCATCTGGGAGGTCCGTGGGGAACCGCGCCACTACCTGTACTCGAAGCTGATGTGCTGGGTCGCCCTCGACCGGGCGGTCGAGCTGGCGGATGTCCTGCGAGCCGGTCCGCGGCTGGGGCGCTGGCGTCGCACCCGCGACGAGATCCGCGCGGCCATCCTCGAACACGGGTGGAGCCACGAAGCGGGAGCGTTCACCCGGTCGTTCGGTGACACGGCGCTGGACGCCTCCAACCTGGTGATCCCCCTCGTGGGGTTCCTCCCCGCGGACGATCCACGCGTGCTGACGACCATCGACGCCACTGAACGTGACCTGACCGACGCCGCCGGCCGCGTCTACCGCTACCGGGCCGACGACGGCCTCGAGGGACAGGAGGGAACGTTCCTGCTGTGCACCTTCTGGCTCGCCGAGGCCCTGGCCCACGCCGGCCGGGTGCAGCGGGCCCGCGAGGTGTTCGACCTGGCCACGAGTTCCGCGAACGACCTCGGCCTTCTGTCCGAGCAGGTCGACCCGACGACCGGGGAGCTCCTCGGCAACTTCCCGCAGGCCTTCAGCCACATCGGGCTGGTCAACGCCGCCTGGGCCATCGCCCGCGCGGAACGGGGCGAGTTCCCCCCGACCGAGCAGGAGATCCCGTGGTGAGGGGCGCGCTCACGTGTGCGGGGCGGGCCTTGGACCGGACACGGTCGCAGGAAGGTCGCCGGTCGCCGACGGGTTCCCCGCGACGAGCAGGGCGCAGGGAAGGTCGCCGGTCTCCGGCGGGTTCCCCTCGACTTCAGGGATCCTTCCCACCTGGGGTGGGCAGCCGACGACGAGGAGTCCGACGTGCCGCGTGCGGTGTGGAACGGTGTCGTGCTGGCCGAGAGCGACGACACGGTGGTGGTGGAGGGCAACCACTATTTCCCGCGCGAGTCGCTCAACCAGCAGTACTTCCGAAAGTCGGACTCGACCAGCCGCTGCTTCTGGAAGGGTCAGGCCCGCTACCTGACCGTGGAGGTCGACGGGAGGACGAACCCCGATGCGGCCTGGTACTACCCTGACCCCTCCCGAGCGGCCCGCAGGATCCGGGGCCGGGTGGCGTTCTGGCACGGTGTCCGCATCGAACCCTGAGCGTCCCGAGCGATCCGTCCGATGGCGAGCCTACCCGCATCGTGCGTCGCCGCGGTCACCGACGCCCTCAACCACGCACGATCCGACCCCCCCGCTGCGGACCACCCGCATCGTGCGTCGCCGCGGTCACCGACGCTCTCAACCACGCACGATCCGACCCCCCCGCCTATCCCGCGAGGTTCCCCGGCCAGGTCGTGAGCGCGTACAGGCCTCCGTAGGTCATGCCCCCGACCCCGAACAGGACGGCCAGACCGCGCCACGAAGCTTGACGCCCTCCACGTCGCAGATGCCGCGCCGCCGCAGCGCCCACCACGACAGGGCAGCCGCCACCACCAGTCCCGCGGCTCGGAACCACCACGCCCAGCCCGCGTACAGCTCGGTGGCGAGCGCGTACGCGGCCGCGCCACTCATCAGACCCGCCAGGGCGAGCGCGGTCGGCCCAGCGCAGCAGAGGATCGCCACGGTGCCCGACAGCAGACCGATGCGGGCAGCGGGCAGACGCTGCCGACCAGCGGGTCTCCCTCGGCGGTCGGGCCGGACGTCGACCGGCGTGGTCGGCGCGGCCTGCGGACCCGGCCGTGCCACAGGCGCGCCCGGCGGACCCGGCCGTGCCCCTCACGCGCTCGGGCACGCCGTGCCCGGCTCCGGCAGCGCGGCGCGGGCCCCGACCGTGCGGGTGGCCCACGCGCTGACGCCAGCCAGATGGCGTCGCACGCGTCCGGCCACCGCACTCGGCTCGCGTCGTGTCGCGCCTCGTGAGCGTCTGAGCACGGCCTTCAGCTCCATGTCGGCCGCCGGCGGGTGTCCTACGGGCAGCGCCGGCCGCGGCATCCGCTGGCGCACGTCCCGGTCGGTCGAGCTCAGCGCCCGGCAGGGAACACGGGACCAGCCGGGGGCCATTCCGCATCCCCCCGTCGACCTCGTCAACGGCCCTCGGCTGCCTCACGGTCGCTGATCGCCGGCGCGTTGTTCGGCCTGTCGCGCTATCTCGACGAGCCGGATGGGTCTGCGGTCAACCGGTCGGCGTGAGCACGACGACCGGGATCTCGCGGTCCGTCTGGCGCGCGTACGCGTCGTAGTCGGGCCAGATCGCGGTCATCTTCTTCCACAGGCGCGCGCTCCTCCCCCGTCGCGGTGCGGGCACGGGCCGCCATCACCCGGTCCGCGACTTGGATCTCGACCTCGGGTCAGCCTCCAGGTTGCGGTACCAGTCCGGATGGGACGGGGCACCGCCCTTGGATGCGACGACCACGAAGTCCTCGCCGTCCTCGCCGTAGATCAGCGGGGTGGTGTACGGCTCGCCGCTCTTGCGCCCTGTGGTCGTCAGCAGCAGGGTGTAGACGCCGGGGCGCCACTCATGGCCCACCTCCCCGTCGGTCTCGCGGTAGCGCTCGACGTGCTCCTGGCCGAACAGCACCTGGGCTCCGATGGGCTCGGTGGCGTTGCCATGCGCTGTACTCGTCGCACCGTGCTCGCGGTGGGGCCCGGAGCACACCACCTTCATCGGTGCACGGTCGCGCTCCAGCGGCGAGGCGGAGGCCGATCACGACCATCCCCGGAGCCGACGCAGCTCGTCAGCGGGCGCGGTCGAACCGACCACGCCGGGCATGACGTCGGCGGCGCGGCGTGCGGGGGGCAGCATCCACGACCGGCCCAACGGCAGCGCCGCCCCCTTCGAGCCCAGCACCTGCACGACGCCGAGATCGCCGGTCTCGAAGCCCACCACCGACGCGGCCAAGTACGCCCGCCACACACGGTAGTCCACCTCGCTGGCGGCCCCAACCGCCGCCTCGCGGTTGGACTCCAGCCGCTCCAGCCACCGGCGCAGCGTCAGCGCGTAGTGGGAACGCAGCTGCTCGAGGTCCACGACCTCGAAACCGGCCTCCTGGACGTGACGCACGGCCGTCCACGCCGGCACGAGCCCCCCGTCCGGGAACACGTACCGCGCCGCGAAGCTGCGGTCCTGGCGGGAGAAGTCGACGGTGGCGGCCCGGCGTCCGGTGGTGATCCCGTGGTTCAGGAAGCGGCCGCCGCGGGCCGTGAGACGGAAGCACGTCGCGAAGTAGGCCGCGAGGTGGTCGGGGCCGACGTGCTCGAACATGCCGACGGACGCGACCGCATCGAAGGTGCCCTCGACTTCTCGGTAGTCGGCCAGGAGGATCGTGACACGGGCGGCCAGCCCGGCCCGGGCGATCCGTTCGCGGGCGAGCTCGGCCTGCCGGGCGCTCACGGTCACCCCCACCGCGGTCACCCCGTAGCGCTCGGCGGCGTGGGCGACCAGCGCTCCCCAACCGCAGCCGACGTCCAGCAGCCGCTCCCCGGGTTGCAGCCGCAGCTTGCGACAGACCAGGTCGAGCTTGCGTTCCTGGGCCGGATCCAGGGGCTCGTCGGGAGCGGCAAAGTAGGCGCACGAGTAGACCAGCCGCTGGTCGAGGAACAGCTGGAAGAAGTCGTTGCCGAGGTCGTAGTGGAACTGCACCGCCGCCCGGTCACGGTCGATCGAGTGGCGGCTGCCGGCCAGCCTGGCGCGACGGCCGTCGCGGCGGCGCGGGGCTGACGGTAGACGCAGCGCGGTCGAGAGCAACGTGGCTCGTACCCCCCGGGGGAGCCTGTGGCCGCGCAGTGCCGTGATGTCGTGCAGCAGGGCCACCATGTCGCCGTGGACGTCCACGTCGCCGAACGCGTACAACTGTCCGGCGCGCAGGTCGTTCGGTGACAACAGCAACGCGCGCAGCGCGGAGGGATGGTGGATCACGAGCCGGTACGGCCGGTCGGCCGGGCCGACCAGGGTGCCGTCCCACAGGCGTAACGGGATCGAGCGCCCCGTGGCAGCCTCCAGTCGGTCGTGGACCCGGAGGGTCGTGTCGCGCAGGTGCTGGGGGATCATCCGCGCTCCTGCCGTCGGTGCGCGCGAGCGTAGACACGTCCACGGCGGAGGGCAGCTGTAGCGGGACGCCGCCGGGGTCGGGAAGTAGGACGGTGAGCGCGGTGCATCGCCGACGGTCCGGCAGGGGCGCACGACCCGCTCGGTAGAGTCACCGTCCCCGTCGCACCGCCGCGGGACCCCCGGCGCGGAGTACTTCCCGTGATCGCTGACGCGCCACTGCCCGAAGGGATGCGCCACGGCGGCCGCTACCGGGACTGGCGGCCGGCGCCGCCCCGCTACCTGGTCGCCGACGTCGACGGGACCCTCGTCGGCGTGGAACCGCACGCCACCGAGGCAGTGGTCGGGGCGCTGAGCCGCGCGCAGGACGCCGGGCTGCGGGTCGGTTTCGCGACCGGGCGGATGCTGGCGGCGGTCCGTCCGTTGTGGGAGCGCACGCGCCTGCCCGGTCCACACGTCCTGCACAACGGCGCGCTGGTGCGCGCTGGCGGCAAGACGATCGCGTCCTGGCCGCTCGCGGGCGATCAGGCCCGCCGCCTGCTCGAGCTCTGCGATCAGCACGACCTGTACGCGGAGCTGTACGTGGGCGACGGCTACGTGGTGACGGATCGACGTCCGCAGGCCACCGTCCACTGGGAGATGCTGCACCAGGAGCCGGACGGGCTCGCCCGCGACCTGGACCTCGACGCGGTGGAGGTCGCCAAGGCCACGGTCGCGGTGTTCGAGGGTGATGCCCAGCCAACCATCGAGCTGCTGGACGGGGCCGGTCTCGCCACGGCGACGGCCACATCGCCCCAGGCGCCGGGCGTCACCTTCATCAACGTCACGCACCCGGACGCCAGCAAGGGCGTCGCCCTGCGCACCGCCGCGGAGCACATCGGCGTCCCGCTGGCCGCCGTCGTGGCGGTGGGCGATGACTGGAACGACCTGCCGATGCTCGAGCTCGTCGGCACGGCGATCGCGATGGGTCAGGCACCCGAGGAGGTCCAGGCCGCCGCCCACCTTGTCGTGCCGGAGGTGGACGCCGACGGCGTGGTGCACGCGCTCGACGCCAGCATCGCGTGGACCGACGCCTGACCGCCGCACGGTGGGTTCCCCGGCGCCCCGGGACCCCACCTACTGCCTCCCGCCAGGGCGCTGCGAGGTGCCGGCCTCGGGACTCGCGTGGCACCGGGTCCCGTGGATCGCGCGTCAGTCGCGGCCGGGCACCTGGTAGTTCGGCGCCTCGTGGACCACGTCGACGTCGTGGACGTGCGACTCACGAGCACCGGCGACGCTCTGACGCATGAAGCGGGCCCTGGCGGCCAGGGAGGGCAGGTCCTTGGCACCGACGTACCCCATGCCCGACCGCAGCCCGCCCTCCAGCTGAGCGACCACCTCCCCGACGGTCCCGCGGTAGGGCAGCAGACCGGAGACCCCTTCGGGCACAAGCTTCGACGGCTCCGACTGCCGCTCACCCTGGAAGTAGCGGTCCGCCGACCCCGACCGCATCGCGTCGATGGAGCCCATGCCGCGGTACTCCTTGTAGCGGCGCCCACCGACCAGCACGAGCTCGCCGGGCGACTCGTCCGTCCCGGCCAGGAGGTTGCCGACCATCACCGCGGTCGCCCCGGCGGCGAGCGCCTTCACCACGTCCCCCGAGTAGCGGATCCCGCCGTCCGCGACGGTGGCGACCCCCAGCTCGGCAGCGGCGGCGGCGCAGTCCAGCACCGCGGTGAACTGCGGGACCCCCACACCCGTCACCACCCTGGTGGTGCAGATGGACCCCGGTCCCACCCCGACCTTCACCACGTCGGCGCCGTGGTCGGCGCACGCCCGCGCCCCGTCGGCGGTGCCGACGTTGCCGACCATGAGCGCGACGTCGACGAAGCGGTCCTTCAGCTTCGCGGCGAACTCGAGCACGCCGGCCGCATGCCCGTGCGCCGAGTCGACCGCCAACAGGTCCGCGCCCACCTCCACCAACGCTGCCGCGCGATCGAGCCCGTCCGGGCCGACCCCCACCGCGGCGGCGACCAGCAGCCGTCCACGGGCGTCCTTCGACGCGTGCGGGAAGGCACGCACCTTCTCGACGTCCTTGAAGGTGAACATGCCGACGAGCCGTCCACCGTCGATGATCGGCAGCTTCTCGACGCGGTGCTCCTGCATCAGATCCCGGGCCTGTTCGAGCGTGGTCCCGGCCGGGGCTGTGACCAAGCCACCGGACGTCATGTGCTCGCCGACGGTGCTGTCCTCGGCGACCCCGGAGCGCAGGTCGCGGTTCGTGACGATGCCGACCAGTCGCCCTTGGCCGTCGACGACGGGGAAACCGCTCACGTGGTAGCGACCCATCAGGCCGTGGGCGCGGGCCACCGTGTCTTCGGGACGCAGGGTAATCGGCTCGGAGATGAAGCCCGACTCCGACCGCTTGACACGCTCCACCATGGCGGCCTGCGTCTCGACCGGTGCGCTGCGGTGGATCACACCGAGCCCACCCATGCGGGCCAGCGCGATCGCCATGCGATCCTCGGTGACCCGGTCCATGGCGGCCGACAGGACCGGCAGCCTCAGCTGGATCCGGCTGTGCAGCACGGTCGAGGTGTCGACGTCGCGTGGGAGCACCGACGACGCCTGCGGAAGCAGCAGCACGTCGTCGTACGACAGAGCCTGCGGGATGCGATCCGTCACCGGCCCTCCGAGGTTCGCGGGATGCCGCCCGGTGGCGGGCACGGTACCGCGACCGGGGACCGCCAGCGGTCAGCCGCCACCCCGAGCCGGAGCCACGAGTCGTGGCTTCAGACCGACCGGGGCGGCACCAACTAGAGCGTGGCGAGGACCCGGCGGCAGAACCGCCCGTCAGTCGCGCGAGCGGGCGAGGCGTTGCAGCAGCGGGATGGCGTCGATCTTCTCGTCGGACAGCTCGTCCCACCGCACGCCGTCAGGACGGGCGTGGGGTCCGCCGCGGCAGTCGATCACCCGCTCGGGGGTGACGATCACGTCCAGCGGGACGTCGTGGGCGGTCATCGGCAACCGGCCGGGTTCCACGAGCTGCACCTCGTGGACGGTGGTCATCACCACCGTCTTGGGGCTGATCAGACCCGCCTCCGTCGCCAGCGCGAACTCCAGGTCGCTGAACCCACCGCCCTTGCCCAGACGCGCCCCGTCCTCACTGGCACCCACGCTGCCGACGACCACCAGGTCGACCGGCTCGAGCTGGTCGACCTCCACCGGGCGGCCGTTGCGCGACGCGCCCTTGATCGAGGAGGCCTTGCGCGGTGACTCGTCCAGCGCGGCGGGGTCGAGCAGGATGAACGGCGGCTCCTCCGCCAGGCGCGGGACCGCCATGTAGACCGGTTTGCCGTCCTCAAGGGCCCGCTGGCGGACCGGCCACTGGGGTGAATCGGGGTTGGCCTTGAGCGTGGTGGCGTCCCCCCACAGCTCCAGCGAACGCAACTGCTCCGCGGCGTCCTCCGCGCCGGTGAAGTTGGGGATGCGCCCCTGCGCGCCTGGGAAGCGCGCCGCGCCGGCGTCCTCCAGGGCCGCCCACAGCTGCTCGCGCAGCTCCGCCTTGCGTTCGAGCATCTCCGGGTCGCCGCCGGCGTCGCGGTCGTGCCGTCGGGAGGAGCGCTCCACGGGGACACCGTACCGCTGGAACCCCGTCCCTGGGGTCGTCGGCTCAGGAGGCGTCGCGCTCCAGAACCGCCAGCCGGTCCTCGGCGTCGCCCAGACCTCGACCGTGCTGGTGGAGGTCGCCCCAGGGGTCGTCCTTCTGCCCCAGCCGGCGGAACAGGTTCGTCAACGTGTAGCGGCCCGGCTCGACCCGGCCCAGCTCGTCCCAGTCGAGCGGCGTGGCGACCGGAGCGCCGGGGCGGGGCCGCAGGGAGTAGGGCGCCGCGAACGTCTGGGCGTAGGCGTTGCGGTTGGTGTCCAGGAAGAGGCGGTGGCCGCGTCGGTCCTTGCGCTGCGCGGTCGTCAGCTGGTCCGGGTGCCGGCGGGCCAGCAGGTCCGCGACCCTGCGCGCGAGCGCGTGGGTGCGGTCGAAGTCGGCGCTGCGGTCCAGCGGCGCGACCACGTGGTAGCCCCTGGATCCGGTCGTCTGCAGGTACGGCACCAGCCCGAGGTCGCGCAGCACGGCACGGACGGCTCGCGCCGCGTCGCGCAGCGCCCCCAGCCTGCCTCCCTGCGGAGGGTCGAGGTCCAGCACCAGCAGGTCAGGGTGGTCGAGGTCGTCGGCGCGCGCCGGCCACACGTGGAACGTGAGCGTGCCCTGGTTGGCGAGGTAGACCAGGCCGGCGGGGTCCTCGCACAGGAACACCTGGTGGATCCGGCCACCCTTCGACCGGCGGGGCACCTCCGCGGTCCGGATCCAGTCCGGGAAGTGGTCGGGGGCGTCCTTCATGAAGAACCCGGAGCCGGCGATGCCCTCGGGGAAGCGCTGCAGGGTGAGGGGCCGTCCACGCAGGTGGGGCAGCATGACCGCGGCGATCCGGGCGTAGTAGCGCACGACCTGGCCCTTGGTGATGCCCTCGTCGGGGAACAGCACCCGGTCGGGATGCGTCAGCGCCACGCTGCGGCCGCCGGCCGCGATGCTGCTGATCCGATCACCTCCCTCGCGTGGCAGCTGCAGAGCGCTGCTCAGGACACCGGCTCGCGGACGACCTGCTCGGGGGCCTTGTCCTCGCGCAGGCCGAGGAACCGCGGGTGGCGCAGCTTGCCGTCCTCGGTCCACTCGGTGAAGGCCACTTCGCACACCAGGCGCGGCGCGACCCAGTGCGCCCCCTTCTCCCCCACCTCCTCGTCGAAGGGGGTGGTCGTCCGTTCCAGCGGCCCCATGCGCGCGCGCACCCGCCGCAGCGTGTCCTGGCCGTACCCGGTGCCGACCTTGCCGGCGTAGCGCAGCGCGGAGCCGTCGCGGTAGCCGACCAGCAGCGCCCCGAAGCCCACGCGGGAGCCGCGTGGGTCGGTGAACCCGCCGATCACGAACTCCTGTCGTTGGACGCACTTGAACTTCAACCAGTCCCGCGAGCGTGTGCCCACTCGGTACCGGCTGTCCGCTCGCTTGGCGATCAGCCCTTCCCATCCCTGGTGGCACGCCTCGTCGAACAGCTCCCGGCCGTGCTCGTTGCGGTGGGTGCCGAAACGCACCGGATCCTCGAACCGGACCGCCTGCTTCAACAGCACCTTGCGGGTGCGCAGCGGCAACGCGGTGGTGTCCATGCCGTCCAGGTGCAGCAGGTCGAATAGGTACAGGTACACGGCGATCCCGCTCGCGCGGGCACGCTCGGGGTCCTGCAGGTTCATGCGGCCCTGCAGCCGCTCGAAGCTGGTCCGGCCACGCTCGAAGGCGACCACCTCGCCGTCCACCACGCAGCGCGGCGGGGCGGCCGTCGCCAGCGCGTCGACGAGCTCCGGGTACGCGCGGTCCATGACCTTGCGGTTGCGGGAGACCAGGTGGACGTCGTCACCGTCGCGGATCCCGATGGCCCGCACCCCGTCCAGCTTCGGCTCGAACAGCCAGTCCGGATCCGAGAACGGCTCGTCGGTGAGAGTCGCCGTCATCGGCGCGCACCAGCGAGGATGGTCCTCCGCCTCCAGAAGGGCGCGTTCGTCGTCGTCCAGGACGTCGAAGGGATGGGTCACCGGGCGCTCAGGTCACCGGGGATCATGGGGCATCGCCCTCACCCGGCAGGTCCTCGTTGGTGCGGCCGCTGAGGACCGACTCGGGCTGGGTGCTGGTGGGACGCCGCCGGGCGTCGGCGGCATCGTCGTCGACCTTGACCAGCAGCCACTTCTCACGGTCGTCGCCCATCTGGGTGCGGTGCAGCGCGTAGCCGCCCGTCAGCTTGTGGCCTCTCAGCCGCACGCTGACGTGGCCGTCGGCGATCGCCTGCTGCATCGGCTTGGCGTCGCCCTCGCCGTCGGTGGTGACGTTCACGTAGGTGCCGGTATCCCACACGATGACGGTCCCGGCCCCGTACTGCCCCTCGGGGATGACCCCCTCGAAGTCGGCGTAGTCGATCGGGTGGTCCTCGGTCGGCATGGCCAGGCGCTTGTCGCGCGGGTCCGTGGAGGGGCCCTTGGGCACCGCCCACGACTTCAGCACCCCAGCGACCTCCAGCCGCAGGTCGTAGTGGAGGCTGGACGCGTCGTGCTTCTGGATCACGAAGCGCGGTTCGTCGCCGCTGGCGCCGCCACCGGCGGGTTCGGGAGTGGCGTCGACATCGCGCTTGTCGAGGTACTCGCGCAGCTGCTCGTCGGGCACCGTGCTCACCTCCTCCCGCGACGCTACGTCCCAGCGGACGGGGAGGACCGGCCGGGCCCGCACGTTCGTCGGTCCCGGCAGGCGGTGGCGGTGTCAGTCCGCGAACACCCCACGCTCGTCCGGGTGGTAGCGCAGGACCTTCTCCACGTAGGACCGGGTGGCCTCGACCAGCCCGATGTCACGGCCGGCTGCCTGGGACCTCAGGTACTTGTGCTCGAGCAGTTCGTGGAACAGCTCGGCGGGCTCGCGCTTGCCGCGCAGATCCGACGGCACCTGTGCGATGGCCCGCTCGAACACCTCGGTCATCCACCGGTAGGCGATCACAGGGTCGGGTAGAGGACCCTCCTCGTCCTGCCGCTGCGCCCGGTAGTGGGCCAGGTCGTTGAGCAAACGGCGCGCCTGGTTCTCCTGGACGTCGAGCCCGGTCATCGACAGCAGCCGGCGGCGGTGGTGGCCGGGCTCGACCACCCGCGGGCTGAGCCGCAGCTGGTAGCCGCCGTCCACGCTGACCAGCTGTACCTCCTCGACGTCGAAGCCCAGCTCGTTGAGGCGGCGCAGCCGTGCGTCCACGCGGTAGCGCTCGTCAGGTGCGAAGGTCTCTTCGCGGGTGAGTTCGCTCCAGAGCCCGGCGTACCGCTCGGCCAGCTCCTCGGACGTTGCCAGCGGGTCGAGCCCGACGTCGAGGCCGAGCTCGGCCTGCACGTCGAGGAGCTCCCCGGCGATGTTGTGCTGGGCGATCTCGAGGTCGTGCAGGCGCTGGCCGTTCGTCAGCTGGTAGTGGAGCTCGGCGGTCTCGGCGTCCACCAGGTAGGCGGCGAGCGCTCCAGCATCCCGGCGGAACAGCGAGTTGGACAGCGAGCAATCCCCCCAGAAGAACCCGGCGAGGTGCAAGCGGACCAGGAGCCCAGCCAGCGCGTCCAGCAGGTGGCGGCGCACGTCGGGCATCCGGGCCCGCGCGAACAGGGCGCGGTAGGGCAGCGCGTAGGGGAGGTGGCGCGTCATGAGGATCGCGTCCAGTGGTTCGCCGCGGGCGGTCGCCCGGCCGCTGACGACCCCGACGACGTCCACGACCGGCAGCGACTCCTCGGCGAGGTGACGCAGCAGCCGGTACTCGCGCTCGGCGAGTCGCGGTCGTAGCTCCTTGAGGGCGTACACGGTCCCCGCGAGGTTGACGAACCGCACCACGTGGCGGTGCAGCCCGCGGGCGACCTCCACGAGGCGTTCGTCGGTCCAGTCCACCAGCGGCCGGTTCCAAGGCAGATCGAGGAAGTCCGGATGCCCGGTCCGTGCGGTCAGTTGGAACCGCACGGTCAGCCCGACGCGGGCCGGAGGAAGTCCTCGACCGCCGCCTGGTAGGCGCCCGGGTCGACGTTCCACGCGGCGTTGTGCGGTGCCGCCTCGACCCTGACGTACGTGACCTCCTCACCGACGGCGGCCGCGAAGCGGTCGCTGGACGAGATGGGCACTTGCTCGTCGGCGGTCCCGTGGAACAGCAGGATCGGCAGGTCGAACTCGTCGGCGTGGCCGACCTGGTCCAGAACGCTCCAGTCGATCCCGGCTCGCAGGGCGCTGATGATCCTGGCCGGTCCGGAGAGGAAGCCCGGTCGACCGCGGCGTTCCGCCTGTGCGCGCAGCACCGCGTCCCAGTCGAGCGTCGGCGCGTCGAGGACCAGGGCCCTCACCCGGTCCGCCAGCTCCGACTCGTGCACGAACGTGGCGGCTATCTGCCCGCCCATGTCGGAGCCGACCAGCACCACGTCGCGTGCGCCTTGGTCCAGCGCGTAGCGGACCGCCCCCTCCAGGTCGCGCCACTCGGTCGCGCCCAGGGTGTGGTGGCCATCGTCGCTGGTCGGCGCGCCCGGGTCGTTGCGGTAGGCGATCAGCAGGGTGGGCAGCCCGAGCTGCAGCAGGCTGGGGAGCACGCGCAGTCCCTCGCGGCGGTCGCCGCCGCGCCCGTGCACGAAGATCGCCCACGTGTCGTCACGGCCGGGGATCCGCCAGGCCGGCATCGGACCCAGGTCGGTGTCGAACGTGACGTCCTCGAAGCCGACGCCGTACGCCTCCTGCGGGTCGCCGGGGAAGGCGTAGGGATCCAGCCGGACGAGCTGGCCCTCGTCCGGGACCCCCTCGTAGCGGCGGTACACGCGCACGACCCGATCAGGGCCGGTGTCGAGGACGTCGAGAGCCTGGCCGTACCCCTCCGGCCACATCACGCCCCACACGCCGTCCAGGGCGCTGACCTCCGTGCGCGGCAGCTCGATCAGGCCCCCCTGGACGCGCACCTGCAGGTCGTCGGTGACGGCCTGCTCGCCGGTCGGCTCGAGCAGCTCGCTCGAGTAGACGTAGCCGGCCAGGCCGAGCCCGACGTACACCACGAGCAGCAGCCCGACGAGCGCCCAGACGGCGGTCCGCAGGGACCGCCGTGGTCGTGCCGGCGACACGCTGGTGGGAGCGTCGGTCGTGGTGGTGGGGGACACGGCCGGATCCTCCGGGCGGCTCGGGGGGCGCGACGTGCGGGCGAGGACGACCGCAGCGTGGGTGGCGGCGGCGTGGTACCGGTGGAGTATGCCCGAGCTCCCCGACGTGGAGGGTTTCCGCCGCGAGCTCGCCGAGCACGCCCAGGGACGGCGGGTCGAACGGGTGACGGCGCCCAGCCCCGAGGTGCTGCGCAACACGACCCCGCAGGGGCTGGGGCGGGCGCTCAAGGGCCGACGCTTCGCCGCGCCCGAGCGGCACGGCAAGTGGCTGCTCGCACGGACCGACGGCTCGACCGTCGTGCTGCACTTCGGGATGACCGGCCGGCTCACGTGGGTCGACGACGACCGCGATCGTGACGAGCACGATCACGTGGTGTTCGTCTGCGATGGCGGGGAGCTGCGGTTCAACCTGATGCGCAAGTTCGGAGGTGTGTGGCTGGCCTCCGACGAGGACGAGCTGCGCGCCATCACCGGTGAGCTCGGACCGGACGCGGCCGAGCTGGGGCGTGCGGACCTCGCCGACCTCCTGCGGGACCGACGGGGCGGCCTCAAGTCGGCCCTCATGGACCAGGAGCTCGTCGCCGGCATCGGCAACATCGTCGCCGACGAGGTCCTGTGGCAGGCTCACCTCCACCCCCGCATACCCCCGGCGGACCTCGACGACGGCGACATCGACCGCTTGCACGCCGCGCTGGCCAGCGTGCTGCGTCGGTCGATCCGTGCGGGCATGGTCCCGCGCGACGAGGAGTGGCTCACCCACGCCCGTGATGTGGAGGACCCCAGCTGTCCGCGCTGCGCGACGGCCATCGAGCACGGCCGTGTGAGCAGCCGCAGCACCTACTGGTGCCCGTCCTGCCAGCCGGCGCCGGCCTAGCAGCGGCGGGTATGCCCCGGGAGCGCCGGGGTTGTGCGCGGCTGGCGACGGCGGACGGATGCCCCTGCCGGCTCACACATCCTCGTTGGCCCAGGTCATGCAGCCGGCCACGAACCGCCCCGGCAGGTCGCGGTGCCGGGGTCGCACGCGGACCGTGTAGCCGTACTGACCGCTGGCGCGCGTCTGCACGTCGACCGCTTCGAACAGCACGCCGTCACCGTCCTCGCCGATCACCTGCATCGGCAGTGCGTGACCGTCCGCGATCTCCCCGTCCGGCCCGACCCGGCCGATGTACAGCTCGACCACGACGTCGTCGGCGCTGAGGCCGCCCAGCTGCACGCGCGCGCGCGGTCGCAGCTGCTCTCCGACCCGGACCTCCGCCTGGGTGGGGCCGTCCTCCGCCTCCACTTCGCAGCGCACCTTCATCCAGCCGTCGGTCACCCGTCCGCGCCACGCCGCCAGCGTGCGTGCCCGTGCCAGACCGTCGGCGGTCAAGGCAGTGGCGGAGCGCGAGGCGGGCAGGTACAGCGTCTCGGTGTACTCCCTCAGCATCCGGTGGGTGTTGAAGCACGGCGTGAGCAGCGTGATGGACGCGAGCATGCGTGCGATCCACGACCGCGGCAGGCCGTCCTCACCGCGCTCGTAGAACGTCGGGACGACATCGTGCTCCAGCAGGTCGTACAGCGACTGGGCGTCCACGTGGTCGTGGCGGACCGGGTCGTCGAACGCGTCCGCCCGTCCGATCGCCCAGCCGAACGGCACCCCGAAGTCGGCCGCGAGATCGTGCCACGCCTCGTCCCACCAGCCGTCGAGGGTTGACAGGTGCAGCACCCCGTTGGCGGCCGCCTTCATGCCGCTGGTGCCGCTCGCCTCGCGCGGGCGCACGGGGTTGTTCAGCCAGACGTCGGCCCCGGCCACGAGGTAGCGGGCCACCGCCATCCCGTAGTCCTCGACGAAGACCACCCGTCCGCGGAAGCGATCGTCGCGCGACAGCTCGGCGATCCGCCGGATGAGCTCCTTGCCGGCGTCGTCGCGTGGGTGGGCTTTGCCGGCGACGATCAGCTGCACCGGCCGGTGCGGGTCACCCATGATGCGCGCCAGCCGGTCGGGATCCGACGCGATCAGCGCGGCCCGCTTGTAGGTCGCGAAGCGACGGGCGAAACCGATCGTCAGCGCGTCGGGGTCGAGCACGTTCGCCGCATCGGCCACCTCGGAGCTGGAGGCGCCGCGCTGCTCGAGCTGAGCGCGTACACGGCGGCGGACGAAATCGACCAGCTTGTGGCGGCGCAGCTCGTGCAGCCGCCAGAGCTCCTCGGGCGCGACCTCATCGAGCCGGCGCCACAGCTGCTCGTCGCCCGGCTGCTCCCGCCAGGACGTGCCGAGGTAGTGGTCGTAGAGGCCGCTGATCTGACGCGAGGTCCACGACGCCAGGTGGACGCCGTTGGTGACGTGTCCGATCGGTACCTCCGCCTCGGGGAGCTGCGGCCACAGCCCCCGCCACATCGCACGGGTGACCTCGCCGTGCAGGCGGCTGACCGCGTTGCAATGCGCCGCCAGCTTGAGCGCCAGCACGGTCATGCAGAAGCGCTCGTTGTCGTCGTGCGGACGGACCCGACCGAGACCGAGGAAGTCGCGGAACTCGATGCCGAGGGCGCGGACGTACACGGCGAAGTAGCGCTCCAGCAGCTGCGGCACGAAGTAGTCGTGGCCGGCTTCCACCGGCGTGTGGGTGGTGAAGACCAGCGCGGCGGAGGCCGCCTCACGCGCCTCCGCGAAGCTCGCCGCCTCGCGGTCCATCAGCCGGCGGATCAGCTCCAGACCCAGGAACGCCGAGTGTCCCTCGTTCATGTGGTAGACGGTCGGGCGGTACCCGAGCGTCTCCAGCGCCCGGAAGCCTCCGATCCCGAGGAGCAGCTCCTGACGGATGCGCATCTCGTCGTCGCCGCCGTAGAGGTGGTGGGTGACTCGTCGCTGCTCGGGCGAGTTCGCGGAGACGTTGGCGTCGAGCATGAACAGCGGGACCCGACCGACCTGGGCCCGCCACACCTGGGCGACCAGTGGGCCCTCGGGGAAACCGAGCTCCACTCCGATCGGCTCGCCGTCCGCCCCACGTTCCAGCGTGAGCGGCAGCGTGTGGAGATCGTTGTCGGCGGGGTGCTCCTGTTGCCAGCCGACCTCGTTGAGCCGCTGTTGGAAGTAGCCCTGCTGGTACAGCAGCCCCACCCCTACGAGCGGGATGCCGAGGTCGCTGGCCGACTTGAGGTGGTCGCCGGCCAGCATCCCGAGGCCTCCGGCGAAGATCGACAGGCAGTCGGCGACCCCGAACTCCGCCGAGAAGTAGGCCATGAGGGTCCCGGATGGGGCATCGACGCCGTGCAGCTGCGCGAACCACGTGTCGTCGCGTCCGAGGTAGTCGCGCAGTCCGTGGACGGCACGCTCCTGGCGGGCCAGGAACGTCTCGTCGCCCGCCGCCGCCTCCAACCGGCTCTGATCCACAGCGGCCAGCAGACGGATCGGGTTGCGGCCCGTCTCCTCCCACAGGTCTGTGCCGGACCTGGCGCCGCGTCGGTCCCCCCCGTGGGGGCCTCCCAGCCATCGGAACAGTGCGATCGCGTCGTGGTCCCACGCCCACCGCAGGTTGTACGCCAGTTCCCGCAGGGGCTCCAAGGCCGGGGGAAGCGCCGGCACGACCGTGAACGTCCGGATCGGTTTCACGACCGGACCGTAACGCTCACCGTCAACTCCCCCCGCAGGAAGTCGGCGCCGCCCGCTGCGCCCCCTCCCTCGCCGTACCCGACCTGAGAGGCCGCCGCGGACTATGGACACGCGCGTGACCGTCCGCATCGTCCACATGGCCGGGGGACGCACACTACGGTGCGTGACATGCCCGAGCTGCCGCAGCTCCGCGCCCTCGCCGAACGGCTCCACGGTCGCGTCGGCGGCGCCCCGTTCGCGGGAGCGGAGGTGCTGCAGTTCGCCTCCCTGCGGACGGTACGCCCCACACCCGACGAGCTGGTAGGGCGGCCGCTTGCGGCGGCCACCCACCGAGGCAAGTACCTGGTCCTGGATCTCGGCGGCCCCCGCATCGTCGTGCACCTGTCCCAGGCCGGGCGCGTGACGGTGGAGGACCCGGCGCGGCGCTCACGGCCCAAGCGGGGGGTCGTGCGGCTGCTCTTCGAGGCCGCCCCCGCGCTGCTGGTGCTCGAGTACGGCAGCGAACGCAAGGCCCGCTGGTGGGTGCTCGCGGCAGGCGGCGACGGGCCGCTGGCGGACCTCGGGCCGGAGCCGGGCACTGCGGCCTTCGCACGGTTGGTGCGCTCGTCGGACGACCGTCGACGTCTTCACACGATGCTGCGCGACCAGCGGACGGTCGCAGGGCTGGGACGCGGCTACACCGACGACATCCTGCACCGGGCGCGCCTGTCGCCCTTCGCGTCGCTGTCCTCGGTCGACGCGGCTGCGCGTGAGCGGCTGCTGGCAGCGGTGGACGAGGTGCTCGAGCGCGGGCTCAGGTTCGAGCGTTCCCGTGAGGACGGGCTCCCGCCCAAGCTCGGTGACCACTGGCTCGTCCACGCCCGCCACGGCACGCCGTGCCCGCGCTGCGGGGAGCAGCTGCGGCGCGTGTCGTACGAGTCGTACGAGGTCACCTACTGCCCGCAGTGCCAGACGGGTGGGCGGGTCCTCGCCGACCGGCGCCTGTCGCGCCTGCTGAAGTAGCCGGGGACCCACACCGGGCCGCGTATCGCGCTCGGGATGCCACAGGTGGGCCCAGCCGAGACGGCCGCGGCCGTGTCAGCCGTCGCGGCCTCGGGCAGCGTCAGCGACGGCGACGCGAGCGCCGCAGGACCGACCCGGCCGCGTAGTAGCCGCACATGCCGTGCACCCCACCGCCCGGCGGCGTGGAGGCCGAGCACAGGTACCAGCCGGTGTCGCCCAGGGCGTACGGGTCGAGCGCCGGCCACGGGCGGGCCAGCAGCTGCAGCCCGTCCTGCGAGCCGCCGGTGATGTCCCCCCCGATGTAGTTCTCGTTGTAGGCCTCCAACTCGACGGTGTTGAGCGTGGAGCGTGCCAACACCAGGTCGCGGAAACCGGGTGCGAAGCGCTCGAGCTGGCGTTCCACCGGTTCGGTCATGTCCACCAGCGAGCCGGCGGGCACGTGGCAGTAGGCCCACAGGGTGTGCTTGCCGTGCGGAGCGCGGGTGCCGTCGAAGGGGGACTGCTGGGCGACCAGCACGTAGGGCCGGTCGGTGTGACGCCCCGCCGCGGTGGCCTTCTCGGACGCGGCGATCTCCTCGAGCGTCCCGCCCAGGTGCAACGTGCCGGCGCGTGCGGCCGCCTCGGCCTTCCAGGGCACCGGACCATCGAGGGCGTAGTCGAGCTTGAACACTCCCGGACCGTGACGGAAGCCGCGGATGAGCCGGCGGAAGCGGGCCGGAAGTCGGTCGCCGCCGATGGCGAGCACCTGTCGGGGCGTGAGGTCGAACAGCACGACGCCCGCCGGGGGGAGGTCGCCGACGCTGCGCACGGGGCGGCTCGTGACGATGTCACCGCCCAGCGACGACAGCAGCGACGACAGCGCATCGGTGATCGCCCGGGAGCCTCCCCGGGCCATCGGGAAACCGACCGCGTGAGCAGCCGCGGGGAACAGCACGCCGAGAGCCGCCGTCATCGGCCGGTCGAGCGACTGGATCGTGTGGGCTGCCAGACCGCTGACCAGTGCCCGCACCCGCGATCCCACGAACCGCGACCCGGCCCAACCCTCCAGCGACCGGGCCGCGTCGCGCCCGAACCGCGCCAACAGCAGCGGGTGGCGCGGGAGGTGGGCGATCGGCCGGGTCAGCTCCTCCACGAGAGCGTCGAACCGCTGGGCGAGCGGTTCCATGGTGGCCCGCCAGGCGTCACCGTCGGGGCCCAGGTTGGCCGCGGTCTCGTCGATGGAGCGGTGGAGCAGCACCGCCGAGCCGTCGTCCAGTGGGTGGGCGACCGGGACGTCCGGGTGGACCCACTCCAGCCCGTGCTCGGCCAGCGGCAGCGAGCGGAAGAACGGCGATCCGATGCCCAGCGGGTGGATGGCGGAGCACACGTCGTGGTGGAACCCGGGGAGGGTCAGCTCCCTGGTGCGGGCACCTCCGCCGATCTCCTCGGCGGCCTCGAGCACGACCACGGAGCGGCCTGCCTGCGCCAGTCGGACCGCCGCTGCCAGCCCGTTCGGTCCGGCTCCGACGACGACCGCGTCGTGGCGCTCAGCCACCGACGTCGCCGGGGAGGTCGATCACGTCGCCCTCGACCGCCGCCCGGATCGCCACCGACCGGTCGCGCAACGAGGCCATGATCGCGTCGAGTTCGTCGTCGGTTCGGGGCGGGTCGTGGTGGTACAGCATGAGGCATCCCACGTCGCAGCTCTCGGCCAGCGTGACCGCGTAGTCGATGGTGGAGTGGCCGAAGTGTGCCCTGGCGGGGAACTCCTCGGCCGTGTACTGGGCGTCGTGGATCAGTAGATCGACCCCGTGGACCAGCGCCCGCGCGGCCTCGTGGTGCTCACCGAACCCGGTCGGGCCCGGCCCCAGCTGGATCGGGTGGTGGTCGGACAGGTAGGCGATGGTCGCGGTGGCGTCGCTCACCCGGTAGCCGAACGTCCGCCCACCCTTGTGCGGGATCTCGCGAGCGAGCACGGTGAACCCCTCGATTTCGTGCTGGCCCTCCTCCAGGCTGTGGAAGCGCCAGTGCCCTCGGAGTTGACGCGGCCGAATCGGGAAGTGCGGGGGTGACATGCCCCTCGCCAGCGTCTCCTCCGGATCGCCCCCCTGGGCGGGGAGGAACAGGTCCACCTGGGAGTCGGGATCGTCGCCGGCCCGGAAGAAGGGCAGTCCGTGGGTGTGGTCCCAGTGGAGGTGGCCGAGCAGGATGCTGCCGTGGAACGGGTGGCCGTTCAGCAGGTGCCAGACCTGCCGCAGCCCTGTGCCGGCGTCCAGCAGCAGCGTGGGCGACCCGCCGTTGTGGGCGATCGCGACGCACGACGTGTGGCCGCCGTAGCGCACGAAGTCGGGCCCCGGCGCAGGCGTGGAACCGCGGCACCCGCAGATGTGCAGACGCACCCGTGTCGTCCTCTCACGCCGCCGGCCCGGCGTGTCGGACGGTGAACCTCCCACCGGCTCGGGTGAGCCCCCTTGCTGCGCCCGCGGCCCCGGCCGGGTCCACCGTCGTCGACATCCCGGGCGGCTGGGAGCCTACGCCACCGCGTGCGTTCCGCTACGACCTCGTCAGACCGGCTCGTCCTCGCGGCGGCGGCCACGTGCGAGCTCGACCAGCGCCTCGCGGTCCACCTGGTCGGCGGACGCGACTGCGACCTTGCATGGCGTGACCGCCCGCAGGGTGGCGGTGCGCTTGCCGCCCTCGATGATCGCCCGCTCCCCAAGGATGGCGCCCGGACCGACCTCGGCGACCGCGGCACCGTCGATCTCCACCGACAGCACCCCGTCGAGCAGGAGGTACAGCTCCGCTCCCCACGCTCCCTGCTCGGTGAGGGTGTCCCCCACCGCGATCCTTCGGATCTTCGGCTTGTGCCCGGCTCCCATGATCCGGGCGGACAGCGTGCGTTCCAGCTGGGTCTCCACCGCGGTGACCAGCGCGGGGTTCTCCTCGTCGCCCCACGGTGTGTGCAGCGCCTTGGCCGACTCGGCGATCCACGACTTGAAGTCGATGGTCCCCGACTTGGCGGACAGCTCGCCCTCGTGGTCGTAGACCCAGTGGCGCGGGAACGGGCTGGCGCCGACCACCTCGAAGGTGCTGCGGCCGTCGGCGTGGATGGTGAGCGACAGGGTGGTCCAGGCGGGCGGCGGGAGGATGCGCACGAACGGTGCTCGCCGGATCGGGCGCGGCGACGGCACGCTGGTGCGTCCGCCCGCCGTCTGGACGAAGCGGACCCAGCCGTCGCCGACCTCGGGCTCGGGGCGCAGGTCGGGGTAAGGGACGGTCGGGAACTGCATGGACCGACGGCCGATCGAGATGTTGGTCTTGGCGATGTAACTGCGCCCGAGGTGCTCGTAGCCGGTCACGGCACCCTGGTCGTCGACCTGGATCGCGGCGCGCAGTTGGTTGGCGAACCGGCAGCGTCCCTGCTCCGCCATCAGCGCGGGATCGACGACGACGTCCGGCGGCGGCTCGTCGTAGTGGCTCATCCCGATCTCGAACGGGAGCTTCAAGATCCCGCTGATCGCCTCTGAGGGGATCCACGTCAGCGACGTGACCGACGACTCGATCCGCATGTTCGCTCTCCTGCCGGGCTGCGACGCCCTCCAGGATGCCGTCGTGCGCGACGCCGGTCGATGGTGATATCCGGTGTCCAGGGTGTAGGTGGCACCACCATCCGAGCGGGGGGCCGCCCCATCGTCTGGGCGCAGCTCTTCTGCCAGCATGGGGTCCATGCGGACGTCTACGATCTCGGTTCTCCTGGCCGACGACAACCTCCTCGTGCGGGAAGGGGTCCGCGCGCTGCTCAGCGTCGAACAGGACCTGGAGGTCGTCGGCGTGGCCTCCGACTACGACGAGCTCATCGCGGCCGCGGAGCAAGCCGAGCCCCATGTCGTGGTCACGGACATCCGCATGCCCCCGACCTTCCAGCGGGAGGGCATCGAGGCGGCCAAGCAGGTGCGCAAGCTCCACCCCGGCACGGGCATCGTGATCCTGTCGCAATACGACGAGCCGGAGTACGCCGTGTCGCTGCTGTCGGAGGGGGCGGCGGGCTACGCGTATCTGCTGAAGGATCGCATCGCCGAGGGTGACCAGCTGGCCCGGGCGATCCGCGAGGTGGCGACCGGTGGCTCGGTGCTGGACCCCAAGATCGTCGAGGCGCTGGTGACGCCCGTCCGCACCGACAGCGAGCTCTCCCCCGCCGAGGAGCAGCTGCTGCAGATGGTCGCGGCCGGCCGACCGATCAAGGCGATCGCGGTCAGCTGGAACACCACCCCGGGTGACGTCGCCGACTCCATCGAGAAGCTGTTCGTCAAGCTCGCCCAGGGGGTGTCGGCGGGGTACAACGGGTCGCTCGACCGGCTCAAGCAGCTCCAGCAGGCCATCGTGGACCGCGAGGAGCAGGGCGAGACGCTCAGCCGGCTGCTGCCGGGCGGCATCGCCGAGAAGCTGCGCCAGGAGGGGCGCCGCAGCGGCGAGATGGAGCGGCTGGTCGTCACGGTGCTGATGTCGGACATCCGCGGCTACTCGTCGATCGCCGAACGCACCGACCCCAGCCTCCTCGCGCGTCAACTCAACGAGCACCGCGCCGAGATGAACGGCGCGATCCTGTCCGAGGGCGGCACCGTGATGCAGTTCGTCGGCGACGCGGTGATGGCCGTGTTCGGCGCCCCGGTCGCCCAGGAGGACCACGCCGACCGGGCGCTCGCCGCCGCGCTGGCGATGCACCGCGCCCAGGACCGCGTCAACGCCCGCTGGCGGCAGGTTGGGCTGGAGCCGTTCGGGCTCGGCATCGGGTTGTCCACCGGTGAGGTCGTCGCCGCGCTGCTCGGCTCCGAGGAGCGGCTCGAGTACTCGGTGGTCGGCGACACGGTCAACCTGACCCAGCGCATCCAGCAGTGGGCGGCCGCCGGCCAGACGGTGCTCATCGAGGCCACCCACACCGCGCTGTCCACGCCGGTGCACGCCGAGGCGCTCGAACCCGCCACGGTCAAGGGGCGCCAGACGCCGGTGGCGGCCTTCCGGATCCCGTCGAAAGCCTGACGTGCCGCGTCCGCAGCCCGGCGCCCTCGCAGGCGCGGCCCTCCGGTCGGGGCGGCGGCTGGCGGTGCGGGCACGGCTCCCGGCCCTCGCCGGTGTCGTGCTGGTCGGGGTGCCGCTGCTGCACGGGGACCTGAACCCGACGTCCGCTGCGGTGGGGGTCGGGCTGGCAGCCATGGTGCTGGGACGCACTGAGGTGGCGCCGGTCCGTCGGTGGGCGGACCGCGTGTTCCACGTTCTGTTCACCGCCTACGCCGTTGCCGCGATCGTGTGGCTGGTCGCAGGGCTGCTGCCGTTCCTGGCCCGGGTGTCACCGACCGCTGGATCGACGTTCGTGGAGTGGGGCGGCGGCGTGACCGAGGCGGTGGTCGTGGCCGACGGCGAGCCGCTGCCGCTCGCCCAAGGCGGCCAGGTCGGCCGCGAGGACGCGGCGATGTCCTTCGAGCCGGCCGGGCTGGCCCTGCGTGCGGCCAGCGAGGTCGTGGTGCACGTCGAGAACCGCCACGTCGGCGTGCCACACAACCTCTCGCTGTACGAGCCGTCCACCGGAGCGCTGGTCCACCGTGGGACGATCCTCGACGGTCGCCGGGGTTCGGACGCCCCGGCTGCGCGCGTGTCGGAGCGGTTCAGCGCTCCTCCGCCGGGGACCTACGAGCTGCGCTGCGACATCCACCCCTGGATGCGCGGCACGGTCGCCGTCACGCCCGGGACGCCATCAGGGCCGGGTGCCTGGCCGGTGGTGGGCGACCTCATCCGCCGCGCCACCACCGCCGAGCTGCGGACGGTGTTCGACGACGTCGAGATCCCCTCGCCAGGCGTGGTGACCCTCGAGTACCTGTTCAGCCTGTTGAACGTGGGGCTGGCGGTGTTCCTGCTGCGGCTGCGCCCCCGCGACCTGACAGCCCGGCTGCTCGCCCTCGGGATGGTGGGGACCGGCGCGGTCTTCAACGTGCAGGCGCACACGGCGATGGCGGTGGCCCCCTGGCTCGTCGGCATCCACTGGGCGGGTTTCCACGGCGTGGCGGGGATGACCTACCTCTACGCCATCGTCCTGTTTCCGGACGGGCGGCTCAAGCCCGCCTGGCGGGACCTGCCCCGGTGGCGCTGGCCCCTGCGCGCTCTGTTCCTGGTGTTGACCTTGCTGCTGGGCACCTTCCTGATCGGGGACACGCACGGCAAGGACCCCTTCGACTACATCGCGGTCTTCGGGCTGCTGATCCCCGTGGTCGGCCTCACCGCGCAGGTCGGACGGATGCGCCACGCGGACACGGAGACCGAGCGGCGCCAGTCGCACCTGCTGGTGACCACTCTGGTCGCGGCCTTCGCCGGCGCACTCACCTACGGGGCGTTGGTCTCGGCCCTGAGCGCGGGCACGCCCGCCGCGGAGGCCGACCAGCTACGTGCGCTGGTGGTGCGCGTCATGCCGGCCCTGTTCGGCGCGATCCCGGTGATCATCTTCGTGATCCTGATCCGCTTCCGGTTGTGGGACATCGACCGCATCCTCAACCGCGCGTTCGTGTTCGGGGCGCTCGCGAGCTTCATCGGGCTGGTCTACGTCACCGTGGTGGTGCTCGGCAGCGAGCTGGTGGTCGCAGGGCGCCGCGGCGACCTGTGGCTGTCGATCCTCGCCACGGCGATCGTCGCGGTGACGTTCCAACCACTGCGCGAGCGGCTACGGCAGGTCGCCAACCGGCTGGTGTACGGGGCGCAGGAGACCCCCTACGACGTGGCCGCGCGCTTCTCGGATCGGGTCGCCCAGACCTACGCCGTCGAGCAAGTCCTTCCCCGGATGGCGCGAGTGGTGGCCGAGGGCACCGGCGCGGCCCGCGC
>DASZZX010000244.1:0-2784 GCA_036260415.1 Nitriliruptorales bacterium
CCCCGACGACGGTCGCGCTGACCGTGGAGATCGACGACCGGGACGCCCTGGCGTTCCTCCCCGGGCAGTACGTCAACATCGCCGTCCCGGTCGTCGATCTCCACGGTCAGCCCGACCGTCGTCGGGGACAGCCGGTCCAGCGCGGTGATCCGACCGCGGTGGGTGGCGGCGCTGGTCTTGGCCACGGCCGACGTGGTCGCGATCTGCAGCACCAGGTCCGAGCGCGGCCGCATGCTGCAGGGCAGCACGTACCCGCTCCGGGCCTCGTCGTCCGACAGCGCGTCCTCGAGATAGGCGCCCCCGTCGAACTCGCCGGACTCGCACAGCGACTTGCAGGTTCCGCAGGCGCCGTCACGGCAGTCCAGCGGGATGTTGATCCGCGCCCGGTAGGAGGCGTCGGCGACGGTCTGGTCCTCGCGGCAGGTGATGAACCGGGTGACCCCGTCCTCGAACGCGAGTGCAACGCGATGGTCCATGGGAGATCGCTCCCCAGCTCAGAGGTGGTAGACGTCGACGACGTGGTGGATGTAGTCGTTCTTGAGCACCACGGTCTTGCGACGGATGAGGGGCGCGGGCCCGGAGAAGTCGATCGTGTAGAACGACGTCCCGTAGTAGGGGTCCACGGTCTTGTACCGGAAGTACATCGTGTGCCAGTTGAACCGGATGTCGACCAGGTCGCCGCGGCGCTCGATGACCTCGACGTTGGAGATGTTGTGGCTCGTGCGCGGCTCGGGCAGCGACGTCGCGCTGGAGCGCTCGGTGCGGATGCGGAAGACGCGGTCCTCCAGGCCCCCCTTGTTCGAGTAGTAGATCAGGGACATCTCCCGGTGCGGGTCCTCGGTGAGCCGGTCGTCGTCGGCCCACGACGGCATCCAGAAGACGACGTCGTCGGCGTAGCACTCCAGCCACTTCTCGAACTCGCGGTCGTCGAGGTAGCGGGCCTCGCGGTAGAGGAACTGCTCGATCATGTTCTGGGTGATGAGCTTCCCGCCCGCGGGCGCCGCCTCGGTCGGGGTCTGCGCGGGGTTCTGGGTGGTCGTCACGGGGATCAGCCCTCCGAGGTCGCGGTGGACACGCCGGCCTGCTTCTCGACGGCGGCGCGCATGGTCTGCAGCCAGTAGCCGTGCTGGATCGGGTACAGCCCCTCGTCCTCGTTGCGCTGCCCCGCGGAGATGACGCCGTCCATGCCGAGGGCCTCGGCGACCGGGTCCGGCCCGTTCAGCCAGTGCTCGGCACCGCGGCTCATGTCGTTCCAGGGCGCGGCGGTCGCCCGGAAGGTGAGCTGGCAGGAGCGGAACTCCTCCAGGTCGTCCGGCGTGGCCATGCCCGAGGCGTTGAAGAAGTCCTCGTACTGGCGGATCCGGTGCTCGCGGGCCTCGGCGCTCTCGCCCTTGGGTGCGATGCAGTAGATGGTGACCTCGGTCTGCTCGGGCGAGATCGGCCGGAAGTGCCGGATCTGGGTGCTGAACTGGTCCATCAGGTAGACGTTCGGGTAGAGGCACAGGTTGCGGGAGCCCTTGACCATGAACTCGCCCTTGGCCTCGCCGAACTGGGCCTTGAGCTCGTCCATGCGGTCCCACAGCGGGCGGTCCTCCGGGTTGGCCGCCCAGGTCCACAGGCACAGGTGCCCGTTGGGGTAGGACCAGTAGCCGCCACCGGACTTGCCCCAGCCGCCGGCGTCCAGCGCCTTGGTCGTGTTCTTCGACTCGCCCGTGCTGCGCCGCGAGGTCGTGGCCGCGTAGTTCCAGTGGGTCGCGCTGACGTGGTAGCCGTCGGCGCCGTTTTCGGCCTGGACCTTCCAGTTGCCGTCGTAGGTGTAGGTCGAGGAGCCGCGCAGCACCTCCAGCCCCTCCGGCGACTGGTCGACGAGCATGTCGATGACCTTGGTGGTGTCACCGAGGTGCTCGGCGAGCGTGCTCACGTCCGGGTTGACGCTGCCGAAGAGGAACCCGCGGTAGCTGTCGAACCGCGACACCTTGACCAGGTCGTGCGAACCGTCCTTGTTGAAGCTGCCCGGGTAGCCGGCGCCGTCGGGGTCCTTGACCTTCAGCAGGGCACCGTCGTTGCGGAACGTCCAGCCGTGGAACGGGCAGGTCAGCGTCATGCGGTTGTCCGTCTTGCGGCGGCAGAGCATCGCCCCGCGGTGTGCGCAGGCGTTGATCAGGCAGTGCAGCTCGCCGTGCTTGTCGCGGGTGATGACGACGGGCTGGCGGCCGATGTAGGTGGTGAAGTAGTCCCCGGGGTCCGGGACCTGGCTCTCGTGCGCGAGGTAGACCCAGTTCCCCTCGAAGATGTGGGTCATCTCCAGCTCGAAGACCTCCTCGTCGGTGAAGATCCGACGGTTGGCGCGGTAGACCCCGGCCTCGGGGTCGTCGATCACGGCATCGGTGAGGACGTCGTGCAGCTGGGTGGCATCGACTGTCATGGCGGACCTCCGGTCCAGTGGGCAGTGGGTCGAGTGCGCTCCCTCCACTGTCAGTGGTGCGGGTCACGTCCGCGCCAGCACTCTGCCCAGTCCTGACCCAGGGTCGACTCAGACGCTGAGCGTCTCGATGTGGCGCAATTCAGTCTTTGTGGCTACACGGGCACCGGTCCTACGTTGGGTGCATCACAGCGACGCACCCAGCGCTCGGTCAGCCCGGGCCGGACCGCGAGAGGAGGGGACGTGGAGATCAGGCAGCTGCAGTACTTCGTCGCCGTGGCGCAGACCCGGCACTTCGGACGGGCGGCCGAACGGCTGCACATGGCCCAGTCCCCGCTGTCCCAGGCGATCCGGCAACTGGA
>DASZZX010000245.1:0-6497 GCA_036260415.1 Nitriliruptorales bacterium
ATGCTCGCGCCCCCGCTGCGGAGCTGGGCCGAGCGTCGTCACCGCGCCCCCTCGCGCTTCCTCATGCCGCTGTCCTTCGCCGCGATCCTGGGAGGGCTCGGGACCACCATCGGGACGTCGGTGACCCTGCTCGTGTCCGGACTGGTGGCCGAGGCCGGCCTGGGTGGGTTCGGCATCCTCGAGATCACCCCGCTCGGCCTGCCGCTGGCCGCGGTGGGCGGGGCGCTGCTGGTGGTGCTGGCCCCGCGCGTGCTGCCCGACCGGCGCAGCCCGTACGCGCAGGTCGCCACGCACGAGCGCGACTACTCGTTCGGCCTGCGCGTGGAGCCTGGGGGCGTGCTCGACGGCCTCGACGTCCGCGCCGCCGGGCTGCGACGCCTCGAGGGGGTCTACCTGGCGCGCATCCAGCGCGGTGACCGCGAGATCGCTCCCGTCCCGCCGGACGAACTGCTGGTCGGCGGCGACCTCCTGACGTTCGTGGGACGCGTGGACCACGTGCGGGACCTCCAGGCTCGCGACGGACTGAAGTCCGCCGAGGAGCAGCACATCGCGCTGGTGGACGGGCGCGATCACGGCCTGGTGGAGGTCGTGCTCGGAGCCGAGTCCCCGGTCGTGGGACGCACCCCGAAGGAGGTCAGCTTCCGCGGCCGCTACGGCGCCGCGATCGTCGCGATCCACCGGGCCGGCCAGCGCGTGGAGGCCAAGCTCGGCGAGGTCCGCCTCGAGCCCGGCGACGCGCTGCTGCTGTTCGCCGACGGCGCCTTCGCCGGCCGCTGGCGCGATCGCCGCGACTTCCTCCTGGTCGTCCCGCTCGACCCCCCGGACCACCGCCGGGATCGCCGCGCCTGGCTGCCGCTGACCGTGCTCGTCGCGATGGTGGCCGCCGCCGCGGCCGGCTTGCCCCTGCTCGAGGCAACGCTCGGCGCCGTCCTCGTGCTCGTCGTCGCCCGCGCGGTCAGCATCAGCCGCGCCCGCCAGGCGCTCGACCTGGACCTGTTGCTGGTGATCGCCGGGGCCATCGGGATCGGCGGGGCGGTGGAGGCCTCTGGGCTGGCCGACACCACGGCGGAGGCGATCGCCGCGGTCGCCGGACCTTTCGGCGGGCTCGGCGCCCTCGCGACGCTGCTGGTCGGCACCTTGGTGCTCACCGAACTGGTCACCAACGCGGCGGCCGCCGCCCTGATGGTCCCCGTCGCGCTGGAGGTGGCGTCCCGCACGGGTGGTGACCCGCACGCCTACGCGGTGGCGATCGCCGTCGCCGCGTCCTCGTCGTTCCTGACACCCATCGGCTACCAGACCAACACCATGGTGTACGGGTTGGGCGGCTACCGCTTCACCGACTACTGGCGGCTGGGTCTGCCGCTCACCCTGGCGGTCATCGCCACCACGCTGCTGGTGATGCCGCTCTTCTGG
Source organism: Nitriliruptorales bacterium (assembly GCA_036260415.1). Taxonomy (GTDB): domain Bacteria; phylum Actinomycetota; class Nitriliruptoria; order Nitriliruptorales; family JAHWKO01; genus DASZZX01. The sequence goes on from DASZZX010000245.1 coordinate 1,414, forward strand.
CGTCTGTGACCGGGCGCGGACGAGGCCGGTCAGGCGGCCGGCCCGTGGTAGCCCTCCCGTTCGAGGTGCAGCAGGACGCGGTTGGCAGCCTCCTCGGGTGACACGCGGGTGGTGTCGATGGTGATCTCGGCGTCGTCGGGGGGCTCGTAGGGGTCGTCGATGCCGGTGAAGCCGGTGATCAGCCCCGCGCGGGCCTTGGCGTACAGGCCCTTGCGGTCGCGTTGCTCGGCGACCTCCAGGGGGGTGGCCACGTGCACCAGCACGAACCCGCCGCCGGCGTCGGCGACCATGCGACGCACCTGCTTGCGGGTGGCGTCGTAGGGGGCGATCGGGGCGCAGATCGCGATGCCGCCGTTGCGGGCGATCTCCGCGGCCACGAACCCGATGCGGGTGATGTTGAGGTCGCGGTGGTCCTTGGAGAAGCCCAGCTCGCTGGACAGGTGCTTGCGCACCACGTCCCCGTCCAGCAGGGTCACCGGACGTCCGCCCAGCTCCAGCAGCTTGACCTGCAGCACGTTGGCGATGGTGGACTTGCCCGCCCCCGACAGGCCGGTGAGGAACACCACCAGACCCTGCTGCGCCCGCGGCGGGTAGGTGCGTCGCAGCTCGGCGGCGACCTCGGGGTAGGTGAACCAGGCGGGCAGCTCCAACCCCCGCGCCAGCCGCTCACGCAGCTCGGTGCCCGAGATGGACAGGGTGCGCGCCCCGTCGGGCACCTCGTCCGCCGGGTAGTAGTCGCCCCGCTCCTCCACGTACACCATCTGGCGAAACGGCACCATCTCCACGCCCAGCTCGCCCTGGTGGCGGGCCAGCAGATCCTGCGCCTCGTAGGGGCCGTAGAACGGGCGCCCCGATGCGTCACGCGGCCCGGCGTGGTCGCGGCCGACGATGAAGTGGCTGCAGCCGTGGTTGCGGCGGATGATGGCGTGCCATACGGCTTCGCGTGGTCCGGCCATGCGCATCGCCAGCGGCAGCAGCGACAGCATCACGGTGTGGGCCGGGTAGTGGGCCAGCAGCGCCTGGTACACCCGCACACGCGTGTAGTGGTCCACGTCCCCCGGCTTGGTCATGCCCACCACCGGGTGGATCAGCAGGTTGGCCTCCGCGGTCGCCGCCGCCCGCAACGTCAGTTCCACGTGCGCACGGTGCATGGGGTTGCGGGTCTGGAACGCCACCACCCGCTGCCAGCCCTGCGCGGCGAACTCCGCCCGCAGCCGCGCCGGCGTGTGCCGCAGCGGCCGGAAGTCGTAGTGCACCGGCAGCCCCACCGCCTCCAGCCGCCCGCCCGCGTACCACGGGTGGCTGGCCCGCAGCAGGTACGCCACACCCGGGTGGGAACCATCGGTGGTGGCGAACACCGCCTGCGCCTCGGCCTCCAGGTCGGGGCGCCACACCTCCTCCACGTGCAGCACCGCCAGCAGCACACCCTCCGAGTCGCGCAACGCCAACGGCGCGCCCGGCTCCAGACGGGTCGCCACCTCCTCGGACACGTCCAACGTCACCGGCAGCGGCCACAAGGTCCCGTCCGCCAGCCGCATCTGCGCGCACACCCGCTCGTGATCCTCGCGGGTCAGGAAACCGGTCAGCGGGGAGAACCCGCCGTTGCACAGCAGCTCCAGATCGCACAGCTGACGCTCGGTCAGATCCCACGACGGCCAGTCGCGCGACCCCTTCCGCAGCTCCCCCGCCCGCTGGTCGTCCACCACCAGATCCACCAACTGCCCCCCGTAGGGGGCAACGAGATGATCGGTCACGCGGTCGTCCTCCGGCTCAGCTGGCTCAACGTACCGGGGGCGTCGGTGCAGTAGCGTCGTGGCACCAGCGTCTCACGAGCCGCACAACGGGGGGGCAGCGATCGTCGACCGACCCGTCATCGGGACCGTCGTCGTCTCGTACGAATCGCACGCGGTCCTACCGTCCCTGCTGACCTCGCTGCAGCAGCACGAGCCGCACTTGCCCGTGGTGGTGGTGGACAACGCGTCGCCGTCCGGGGCTCCTCGCGTCCCTCCCGGCGTCGAGCTGGTCCGCCGCGAGCGCAACGGTGGCTACGGCGCCGCCGCCAACGAGGGGGCCCGACGGCTGCTCGCCACGGGCGTGCGGCACCTGGCCTTCCTCAACCCTGACGTCCGCCTCGCCGGACCCTCCCTGTCACGCATCGCCGAGGAGCTCGACCGTCTGCCGCACGTGGGGGTCGCGTCGGGACCGGTGGTGGACGCCGGCGGACTGCCGATCCACTCGGTGTTCGGATCCACCGCGGCGATGCGCGCGCTGTGGTTCACCAGCGGCTGGCAGGTGCGGCGCACCCGGGCGCTCATCCTGCGGCTGCTGCGCCGTGGGGTGCGGGCGTCGCCACACCTGGAGGACGACCTGCGGGTCGAGGGGCACGTGCTGGGCGGGGTGATGGTCATACGCGGGACGCAGTTCCAGGCGGTGGGCGGCTTCGACGAGGACTACTTCCTGTACTGGGAGGACGCCGACATCTGCGAGCGCGTCCGGTGCGCGGGTGCCGAGGTGCGCATCCTGGACTGCACTCCGTTCGTGCACGCCCCCACCACCTCCACGCCGGGCGTGCGCGACGAGCAAAGGTGGGAGTGGTACGTCCAGGGAGCCCGCACATTTGCGCACAAGCACCTGCCGGCCGGGCAGGCGAGGCAGCTGGAGGCGGCCCTGTCGCTGGGACGTCGGCTACGGCACCTGCACGGCGACGGGTAGCCCGCGCCCCGACGAGCTCACATGACCGGACGGCGCTCCTGCAGCCACGACCGGACGATGTCGCGCATCGACATCACCCCGACCAGGTCGGGACCGTCGCACACGACGATGTGACGGAACCCTCCGCGCACCATCGCGGCAGCCACTTCCTCGAGGTCCGTTCCCGGTTCACACGACGTGGCGGTGTCCGTGAGGTGGTCACCGACGATCTCCTGATCGGGATCCTGACCGGCTGCGATCGACCGCAGCATGTCCCGCTCCGTGATGATGCCCGGGCCGGCGCCGTCAGGGTCCAGCACGATCGCCGAGCCGACGTTGCGCTCGACCATGCGCTCCGCCGCCTGACGCAACGTGTGCTCAGGTCCGACTACCACCACCGCCGCGGTCATCGCGTTGAGCACTTGCATGCCGGCTCCTCCCTGGACGCTCCCATGCAAGCACGCCCCGCGCCCCCCCGGAAGGCGGCCGGAGTCGTCCGTCCGATCCCCTGTCAAACCTGGCGCGACACCCCTGGCGGACGACCTCGTGACCTCTTCGGACGTGGATCGACGTACGGATGGACGGGGCCGTGGGAGATGCCTATCTAGCCTGAACAAGAGAGGCACCAACCGAGGAGCCACACGATGGCACATCACACACATCCCGAGCACCGACGCCCACCCGAGCGGGAGGTCATCGTCACCGAAGGTCGCGGTCGCGGCGTGGGCGCGGTCGTCGCCACGGTCGTCGGCGTGGTCGTCGTCCTGCTCCTCGCCTGGGTCCTGTTCGGCGGTGCGCTGGGCGGCGGCGGTGACGCTGGCGGTGGCGGCGAGTTCGACGTCAACATCGAGGAGCCCGCCGGCGGCGGTGGTTGAGCCAGCGTCTGTCAGCCGACGGGCAGCCCGAGGTTGGCGTAGATCTCGCGCGTCGCGGTAGACCGGTTCAAGGTGTAGAAGTGCAGGCCCGGCGCGCCCGCGGCCAGCAACCGGTCACACAGATCGGTCGCCACCTCCACGCCGATCCGTCGCACCGCCGCGGGGTCGTCGGCGACCGCGTACAGGCGGGCGGCCAGGTCGGACGGGAAGGCCGCCCCTGACAGCTCCGCCATGCGTTGGACCTGCGACACGTTGGTGACCGGCATGACACCGGGGATCACCGGCGTGTCGACCCCCAGATGCGCGAGGTCCTCGACCATGCGCGCGTAGTCCTCCACCCGGAAGAAGAACTGGGTGATGGCGAAGTCCGCGAGCCGCAGTTTGGCGGCGAGGTGACGGCGGTCCAAGGTCAGGTCACCACAGCAGTCGGGGTGGCCCTCGGGGTGTGCGGCCACACCGACGGAGAAGTCGCCCACCTCGCGCACCAGCTCGACCAGCTCCCCGGCGTGCCCGAGCTCGCTGGGGGGGAACTCGGTCGCGCCACGGGGTGGGTCGCCACGCAGCGCCAGGATGTTCTCGACACGCGCCTCCCGGTAGCGCTCCAGGATCACGTGCAGCTCCGCACGCGTGTGCGCCACGGTCGTGAGGTGAGCCATCGGCGTCATGGTCGTGCGTTCGAGGATGTCCACGACGATGCGGTGGGTCCGCTCCCGGGTCGACCCGCCGGCGCCGTACGTGACCGACACGAAGGACGGCATCAACGGCTCGAGCTGGTTCAGTGCCTCGCGCAGGTTGCGCTCACCTTCGTCGGTCTTGGGGGGGAAGAACTCGAACGAGAAGGTGCGCTCGCGTCGCAGCAGATCGATGATCCGCGCCACAGCCGCCTCCTCCCCGATCGGGCACCGGCCGAGGGTACTTGGCCGTGCTCGCACGCACACCGCACGGCACGAACTGTCCGCTCGGACGTGCTCTGCGTGGGCGTCTGACACGCCTGGCAAGGTGAACGACCTTTGCCGAGGAGCCCATGCGAGCGGTCAGCACCCCGACGAGCCGACGTCCCCCCAAGCCCAAGCCCACCCGGCGGCTCGACGTGGGCATCGTCCTGATCGCGCTCATGGTCGCGCTGTTCGTCGGCCAGCTGGTGTGGGTTGTGTCCACCACGCGGATGGACACGCCGGCCACCTCCTCCTCGGCGGAGCAGCGCACAGGAGGCAGCACATGAGCACCCGCAGAGAGCGGCCGCGGCGAGCACGACCGCGCGGGCAGGTGGAACGTGTCGAGCGTCAGGTCATCGTGACGCGTGATGACCGTCGCGACGGCTGGGGTCCGGTGCTCGCGGTCACCGTCACGATCGTCGTGCTGCTGCTGGTGGTGCTGGTCGCGTGGTTCGCGGACCGTAGCGCCGAGGTGGTCGACGAACTTCCGTCCGAGGTCGACGTTGAGGTCCAGGACGAGCCTGCCACCGGGTGACGCACGGCCGGGCCGGCGGCCCGCGTTCGGGGGGGCGCGGGCCGCCCG
>DASZZX010000246.1:0-3824 GCA_036260415.1 Nitriliruptorales bacterium
AGGCGCCGGGGGCGGCGGTCTCGCCCGGTAGGGGCACGTCCGACTCCTGGGCGATCTGCTCCAGCACCCGCCGGGCCTCCGCGAGGTTGCGCTGGTAGGCCGCGAGGTCGCCGTCGCGCAGCGCCGCGTCGGCGGCGGCGAACCGCTCCAGCGCGCGCTGGATCAGCGCCTCGACGGTGACCTCCGGCTCCTCGTCGCCCGGCTCGCCACCGTCGGTCGGAACCCCCTCCACCACCGCCTCCTTGGGGGCGGCCCCGATCAGGCTGGCGAGCGCCTCGTCGAGGGTGTCCTCCATCACGACCTGGTCGCCCAGGACCATCGCGACCTTGGCGAGTTCGGGGATCTGCGTCTGAGGGTTCTGCAGGAACAGCGGTTCGACGTACAGGATCGAGCGCTCCACCGGGATCACCAGCAGGTCCCCGCGGATCACCTGCGAGCCGGCACGGTCGCGCAAGGTGATGTACTCGGAGATGGTCGGATCCTGCTCGATGCGCGCGTGCGCCTGCGCCGGCCCGAGGATCGTCTGGTCGCTGGGGAACTGCACCGCGAACAGCTGCCCGTACGTGCCGGGGTCCGACCGCCCCGCCAGCCACGCGATCATGTTGGGCTTGTTGCGCGCCAGATACGGCTGGATCAGCACGAACTCCTCGGTCTCCTGGTCGGGCAGCCGCATCAGCAGGTAGTAGGGGTCCAGCAGTCTGCTGCGCGCTTCGACGTTCTGCGGATCGTTGGCGATCGCGGCGGGATCGGGCGGCATCTCCCAGGCGTCGGCCTTGCTGTAGAACGCGGCGGTGCCTGGGATGTGGTAGGTGCGGTAGACGCGTGCCTGCAGGTCGAACATGTCCTCCGGGTAGCGGAAGTGCGCCTGCATACCCTCCGGAGCCTCGGAGACGTCCGCGAACGGCCCGGGGAACGCCGACCGCCACGCCTGCACGATGGGGTCGTCGGGGTCCACCACGAACAGCTGCACCGTGCCGTCGTAGGCGTCGACCACCGCCTTGACGCTGTTGCGGACGTAGTTGACGACACGACGCTCGTGTTCGGTCTCGAACAGGTTGCGCTGCGAGTACGGGAAGTCCGCCGACACGGTGTAGGCGTCCTGGATCCACTTCACACGCCCGTCGAGCACCACCGCGTACGGGTCGTCGTCGAGCATCAGGAACGGTGCGACCATCTGCACCCGTTCACGGACCTGGCGGTGGAAGATGATCTGCGAGCGGGGCTCGATCAGCCCCGACAGCACGAGGTTCGGGTCGGCGAAGCGCACCGCGAACGCCAGCCGCCGCAGCGCCCCGCCGATCCGCACCCCACCCTGGCCGTCGTAGCGGGTCGTCTGCTGCTCCCCGGTGTCACTCGCCTCGAAGTCGAGCTCCTGCATCTCCCCCCCGACGATCGAGTACTCGGTGTGCTTCTCGCCGAAGTAGATCCCGGGCACGGTCTCGGGCACCAACGGGGGTGCGGCGCCGCGCGGAGGGATGTCCTTGCTGAGGAACACCGGCTGCCCCTCGGCATCCGCGAGGTTGACCTGCGACGACACCATCCCGTGCCCGTGGGTGTACAACAGGCGCAGGTTCTGCCAGGTCTGTGCGGTCTCGTCCAGCTCCTGCAGCGACAACTCCCGCACCGACAGCATCACCTGGCGGACCTGCCCGTCGACCTCGTAGCGATCGACGTCGACGTCGACGAAGTCGTAGTACTGGCGGATGGCCTGCAGCTGCTTGTAGTTGCGCAGCAGCACCTCCGGGCTCCACAGGCGCACGTTGTTCAGCGTGACCGCGTGCTCCTCGACGTCCTCCGGCCCGAGGTCGTCGTCCACCGGGAAGCGCATCGACCCCACCTCGTCGAGGCCGTACGCGAGGCGGGTCATGGCCAGGTTGCGGTCGATGAACTGCTCCTCCCGGGGCAGCTCCTGGGGGTCCACCCGCAGGCGCTGGATCGCCGCCGGGTAGATGCCCTGCAGGAGCACGCTGGCCAGCACCAGCAGCCCGATGGCGGCCCCGGGCAGCAGCCACCCCCGCCGGCGGATGTTGACCAGCACCAGCACGATCGCGAACGCCGACACCACGAGAAGGAGGTTCAGCGCCGGCAGCTCGGCGTTCACGTCGGTGTACGACGCCCCGGTGACCGTGCCGCGGGGTGAGAAGTTCAGCTGGAACCGGTCCAGCCAGTACCCCCACGCCCGGGCGCCCAGCGCCAGGGCCAGCAGCACCGACAGGTGCGCCTTGGCCTGGGGCGTCACCCGGTTGCGGGGCGCCTCGGGGCGGATCGCGCCCAGCAGGTAGTGGGCGCCAGCAGTCACCGCGAGGGCCAGCAGCAGCGACGTGAACAGCCAGCCCTGCACGAAGTCGTACCAGGGCAGGTCGAAGGTGTAGAAGCCGACGTCGCGCCCGAACTGCGGGTCGTCCATGCCGAACTCCCCACCGTGGCGCCACAGCAAGTAGCGCTCCCACTGGGCGGCCACCGCCGTCCCGGCGCTGAGCGCGAACAGCAGCGAGATGCCGACGATCAGCCACGGCACGTACGGGTCGAGCAGCTGGCGGTAGCGCTCGATCACAGCCTCGCGAGCGGTCGCGGGCAGGATGACCGGTCGCAGCCGGCGCGCCACGACGAGGCTGATCCCGATCAGGGCCGCCAGAGCCGCGCCGAAGACGACGCCCACGCCGATCTGGGTGGTCAGCACGTCCACGTAGACGTCGCGGTAGCCGAGCGCCTGGTACCACCACAGGTCCGTCAGGAAGCCGGAGAGCCTGGTGGCCGACAGCAGCACCAGGACCACGACGACGGCGAGCACGACGCCGAGTCGGCGGCGGAGGAGGTCGCCCACGGACAGCCTCGGTCGGGGTCTGAGGCGGTCAGGCTAGCTGAGCATGCGGCGCCCCTCGGCGGAGGGGCGGAGGCGCGTGTGGACGCGTCGTCCTGCTCCCGATGCCTCGACGCGTGAGGGACGCGCACGCGCGAGCCAGCGGCCGGCGATCTCCGGCCCCGAGTGGCCCCACGATGAACCGGGTGGCGTTCAGGCCTCGGCCGGGGCCACGGTGCAGGTGCTGCCCGGGTGCGCGGGGGGCACCAGGTGACCGCTGGGGAACTCCCGGTCGAGCGCGACCGGCCCTTCGGAGGCGTTGCTGCGGCAGCGGTTCTCGGGACAACGCGGCTCGTCGCCCAGCACCCACACGCGCGCCGTCACGCCGCCAGCGCCCCACCCGTCGTGCACACCCAGGCCGTAGGTGCGAGTGAGGTGCTCGTGCACGGCCGCCTCCGCCACCGGCCCCTTGAGGTCACGGAACACCTCACCGACCCGGTCCGACAGCGAGCTGATGTCCTCCCCGGCGTCGAGCCCTGCGCGCAGGGTCGGCTCGAGCGACGCGGCGATCTCGTGCGCCAGCTCCTCCCCGAGCGCTTCCGCGGCCGCGCGCGCTGGCGCCGCGTCGACGTCGCCCTCGATCGGTGCGACGTCCGCCAGCCGGGCGCCGTCACGCAGACCCACGCGGTAGGCCTCCACGAGGAAAGGCTCGCCCACCCGCGCCAACGCGTGCAGGTCGTCCCCGCTCGGGGTGTCGACCTCGCCCCCGCCGGCCGCGCGGCGCAGGGTGTCCAGCACCCCGTTCTGGACGTCCTGCAGGTTGCGCTTCAGCCGCCGGACCATACCGGGCCGGATCCCGGCGAGCGCCTCCTCGCGGAGCGAGTAGGACACGACGTCGCTCACCGATCGGGCGGCGTCGGCCGGGGCGACGTCCCCTGGGAGGTGGATGGCGGTGCCAGGCTCGGCCGTCTGGCTCTCCGCTGGCTCGCCCCACCCGCCCGCCGGGTCGCCCCACCCGCCCGCC
>DASZZX010000247.1:0-2834 GCA_036260415.1 Nitriliruptorales bacterium
CCACGACCGCCGAGCACACGGCCGGAACCGGCGGGCCCGGCCCGGGCTGCTCACCTACGCCGGCGGCGCTTCAGTCCCGTGGTCGTCCCCGCCGTGCAGCCCGTCATCCGGTGAGAGGACGCAGCGTCCCTTCGAGGGGTACACGCCGCTTTGTGACGCTGTGGGGGTTGCGGCAAACGGCGGCGGGAGCCTTTGCGGCGTCAGATGCGGCCGGTCTCGTGGGCCCACATGGCGACCTCGACGCGGTTTCGGGCGCCGAGCTTTCGCATGAGGCTGGCGAGGTGGGCTTTGACGGTGCTCGGGGTGATGTAGAGCTCGCTGGCGATCTCGTTGTTGGTGCGGCCTTGGGCTACAGGCACGAGGACTTCCTCCTCGCGGGCGGTGAGCGGTTCTATCGGCTGCCTCGGTGGTGAGGTCTGTGCGTGGGCGAACGCTGCGAGCAGTCGGACAGTCACGCTGGGTGCGATCAGTGCGTCTCCGTCGGCGGCGGCGTGGATGGCCTGGGTCAGCAGGGCGGGTCCGGCGTCCTTGAGCAGGAACCCGCGGGCGCCGGCTCTGAGCGCCCCGTGGACATACTCGTCGAGGTCGAAGGTGGTGATGACCACGATCGGCAGGGGGTCGGTGACGTCGGGGCCGGCGAGGCGTCGGGTGGCTTCGATGCCGTCCATCAGCGGCATTCGGATGTCGAACAGGCCGACGTCGGGGCGCAGCTGGAGCGCCAGGCGGACTGCCTCGCGCCCGTCGGCGGCCGCGCCGACCACTTCGATGTCGGGTTGGGCGTCGAGCAGCATCGTCAGCCCGGTGCGCACGATGGGCTGGTCGTCGGCGATGAGGACCCTGATGCTCATCGTGGCGTCCCGGTTCGGGGCAGGACCGCCTCTACCCGCCAGCCCCGCTCGGCGGCGGGGCCTGCGTGGAAGGTGCCGCCGAGCAGTGAGGCGCGTTCCCGCATGCCCACCAGGCCGTAGCCTGCTGGGGCGCGGCCGCCAGCGGCGGAGCCGTCGTCGTCGATGGTCAGCCGTACCCGGTCGGCGTCGCCTGTGACGGCGACGGTGACCTGGGTCGCGTGGCGGGCGTGCCGTCGAGCGTTGGTGACGGACTCCTGGGCCAGGCGGTAGATCGCGGCCCCGACCGCCGGGCTGAGGTCGTCGAACTCGCCGGAGAGCGTCACCTCGACGCAGGGACGCGTCTGGCCATCGGTGGCGAGCTGCTCGACCTCGGCCACGCCGGGCTGCGGCGCGAACTCGGTGTCCTGTGTGGCGCGGAGCACGCCGACGATGGCGCGCAGCTCGGTGAGGGTGCGGGTCGCCGCGTCCTCGATGACGGCCAGGGCCTCGACGGCGCGCTCGGGGTGGGAGGCCGCGATAGCACGTCCTGCCTGGGCCTGGATGGCGATGCCCGAGACGTGGTGGGCGACGGTGTCGTGGAGTTCACGAGCGAGCTGTTCGCGTTCGCGGGCCTTGGCTTGGTCGATGTCGCGGATGCGGATTTTCGCGCGATAGCGGATCGCGGCGCCGAGCGCGGCGGCGAACAGGAAGAACCCGTACGCGCCGACCTTGTCCGCCAGGCTGGTGGGGTCGGCGACGGTGGTGATGGGCAGCCAGAGCAGGATGACGCCGAGGCCGATTGCGGCTTCCCGGCCGGAGCCCCACCGGAACAGGGCGTAGGCCAGGATCAGCGACGCGGCCATGCTGTTCAGCGGGGCGCCTTGCGACCCGGTGAGGATCCTGACGATGTCGACGATCGTCCACGTGCCGAAGGAGACCGCGACCGCGACGAGCGGGTGCGTGCGTCGCCACGGCAGGGGGCCGAGGACCGCGAGCACCGCGAGTAGCAGCAGCGGGCGTGGCGCCAGGTCCTGGCGGAGCACCGCTTCCAGCAGGGACCAGCAGATCAGTACTGCGAGCAAGGCCCAGTCCCGCGGCCTCCGGTCCGGGGCATTCGTGGGTCGAGGTTCGGCCCACAGCGCGTGGAGTGCGTTGGTGGCCATCTGATTAGCCTAGGCAGCCCGCGTGCTCGGGGTATCGGCCGAAAGTACAAGAGCTCGGCTGTGCCAACGGCCAGGTCGGATCAGGCTCCGGGGCTGATGTGCCCGCCACCGGCATCCGTGAAGGTGGAAGCACCTACCCGATCACGCCAGGGAGCAACGTGATGAGAACGCCTCAATCCCACACCGCGCTGGAGAATCCGCCATCGCGCAGCGCGCTGGAAGATCGGCGCATGCCCGTGCAGGCCAAGCTCGCCGCAGCCTGGACCAGCGTCATGTTCTTGTACATCTACGTCGACTACTTCCACCTCTACAAGCCCGGCTTCATCGACGACATCCTGGCTGGCGTCGTCTTTGAGTTGGACATCACCCCGACATTGCTGACCATTTTCCTCGCGCTCATGGCGATCCCGGCCCTGATGGTGATGCTGTCCATGACGCTGCCCGCCCGGGTGAACCGCGCCACGAACCTCGTCGTTGCATCGCTCTACATCCCCGTCTCGGTGTTCAACGCGGTAGGTGAGTCCTGGGACTGGGCCTTCTTCTACGGCCTCTCCATCGGAATCGAGGTGCTGCTCCTGGCCTTCATCCTGCGCTCCGCCTGGACTTGGCCCCGCCGCACCGCAACACCGGCGACCAGGGCAGCCAGCCTCGACAACGAGCCACTCCGCACGCCGCAGCAGGCCTGACTGCCCGCCCCAGGGCCCGACCATCCTTCGCTCGCCCCACCCGCGGGCACGGTCACCTGCCTCAACGTCCGCTGCTGAGCGCTGCGGACCCACCCCCATCCGCAGAAGAGGTCCGGTCATGATCAAGGCGCACGAGTTCACCAAGCGCATCGGCGCCA
>DASZZX010000248.1:0-13968 GCA_036260415.1 Nitriliruptorales bacterium
CGCCAGCGACCCGGACGGGTCCAACGGTCGCACGTGTGGCGCCGGTACGCTCCTGCCCGACGGGGCGTGGCGCAGCCTGGTTAGCGCGCAGCGTTTGGGACGCTGAAGTCGCCGGTTCGAATCCGGCCGCCCCGACCGCACCCCGCTCTTCCGACCCGCACCGGCCGCGCCGCCGGTCACCGAGCGTCGCGGCATCGCCGGGCCTCCGGCGTCGACCGCGGGGATCGACCAGGCCGTTGGCACGCTGACGGGCCCAGGCGGCGGGCGCTCACCTCCCCGGCCCTCGACCCGTCGTCCTGCGATAGCCTGCCAGCGCGCCGTCAGGCGCCACGCGGGCGTAGCTCAATGGAAGAGCCCCAGCCTTCCAAGCTGGTGATGCGGGTTCGATCCCCGTCGCCCGCTCCGGTGCCACACCTGGCCTCGCGCCAGTCCGCCAGACCGTCGCCACCGTGCCCGACGTCCGTCCGCGTCTGTCAGCAACGCACCGCCGCCACCCCGCCGTCGGTCCTGGTCGCGAGGGCTCCTGCGCACCGCAGATCCTTGAGCGGCGCCTCGCGGTCCGCCCTGGGTGCTACGCGCGGTCCGCCACCTCCGCCACGCCCGACTCGCGGGCACAGTGGGCGCAGCAGAAGAAGCGCCCACCGGCCTCGACGCCGTGACCGATCACGCGACACCCACAGTGCTCGCAGACGGGCGCCAAGCTGTGGATGGCGCATTCCAGGCTGTCGAAGACATGGACAGCCCCGGCTGCGTGCACCTCGAACGTCTTGTCGTACTCGTTGCCGCACACCTCACAACGCGCCACGGCGACTCACCCCCTGTGCTCTGCTGCCGGGACGGCGCGGCCGAGCGCCCCCGGCGGCGCACACGTGTCCGATCCTAGCCACGGCCGTTCGATGGAAGCGGTGGGCGTCGCCGCCCTGGGTGACGCAGCGGCCCCTCTCAGCAGGCGACCCGCAGCCGCGATGTGCGATCCAGGTCCAGGTGGCCGTCCACCGCCCCGCGGACCGTCCAGGCTGCCGTGGGCGACGGTTGACACGTGTGTCGGGGGCTTCCAAGGTGGAACGGACGGGTCCCGCATGGGACCACGGCACACAACCGCCCTCGGGAGGGACCCACGTGACGGTCGCGATGGTCTTCCCAGGACAGGGATCGCAGCGAGGGGGTATGGCGTCGGCCTGGCGTGACCATCCGGCGTTCGCCATCCTCGAGGAGGTGGCGGAGGCTGCCGACATCCCCGATCTGGCCGAGCTGGCCGACGACCCGGAGGCCTGCGAGTCCACGGCCGTCGCCCAACCCGCCATGTTCGCGGTCTCGCTCGTCGCATGGCGGGCTCTGGAGGACGTCGGCGTCCGTGCCGATCTGGTCGCCGGTCACAGCCTCGGTGAGTACGCGGCTGCCGTCGCGGCCGGGTGCCTGTCGATCCGCGACGGGGCCGCTCTGGTCGCTGAGCGCGGGCGCGCGTCGGCCGACGCGATCGCCGACAACCCCGGCGTGATGTCGGCGATCCTGGGCCTCGACCGAGCCGCCGTCGAGGAGGCTCTCGCCGAAGTGGACGGCGCCGTCGTCGTCAACGACAACGGTCCGCGTCAGGTGGTCATCGCGGGGCCTTCGGACGCCGTGGCATCCGCGTCGGAGGCCTGCCGCGACGCCGGTGGCCGCGTGCGCGAGCTCGATGTGGAGGGCGCGTTCCACACCTCCACCATGGCGCCTGCGCGCGACCGCCTGGCCGAGCGCCTGGAGTCGATGGAGGTGCACGACCCCTCCATCCCGCTGGTGAGCGGCGCGACCGCCCAGGTGTCCACCACCGCCGAGGAGGTCCGCCAGGGGCTCGTCGACGGCATGTTGTCCCCGGTCCGTTGGCGTGAGGTGATGCAGCGCTTCGCTGACCGGGGAGTCGAGTTGGTGGTGGAGGCCGGCCCGGGAGAGGTCCTGACCGGCCTGGCCCAGCGCAACCTGTCGGACGTCCAGGCGCTGTCGGTCGCGGGACCCGACGACCTCGACGAGGTGGCCGCCGCCGTGGAGGACGTGGCCGAGCTGGCCGCCGATGGGACAGCGGAAGCGGTCGGCCAGCGCTGAACGGTCACCGGCCACCGGCCGGTGACCGACCCCGGCTGCCCACACCACGACGACAAGGCTGCGGTTATGAGTAGACAGGTCGATCCATCGCCGTCCGACGCTGCCGCCGCGAGCAAGGAGGGGGTGCTGCCCGTCGGGATCGTCGGGCTGGGCGTGGACCTGCCCGACGAGGTGGTCACCAACGACGACTGGGCGGCGGTCCTGGACACCAGCGACGAGTGGATCCGGACCCGAACCGGGATCCGCGAGCGACGGCGCATCGACGACGACGACTCGACCTCCGACCTGGCCGTCCGCGCTGGACGAGCCGCTCTGGACGACGCTGGTCTGCAGCCCGAGGACGTCAGCGCGGTCATCGTGGCGACCACCACACCGGACCACGTCATGCCGCAGACCGGCCCGATCGTCGCGGGGAAGTTGGGCATCGAGTCGGCCGCGTTCGACGTCGGTGCGGCGTGCACGGGCTTCATCTACGGATTGCAGGTGGCGGCGACCCTTGTCGCCACCGGGCAGCAGGAACCGGTGCTGCTGATCGGCGCGGAGGCGCTCACCCGCTTCATCGACGAGCAGGACCGTTCCACCGCGGTGCTTTTCGGTGACGGGGCCGGGGCGTGCGTCCTGGCGTCCGGCAACGGCTCGCTGGGCCCGTTCGATCTCGGGTCGGACGGCAGCCTGGCGGACACCCTGATCGTGCCGGCCGGGGGCGCCAGCGAGCCGGCCAGCGAGGAGACCGTCGCTGCGAGGCGCCACTTCCTCACGATGGAGGGCGGCGAGACCTACCGGCACGCGGTCGCGCGCATGGCGGCCTCCTGCCGCACGGTCCTGGACCAGGCCGGGGTCGACGTGGAAACCGTGGATCTGCTGGTCGGCCACCAGGCCAACGAGCGCATCCTCAAGGCGGTCGCCTCGCGGGTGGGCTTGTCGGAGGAGCAGGCCTTCATCGACATCGACCGGGTCGGCAACACCTCGGCCGCCTCGATCCCGATCGCGTTGGCCGACGCCCGCGACGACGGCCTGCTCAAGCCCGGTGCCCGCGTGCTGCTGACCGGCTTCGGTGCGGGCCTCACGTGGGGCTCATGCCTGCTGACCGTCCCGGAGGACGGGGGATGAGGATGACGATCTCCGTCCGCGCCGACGCCAACGACCGGAGGGTGCCATGAGCGACCTCGTCGCCATCGTCACCGGCGGCAGCGGCGGCATCGGCGGTGCCACCTGCCGCGCCCTGGCCGCCAACGGCGCCACCGTGCTGGTCGGCTACCGCAGCAACCAGGCCGGAGCCGAGAAGGTCGCCGACGCCTGCGAAGGTGACGCCGAGGCGGTCGTGCTGGACGTCACCGACCAGGAGCAGATCGAGGCCGCGGTCGATCGCGCGACGGAGCTGGGTCGACTGGCGGTGGTCGTCAACGCTGCCGGCATCACCGACGACGACCTGCTGATGCGTCTGACCCCGGATCGGTGGGACCGCACCCTGAGCGTGAACCTGCGCGGGGCCTACCTCACCACCCGGGCCGCCCTGCGGCCGATGCTGCGCGGGCGGTGGGGGCGGGTCATCAACGTCGGTTCGTTCGTGGGCCTGCGCGGCAACGCCGGACAGACCGCGTACGCAGCGGCCAAGGCGGGGTTGATCGGGCTGACGAAGTCGCTGGCCCGCGAGCTGGCCGGCAAAGGCGTCACGGTGAACCTGGTTGCGCCGGGGTTCGTCGAGACCGACATGACCGACGAGCTCCCGGACGACGTCCGAGAGGGCTACGTCGAGCGCACGCCGATCGGGCGACCGGTCCGGGCGGAGGAGGTCGCCGCCGCGATCGCGTTCCTCGCCTCCGAACCGGCCTCCGCCATTACCGGCGCTGTGGTACCCGTGGACGGCGGTGCCGCCATCTGATCTCCGACCAGCCAGACCGCAGAGCAGGAGGAACCATGAACCAGGAGCTGTACGACAAGGTCAAGAACATCCTCGTGGAGACCTTCCAGGTGCCCGAGGAGGACATCAGCGAGGACGCCACCTTTGAGTCGCTGGATCTCGACTCGCTGGACCTGGTCGAGCTGACCATGGCCATCGAGGAGGAGACGGGCATCACCATCGAGGACGAGGAGGCGGAGGAGATCAACACGGTCGGTGAGGCCGTGAACAAGCTCGAAGAGAAGCAGAAGGTCGAGGCGTGACGGAGCGCGACTACCCAGAGATCGTCGTCACCGGCATCGGGCTGCTGACGCCGGCCGGCCGAGGGGTCGACGCGTCCTGGAAGGGCATCCTGGCCGGAACGCCGGCCGCGGCGCCCGACCCGATGCTGCAGGAGGCCGACATCTCGGTCACCATCTCCTGCCGTGTCCCGGACTTCGACCCCGCCGAGGTCGGACCCAAGGCGTCACGCCGGCTCGACCACTTCGTGCAGCTGGCGGTGCTCGCGTCGCGCGAGGCCGTCGAAGCGGCCGACCTCCCCCTCCCCGAGGACGACGAGGAGCCCGATGAGTTCGCCGACCGTTTGGCCGTGATCTTTGGCTGCGCCGTCGGCGGCATGGAGACCTGGGAGGAGCAGCACGAAACCTTCCTGGAGCGTGGTCGGGTCAGCCCGCTGTTCATCCCCAAGATGCTGTCCAACATGGCAGCCGGGCAGGTCGCCATCGAACTCGGCGCCCGCGGGCCCAACATGACCATCAACACGGCCTGCGCGGCCAGCGCCAGCGCGATCCACGTGGCACGCGACATGCTGCGGTCCGGGACCGCCGACGCTGTCCTGGCCGGCGGGGTCGAGGCAGGCGTCACGCCCCTGGCGACCGCCGCGTTCGCGCGGATGGGGGCCCTGTCGACACGCAACGACGAGACCGCTTCACGGCCGTTCGACACCGACCGGGACGGCTTCGTGATGGGTGAGGGCTCGGGGGTGTTGGTGCTGGAACGCGCCGAGGACGCCCGTGCACGGGGCGCGACGCCGCTGGCGGTGCTCGCCGGTGCCGGAGCGTCGGCCGACGCCCACCACCAGACCGCCCCGCCCGAGGAGGGCGGCGGGGCCATCCTGGCCATGCAACGTGCCCTCGCCGACGCGGGCCTCGAGCCGGGCGACATCGACCACATCAACGCGCACGGCACTTCCACCCCGCTCAACGACGTCTCCGAGTCGCGGGCGATCCGCTCGGTGTTCGGCAGCGCCGCCGACGGCGTCGCGGTCAGCTCCACCAAGGGGGTCACCGGCCACACCCTCGGGGCGGCTGGCGGGGTCGAGGCGGCGTTCTCGGTGCTGGCGCTGCGTGACGGTGTCATCCCCCCAACCGCGAACGTCGAGAAGATCGACGACGAGATCCAACTCGACGTGGTGCACGGTGAGGCACGCGGGGATGAGCTCGGGGCCGCGATGTCGAACTCGTTCGGATTCGGTGGCCAGAACTCGGCGCTGATCTTCCGCACCGTCTGACAGGACGCGATGGACTCGCTGCCCGCCACCCCGCGGTGGCTGCAGAACTTCGGTGGGCCGCTGGCCCGCTGGTGGCTGCGGGAGGAGGTCCGCGGCCGGCAGCACGTGCCGGCCACGGGCCCGGTCATCCTGGCCGCTCGTCACGCCTCCCACCTCGACACGGTGGCGGTCGCCGCCGCCTCGCCACGACGGCTGACGTTCCTCGGCTCGGTGAAGCTGGCCGAGCAGCCGATCTTCGGCAACGTCCTGCAGTCGCTGGGGATGCTGGTCGTCAACCGCGGCTCCGCCGACACCGACGCGATGGAGCGGGTCCTGGAGGTGCTCGACCGTGGAGGAGCCGTCGTGATCTACCCCGAGGGTGGGCGCACCCGCGACGGGCGGGTCTACCGACCACGCAGTGGGGTCGCACGGCTGGCCTCCACGGCTGAGTGTCCGGTCGTCCCGGTCGGCATACACGGGACCGGGGAGGCCTGGCCGATCGACGAGCGGCCGCGCGTCTGGCGCCGCCACGACGTGCGGGTCGCCTTCGGCCCGCCGCTCGACCCCCCTGACGACGACCCGGGCTCCCGCCGGAAGTTCGCAAGCGCGCTCCACGACGAGCTGGTGGAGCTGTCCGGGGCGCCGCGCGCCAACGGCTTCAACCCCAAGACGTCTGCATGAAGGACTGACCATGCTGCTCGACGGGAAGCGACTCCTGATCACCGGCGTGCTCAACGACAAGTCGATCGCCTTCCACGCGGCCCGTATGGCGCAGGAGGAGGGTGCCGACATCGTGCTCACCGGCTTCGGCAAGGGTCGTCGCCTGACCGAGCGCACCGCCCGGAAGCTGGACGGCCCGCCCGACGTCCTCGAACTGGACGTCACCAAACCGGAGGACATCGAGACGGTCACCGAGGACCTGGACAAGCGCTGGGGAGGCCTGGACGGGTTGCTCCACGCGATCGCGTTCGCGCCCGACTCCTGCCTGGGCGGCGGCTTCATGACCGCTCCGTGGGAGGACGTGGCCACCGCCTTCCACGTGTCGACCTACTCGCTGGCCGCGCTCGGCAGCGGCTTCGCGCCGCTGTTCCGGGCCGCGGGAGGCGGGGCGGTCGTCGGCATGGACTTCGACGCGTCGGTGGCCTGGCCCGCCTACGACTGGATGGGGGTGGCCAAGGCCGGGCTGGAATCGACCGCCCGCTACCTCGCCCGCGAGCTCGGCCCCGACGGCGTGCGGGTCAACCTGGTCTCTGCGGGCCCGCTGGAGACGGTCGCCGCCAAGAGCATCGAGGGGTTCGCGGGGTTCGACCAGTGGGACGAGCACGCACCGCTGGGCTGGGATCCGACGCTACCCGAGCCGGTGGCACGGGCGGTGTGCGTGCTGCTGTCCGACTGGGCGACGGGGGTCACGGGCGAGATCCTGCACGTCGATGGTGGCGCCCACGCGATGGGGATGGCAGCGGGATGAGCTTCGAGCGTCTGGCGATCATCAACCGCGGCGAGGCCGCGATGCGGGTCCTGCACGCCCTGGCCGAGTACAACCGCGAGCACGGCACCTCCATCCGCAGCATCGCGCTGTACACGGAGCCCGACGCGAGCGCGTGGTTCGTGCGACAGGCCGACGAGACCTACGACCTCGGCCCGGCCATGTACTTCGACGAGGAAGACGACAAGAGCAAGTACACCTACCTGGACTACGACCGCCTCGAGCGGGCGATCCGCGAGACCGAGGCGGACGCCGTGTGGGTCGGCTGGGGCTTCGTGTCGGAACACGCGGATTTCGCGCGGCTGTGCGACCAGCTCGGTGTCACCTACGTCGGGCCACCAGGCGACGTGATCGACCGGCTTGGCAACAAGATCGCGGCCAAGCAGCTGGCCGAGAACGCCGACGTGCCGGTGGTGCCCTGGAGCGAGGGGCCGCTGGACACCCTCGACGAGGCCGAGACGCACGCCGAGAAGATCGGCTACCCGCTGGTGGTCAAGGCAGCCGCTGGCGGCGGTGGACGCGGCATCCGCACGGTGTCCAGCGCCGACGAGCTCCCCGAGGCGTTCGAGTCATCCCGCTCCGAGGGCGAGAGCGCCTTCGGCGATCCGACCGTCTTCCTCGAGCGTCAGCTGGGCGATGCCCGCCACGTCGAGGTGCAGGTCATCGCCGACCGGCACGGCACCGCGTGGGCGGTCGGCGTGCGGGACTGCAGCATCCAGCGGCGCCGGCAGAAGGTGCTTGAGGAGTCGTCGTCGACAGCCCTCTCTCCCGAGGAGGACCAGGCCCTGCGCGACGCCGCGGTGCGTCTCGCCCTGGAGGCCGGCTACACCAACGCCGGCACCGTGGAGTTCCTCTACGAGCCCGACGGCCAGCAGTACTACTTCATGGAGGTCAACACCCGCCTGCAGGTCGAGCACCCCGTGACCGAGCTGACCACCGGCCTGGACCTGGTCAAGCTGCAGCTGCACGTGGCGCGGGGCGAACGCCTGGAGGGCGAGCCGCCACCCACGACCGGCCACGCCATCGAGGCCCGTCTGTACGCGGAGGATCCGGAACGCGGCTTCAGCCCGGCTCCGGGACGGATCGCCCACCTGCGCTTCCCCACCGGCCCGGGTGTGCGGGTCGAGACGGGTGTCACAGAGGACGACGAGATCTCGCCCGACTTCGACGCGATGATCGCCAAGTTCGTCGCCTACGGGCAGGATCGGTCGGAGGCGTTGGCGCGCCTGCGGCGCGCCCTCGCTCAGTCGATCGTCATCATCGACGGGGGGACCACCAACAAGGCCTTCCTGCTCAACCTGCTGGACCGTCCGGAGCTGGCCGAGGGCCGCTTCGACACCGGCTGGCTCGACGAGCTGACCGAGCGAGGCGATCACCTCCCCGAGCTGGACCCCGCGGCGGTACTGCTCGCCGCGGTGGAGGCGTACGACGTGGAGCACGCCTCCGACCGGGCCCACTTCCACGCGTCGGCGGGACGGGGGCGTCCGGAGGCGTCCTCCGAGGCGGGCAAGCGCATCGACCTGCGCTACCGCGGCGGCTCGTACCGGATGACCACCTACCGGTTGGGGCCGGAGACCTACCGCATCGACACCGACGACGGTTCGGTGGACCTGCGGGTCGACCGGCTCGGTGAGCACGAGCTGCGCGTCGCCTACGCCGGCCGCCGTCTGAAGGCGGTGCGCTCGGTGCAGGGCCCGACCCACCTGATCGAGGTCGACGGGGTGCCGCACCGGGTCATGCGCGACGAGGGGGGGGTGCTGCGCTCGCCGTCACCCGGAGTGGTCATCTCGGTCCGCGTCGCCGAAGGTGACGAGGTGGAGGCCGACGAGGCCGTGCTGGTGCTCGAGGCGATGAAGATGGAGACCACCATCAGCGCGCCCTACGCCGGCCGGGTGCGCACGGTGGAGGTCGCCGAGAACGTGCAGGTGGACGCGGGCGCCGTCCTGGTGCGCATCGAACCGACCGGTGACGACCAGGCCGAGGCCGAGGAGGAGCGCGTCTCCTTCCGAACCGGTGAGGGGCGGCAGGACCGCGGCAGCGGAGCCGAACGCCGTGACCGGCTGTTCGATGCGCTGCGGTCGTACCTGCTCGGCTACGACCTGGACCCCGAACAGGCCGACCGGCTCACCGACGAGTACGAGCAGGTCCGCGCCGAGCTCCCACCCGACGACGAGGCGCTGCTCGAGCGTGAGGAGGAGGTGCTGGACGCCTTCGCCGACTTCGGTTCGCTGTCGCGGCGCCAACGCGACCCGGACGTCGACGAGGAGCAGGTCCGCAGCCCCCAAGAGCACCTGTTCACGTATCTGCGCTCCCCCGACCGCGCCGACGAGCTGCTGCCCCAGTGGTTCCTGGACCGGCTGGAACGGGCCCTCGGCCGCTACGGCGTCGACGGACTGGATCGCACACCCCAGCTGGAGGACGCGCTGCTGTGGATGTACCGGGCGTTCCAGCGCATCGGGGAGCTGACCCCGACGGTCGCCGCCATCCTCGACCGCCACGTCGAGCACCACGCGGCCCTGCGCGCGTCGGAGCGCGACGACTACCGGTCGCTGTTGGACCGGCTGATCTCGGTGGCGAACGGGCGCTACCCCACCGTCAGCGACCTGGCCCGCGAGGTGCGCTTCCAAGCCTTCGACCGTCCCCTGCTGGACCGCTCCCGCGACGAGGTCTACGCCGAGATGGACCAGGAGCTCGACGCCCTCGTGGAGACCTCCGACACCGCTGAGCGCGAGGAGCACTTGGCACGGCTGGTGGACTGTCCGCAGCCCCTGCGCGGCAAGCTGCTCGAGCGCTACCGACGTGGCGACGAGCCGCTGCGCGAGGCCGTCCTGGAGGTCCGCACGCGCCGCTACTACCGCGCGCGCGAACTCCGCGACCTGCACGTCGAGTGGATCGACGGCCGGCCCTTGGCGGTGGCCGACTACGAACACGAGGGCGACCAGTACCACCTGGTCGTGGCCTACGGCGACGGCGAGGGCGCGCTGGGCGAGTTGGTCGGCTGCGTTCGCCGTCACCTCGACGATGTGCTGGCCTCACGTGCGGTGGTGGTCGACATCGCGCTGTCGCGCTCGGGGTCGCTCCTCGACGGCGACAGCATGCAGCGCGAGGTCGCCGGCTGGCTCGACGGGGTCGGTTTCGGCCGGCAGCTCCACCGTCTGGACGTGATGATCACCACCACGGGATCCGGGCCCGAGCACCAACGGACGCAGCACTTCACCTACCGGCAGGACGGGGACGGCTTCCGCGAGGACGAGCTCTACCGCAACCTCCACCCGATGCTGGGCAAGCGGCTGGGTCTGTGGCGCCTGTCGAACTTCCGCGTCGAGCGTCTGCCGTCCGTGGAGGACGTCTTCCTCTTCCACGGGGTGGCAGAGGACAACCCCAACGACGAGCGCTTGTTCGCGTTGGCCGAGATCCGCGACCTGACCACCGTCACCGACGAGTCGGGCAAGGTGGTGTCGGTGCCGCACGCCGAGCGCATGCTGGTGGAGGCACTGTCGGGCATCCGTCGCTTCCAGACGCAGCGCCCGCCGGGGGATCGCCTGTTGAACAACGTGGTGCTGCTGCGGGTCGAGCCTCCCCTGACCCTGCCGCCCGACGTGTGGCGCGACGTGGCGCGGCAGCTGGCACCCGCCACCCTCGGCCTGGGGCTGGAGAAGGTCGTGGCCAGGGGACGTATCCCCGACCCCGAGACGGGCGACCTGGTGGAGTCCGAGCTGCACGTCGAGAACGTGGCCGAGCTGGGGATCGTGGTGCGACGCGAGGCGCCGTCGGACGAGCCCATCCAGCCGCTGTCGGAGTACCGCCAGAACGTCCTCGCCACCGAGCGTCGTGACTCGCCCTACCCGTACGAGCTGGCGCGCATGCTCACGCCCGCCGACGGGATGGTGTCGGACTTCCCGGCCGGCAGCTTCGAGGAGTACGACCTCGACGACGACGGTCGGCTCGTGCCAGTGGATCGCCCGCCCGGCCGCAACAGCGCGGCGGTCGTGGTCGGGGTGATCTCCAACCGGACCGAGGCCGTGCCCGAGGGCATGCAGCGGGTCATGCTCCTCAGCGACCCCAGCACCAGCCTGGGGTCGATGGCGGAGGCGGAGTGCCGACGCGTCATCGCCGCCATGGACCTGGCCGAGGACCGCCAGCTGCCCGTGGAGTGGTTCGCCCTGTCGTCGGGCGCTCGCGTCTCCATGGAGAGCGGCACCGAGAACATGGACTGGATCGCGGGCGTGCTGCGCCGCATCATCGAGTTCACCCAGTCGGGCGGCGAGTTCAACGTCATCGTGACCGGGATCAACGTCGGCGCCCAGCCGTACTTCAACGCCGAAGCGACCATGCTGATGCACACCAGCGGCATCCTCGTGATGGTGCCCGACAGCGCCATGGTGCTGACCGGGAAGCGGGCGCTGGACTTCTCGGGTGGCGTGTCGGCCGAGGACAACCGCGGCATCGGCGGCTTCGAGCGGATCATGGGCCCCAACGGGGAGGCCCAGTACTGGGCACCCAGCCTGGAGGAGGCGTGTGCCCTCCTGTTCCGCCACTACGAGCACGGCTACGTGGTGGCGGGCGAGCGGTTCCCGCGTCGGGTGGCCACCGACGACCCGCACGACCGTGATGTCCGCGACTACCCCCACGGGGAGGTCGAGGGCGCCGACTTCGAGTGCGTCGGCGACATCTTCTCCGACGAGCACAACCCCGAGCGCAAGAAGCCGTTCTCGGTGCGGGCGGTGATGCGGGCGGTCAGCGATCAGGACCGCGAGCCGCTCGAGCGCTGGTCGGCCTGGCGCGACGCCGAGAACACGGTCGTCTGGGACGCGCGCATCGGGGGCATCCCCGTGTGCCTGCTCGGTGTCGAGTCCCGCACGCTGCCACGACACGGGTTCGTGCCCGCCGACGGCCCGTCGGCGTGGACGTCGGGCACGTTGTTACCGCAGTCGTCCAAGAAGATGGCGCGCGCCATCAACGCCGCTTCCGGCAAGCGCCCGGTGGTCGTGCTGGCCAACCTGTCCGGGTTCGACGGGTCGCCGGAATCGATGCGCAAGTGGCAGCTGGAGTTCGGCGCCGAAATCGGACGGGCTGTCACCAACTTCCGCGGGCCGGTGGTGTTCTGCGTCATCTCCCGCTACCACGGCGGGGCGTTCGTGGTGTTCTCCAAACGTCTCAACCCGGGCCTGGAGGTGGCCGCCATCGAGGGCTCGTACGCGTCGGTGATCGGCGGCACCCCCGCCGCGGCGGTCGTGTTCGCCAAGGAGGTCCGCCAGCGCACCCACGACGATGAGCGCGTCGCGTCGCTGCGGGAAGAGCTCGCCGAGGCCGCTGACGCGGAGAAGGCACGGTTGGAGGAGGAGCTGGAACAGGTGGAGGAGGAGGTGCACGCCGAGAAGCTGCGGGAGGTGGCCTCCGAGTTCGATGCGGTCCACACCATCGAGCGGGCGCGGGAGGTCGGCTCGGTGGACCGCATCGTGGCAGCGGCGGAGCTGCGCCCCTACCTGATCGACGCGCTGGAGCGCGGCATGGCCCGGTGACACGCCGGGTGCCGGCGACCGGCCATCGGGCCGCTTGCCGGGCGGGTCACGACCCCGTGGTCGCGCCCAGGGCCGCGATCGCCGCTTGGCCGACGCTGATCCCGCCGTCGTTGGCGGGGATGCGCCGGTGGGTGAGGACCCGCAGCCCCGCGGCGGCGAGCCGACCGGACAGCAGCTCGCTCAGCCGGGCGTTCTGGAAGACCCCGCCGCTCAACGCGACCGTGTCGAGGCGGTGGCGGTCGGCGAGCCCGATGGCGACACGGGCCACGCCGTCGGCCAGACCGGCGTGGAAGCCCGCGGCGACCGTCTCCCGCGGCGTCCCGCGGTCGCGTTCGGCAAGCACCGCCGCCAGCAGGGGGCTGGGGTCCAGCACCACAGGGTCGCCGTCGGTGACCACGTCGGTGGGGTAGACGGGCGCCTCCGCTGCGGGCACACGGCGGGCGGACGCCTCCAGCTCGACCGCGGCCTGGCCCTCGTAGGTCACCGCCGACCGGATCCCCAGCAGTGCCGCCACCGCGTCGAACAGGCGTCCCACGCTGGAGGTGGTGGGACCGCGCCACCCGCGCACCAGGGCGAGCATGGCCGCCCAACGGTCGTCGAGCACCGACGCGTGGCGTGCGACAGCGTCCTCACCGAGTGCCTGATGCAGCCAGGCCACCGCCATGCGCCACGGCTCGCGGATCGCAGCTGCACCGCCCGGCAGCGGGACGGGCAGCAGGTGGCCGACCCGCTGGAAGCCGCGTAGGTCGGCGACCAGGAACTCACCGCCCCACAGCGTGCCGTCGGTGCCGAAGCCCAGACCGTCGAAGGCGATGCCGAGCACCGGGTCGGTGCGCCCGTGCTCGACCATGCATGATGCCACGTGCGCGTGGTGGTGCTGCACCGGGCAGGCCGCGAGCTCCAGCTCCGTGGCGAACTTGGTCGACAGGTACTCGGGGTGGATGTCGTGCGCCACCACGTCCGGCTCGACGCCGAACAGGTGGCACAGGTGGTCGACCGCCTGCAGGAAGGAGCGGTAGGTCGCGTGGTGCTCCAGGTCCCCGATGTGGTGGCTGACCAGCACGGCGGTGCCCTTGGCGACCGCGACGGTGTTCTTCAGCTCCGCCCCGACCGCCAGCACCCGACGGCGCGCGGGCAGCGGCAGCGGCAGCGGCTCGGGCGCATCGCCGCGGGAACGGCGCACCGTCTGCAGCCCCGCGGCGACACCGGCGCGGACCACGCCGTCGTCGCAACGGATGTGGATGGCCCGGTCGTGGGTGAGCACCGCGTCGACCAGCGGGCCCAGCCGGGCGAACGCGTCGGCGTCCTCGTACGCGATCGGTTCGTCGGTGAGGTTGCCGCTGGTGAGGACCAGCGGGCGGGCGGCGTCCTCCGCCAGCAGCTGGTGCAGCGGCGAGGGTGGCAGCATCAGCCCGAGCTCGGGCAGGCCCGGAGCGACCGCTTCGGCCACACCGGCGCCCCGCCGGCGCTGGGCCAGGACGATCGGGCGGCG
>DASZZX010000249.1:0-2473 GCA_036260415.1 Nitriliruptorales bacterium
TCGAACCCTCCCCGGACCTCCCTCGCCGGGCTCACCGGCTCCGGCTCCTCTCGGCCCTGCTCCTCCACCTCCGTGACGGGGCCACCGACGTCAGGATCCGACGCCTCCGCGAGGTCCAGCCCGAACTCGTCGAGGTCCAGCCGCCACCGGTCGGCCTCGTCCTCGTCGGAAGGGTTGGTCGTCTCGGTGGCCGGACGGTCCTCGCTGCCGGGTTCCCCAGCGGCCCAACGGTCGTCCACCGGGCGCTCGACGTCCCGCTCGACGACGCCCTCGTCAGCGGTCCCGAACGCGAAGCCGAGCTCCGCGACGGCCGCCTCGAGCGACGCGGCATCGAAGCTGTCTTCGTCGAGGTCGTACCGCCCCTCGAACGCGTCGACGTCGACGGGCTCACCGGGCCCGTCGCCCTCGTCGTCCGAGGCCGTCACCGGAGCCGTCCACGCCGCCGGCTCCTCGACCGGACTGGTCGGTGCGGGGCGCTGGGCCACCGGATGGTCAGGACCGGACGGTGCGGGGCGCTGCGCCGCGACCGGCTGGTCACGCGGACCGTGCGGTGCCGCCCGTGGCTGATCGACCGCGGCCGTCGGGTCGACCTTGGAGACCCACGGCTCCGGCTCCTCTGCCGGCCCGGCGTGCGCCGGCCCCGGGCCGTCGGCGAGTGCGACCGGGTGGCCGAAGCGGTCCAGGCCGTCGTCACCCACCGGGACCTGCGCATCACACTGCTGACAGTACGCGCGCACCACGCACCGCTCCTCGTCGTCGTGATCGGGATCCCGCCAGTGAAGTCGACCGAGCGGGGCCACGTCTTGAGCCGCCCACCGGGCGGCGCGCTCCACGCGCCCCGCGGCCCGCCCGGTAGCGTGCGGTCACCGACCGTTCGAGGAGCGCGTGGCGCGGCGCGAGGGTAACCCGACCGAGGTCCTGCCCGCGTCGGGCCGTGCCGGCAAGGACGCGGCGGCGGTCCAAGCCATGTTCGACCGGGTCGCTCCCCGCTACGACCTGGTGAACACCGTCGTGTCGTTGGGCCAGGACGCCCACTGGCGGCGCGTCGCGGCCCGAGCGGCTGCTCCCGGCGGCGCCCGCGTGCTCGATGTCGCGGCGGGCACGGGCGGGCTGAGCCGCGCGCTCTGCGACCACGGCGCGACCGGGGTCGTGGCGCTGGACCTCTCCTACCGGATGCTCGCCGCAGGACGGGGACGACAGGCCCCCCTGGTGCGGTTGATCAACGGTGACGCCCTGCGGCTGCCCTTCCCCGCCGCCTGCTTCGACGCGGTGACGATCGCGTTCGGTCTGCGCAACCTCCCCGACCAGGAGGCGGGACTGCGCGAGTTCGCGCGCGTCACCCGACCCGGCGGGCGTCTGGTGGTCCTGGAGTTCAGCACCCCCACCTGGCGCCCCTTCCGCGTCGCCTACCAGGCGTACCTGGCACACGGGCTGCCCCGTATCGCGGACGTGCTGGCCGCCTCCCCGGCGGCCTACCGGTACCTGTCGGAGAGCATCCTGCTGTGGCCCGACCAGGAGACCCTGGCGGGCTGGATCGCCACCACCGGATGGGAGCAGGTCAGCTACCGCAACCTGGCCGGTGGCATCGTCGCGGTGCACCGGGCACGCCGCCGCTCCCCCCCGGGCGACGGCACGTCGACACGGTGAGCGACAGCGAGGGGCGAGCCGCCGCACCGACGCCACGAGACAGCCCGTCCGGAAGCCGTCCGGCGCCGCGGTGGCGGCGGCGTTCCACGCTGTCGCTGGTGGGCGTCGTGGTCGCCGCCGGGGTCGTGGCTTACCTGATCGCGCGCGGACCGGACGATCCCCGCAGCCAGCTCGTGGCTGCGCTCGAGCGCACGTTGTCGGACTCGTTCGCGTACACGTTCACCGTCGACGCCGACCCCGCGGCGTTCGAAGGGTCCGGAGAGGACGGTG
Organism: Nitriliruptorales bacterium; assembly: GCA_036260415.1. Lineage (GTDB taxonomy): Bacteria > Actinomycetota > Nitriliruptoria > Nitriliruptorales > JAHWKO01 > DASZZX01. Next base: position 1,918 of record DASZZX010000249.1, read on the forward strand.
CGCTGGTCGCAGGACTGCTGTCCGGGTTCCAGGTGGCCGGCAGCCGGGGCCGGGGCGTCACGGACGTGCGCGCGTCGGTGCTGGGCTTCGACCTCATCGACCTGCGGGCGCTGGGGGAGCGGGGTCTGTACGCGCGACTCGGCTTCAGCCAGCTGGCCGCGCTGGCCAGCGGCGTGACCGACCCCAGCGCCGCGGTCGCCGCCCAACTCGACAGGCGCGGGGTGCCGGAGGACGTCCTCGCCGTGATCCGCGCCGGCTTCCGGGGACGATGGGTCGGCGTGGACGAACGGGTCGACCCCGATCGCGTCGCCGCGGCGCTCGGAGGAGAGTCCGACGCCACAGCCGCGCGGCGGGACCTGCGTGCGGCGCTGTGCAGGGACGTGGCCGGCTTCGTTGACTGCTACGTGACGGTCGAGCAGGTCACCGACGACGGGGGGCAGCGCCGCTACCGGGTCGGCGTGCGACTGCGGCGGCTGCTGCGTCGCCTCGCCGGTGACGAGCCGGCCGACCCGGCCGACGACGAGCCGGCCCACCCGGCCGAGGACCCCGACGACGA
>DASZZX010000250.1:0-5698 GCA_036260415.1 Nitriliruptorales bacterium
GGAGCTGCGGACCCTCTCGCGGTCCATGCTCGAGGCGGACGGGCGCTTCGCGGTCGTGGGGGTGGCGACCGACGGGGACGAAGCCGTCGACCTCGTCGCCGAGAACAGGCCCGATCTCGCCCTCATCGACCTCGCGATGCCCGGTTCGGACGGTTTCGAGGCCATCGCCCGGCTGCGGCAGGTGTCTCCGGAGACGAAGGTCGTGGTCCTCACAGGTCTGCCCTCCGAGCAGGTCCGTGACAGGGTCGCCTCCGCGGGGGCCCACGCCTGTCTGGAGAAGGGCACCTCCTACCGCTGGATCCTGCTGCGGCTGGCCGAACTCTGCAGCGGTCCGGACGCGACGTCGCCGTCGATCGAACCCAGGCCGTCGATGGCGTCCGTCGCTACCGACGGCGTGGCGGCGGAGGTGGACGGGGCGCCCCTCGCCACCGCCGCCACCAGCGCGGACGCGTCGATGCGCAAGGTGCGGTGGCTGGGGGCGGTGTTCGCGTTCCTCCAGTTCGCGCTGTACGAGCCGCCGCCCGGGCTCGATATGCCCTTCTCGCAGCTGGTGGTCGGCGCCGCCGTCGCGACGTGGCTCGTGGCGGTCAACGCCGTGTCGGTCGTGGCCGGCAGACGGTTGACCGCCGACAGTCTGGCGAGATGGCGTGTCGTGGAGCTGGTCGCCGACGCTGCCACGGTGCTCGCGGTCGTCTGGCTGTTCTCCTTCGACCCGACGTCGGCCCTCTGGGCTCTTCTGGTGGTGCCCGTGCTGCAGGGCGCCAAGCGCGCCGGGCTGCGCGGCGCCATGCTGACGTGGGGGGGCCTGTCCGTGGGGTACTTCCTGAGGGAGCTGTGGGCGGCGCAGACCTACGACTACCACCGGTTCGAGGTCGCGTCGGTCACCTACCGGACCGGGATCGTCGCGCTCGTTGCGGTGGCCGCCGGCACGCTCGCCCGCCAGCTCACCGAGCTGATGGTCGCCCACGCCCGGGCGGCGGGTGTGGCCCGGCACCGTGCGCGCCTGCTGCGGTCGGTCGTCACAGCGAGCCGCGCGATGGGGTCGGTCGACGCCGACAAGGTGCTCGCCGCCGTGCTCGACGGCGCCATCTCGTTGGGGTTCGAGGCGGTGGAGGTCTGCGTCTTCGAGGATCCCACCGGCGCGTGGCGGACGGTCGCGTCCCGGGGGATGCCGTTGGACTACCGCGGCGGTTCCGACGACGGGCCGGGCGGCGTCGCAGCGAAGGTGTGGGCCACCGCCGACGCGGTCGTCGTCGAGGACTACTCCGCGTGGGCGGACGGCGTGCCCCGGATGCGGGCAGCGGGCTTCGGCATGGTCGTCGCGGTCCCGATCGTCGTCGGGGAGCAGCTCGTCGCGACGCTCATCGCAGGCCGGCGGGAGTCGGGACCCCCGGCCTCCGCCGAGGTGGAGTGCCTCACCCTGCTCGCCGCTCAGGCGGGTGTCGCGATGCGCAACGCGTCGTTCGTGGAGGAGATCGGGCAGCAGGCGTTCCGTGATGCCCTCACCGGTCTCCCGAACCGCCTGCTGTTCGAGGACCGCCTCCGCGTCGCCATCGCGAAGGCGAGCAGGAGGGGAGAGGTCGTCGCCGTACTGTTCATCGACATCGACCGCTTCAAGGAGGTCAACGACGTCCTCGGGCACGACATCGGCAACCGGCTGCTGCAGCAGGTGGCCGGGCGTCTTCTCGCCAGCGTCCGCGCCGCCGACACGGTCGCCCGGGTCGGTGGGGACGAGTTCGCGGTCGCCCTCGACGGCCTGCGCGACTGCCGAGAGGCGAAGAAGGTCGCCGACGCGATCCTCGAGGCGGCGAGCAAGCCAGTTCTGATCGGGCCTCACAGCATCGACGCGTCCCTCAGCATCGGACTGGCGTCCTACCCCGTCGACGGCACGACCCACGAGGAGCTCCTGCGCCGGGCCGACGCCCGGATGTACGAGATGAAGGCGGCGGGTCGCCGCTTGGACGTCGCGGGCGATGCCCGCCGCGGCGGGCCGGTCCGCACCCACCTGCGCGAGGACCTCCGCCGAGCCCTGGACGAAGGCGTCATCACCGTTGCCTACCAGCCGCAGGTGGATCTGACGACCGGGGCCGTCGTCGGGATCGAAGCCCTGGCGAGATGGCGTGACCCGGCGGTCGGCGCGGTCGAGCCGTCGCAGTTCATCCCCGTGGCGGAGGAGGGTGGTCTCATCAGCCGGGTCGACCTGTGCGTGCTCGAACGTGCCTGCGAGCAGGCACAGCAGTGGCGCGCCGAGGGGTTCCCCGAGCTGAGGCTCGCGGTCAACCTCTCCACCCGCGACCTCCGCGGCGACGTCGTCACCGGCCTCGCCGAGATCCTGCAGCGGACGCAGTTCCCGGCCGCGCACCTCGAGGTGGAGCTGACCGAGAGCTGGAGCCCGCGCGACACCGAGCGGCTGCGCGGCGACCTGATGCGGCTGAAGGACCTCGGGCTCCGTCTGGCCCTCGACGACTTCGGGACCGGCTGCGCGAACATCGCCGAGCTGCGCAGCTGGCCGATCGACACGCTGAAGATCGACGGCTCGCTCGTCGCGGGGATGCAGGACAGCGGTCGCGACCGTGCGATCCTCGAAGCGATCATGCTCATCTCTGGCACCCTGGGGCTGCGGACCGTCGCCGAGCACGTCGAGACGCCGGAGCAGCTCGCACTGTTGCGCGAGCGCGGGTGTGACATCGCCCAGGGCTACCTGTTCGCCCCGGCGCTGACCGCGGCGGAGGTCGCAGTGCGTCTGCCACTGCAACCGGCCGCCGGCCGGCAGGTCGCGTCGCCTGCGGCGTCGCGATGAGGCGGTCACGACGACCGGGGCGCGCCCACGGCTTCGCTGACGTCTGGTGACACCCAGTCACCAGGAGGGGCGACCCGGCTCGGAGCGCAGGCCGCAGCGGTGGGTGTGACCGGGGCTGCAGCGGTGGGGCGTGCAGGAGTCGAACCTGCGACCTCTTGCGTGTCGAGCAAGCGCTCTAGCCAACTGAGCTAACGCCCCGGGCGACGGGAAGGTACCAGAGGGTGTCGCAGGGCGGCCAACGTCACGGGCCGCAGCCGACCTCTCCGGCCGCGCACGCAACACCGACGGACGCCGCAACTGCGTCACGGGCGACATCCCTCCCTAACCTCGCAGGGGAGGAAGGAGGCCGGCTGTGAGCGACGACCGCGGGCAAGATGACGAGGACCTGGGCGGCGACGAGCAGCCGGGGCCCCGACGCGAGTCCGATCCGGCCACCCAGGCGGACGCGGGCCTCGCTGGCAGCGGGACCGAGCGGGCTCGCGACGAGCGCGTCGGTGCCGACGAGGAGGACACCTCGTCTGGCGAGTCTTGACCGCCGACCTTGAAAGAACCTCAGGTACCCTGCTGCGGGCGGGCTAGGAGGTGGGATGCACAACCCACTGATCGACTCGACCGAGATGTACGTCCGCACCGTCTACGAGTTGCAGGAGGAGGGCATCCCCGCACTGCGTGCTCGTCTGACCGAGCGTCTGGGACTCTCCGCACCGTCGGTGAGCGAGACCGTCGCCCGGCTCGAGCAGGAGGGTTTGATGCGGCTCACATCGGACCGCACGCTCGAGCTCACCGCCGAGGGCCGGGATCTGGCGGTGAGCGTCATGCGCAAGCACCGCCTCGCCGAGCGGCTGCTGGTGGATGTCATCGGTCTGGAATGGCACCGCGTGCACGCCGAAGCCTGCCGCTGGGAGCACGTCATCTCCGACGAGGTCGAGCGCCGGCTCGTGGAGCTGCTGGGCGCGCCCGCCACCGATCCCCACGGCAACCCCATCCCCGATCTGGGCGAGGAGCCGGCTCCACGCCGGCTGAGGTCGCTCGCGGACGCCGCCGTGGCGGGTCCGCGCGACGTCCGGGTCGAGCGCCTCTCCGAACGGCTGCAGAACGACCCGGCGATGATCGGCTTCGTGGCGGAGCACGGTCTGCGCCCGGGCACCGTGGCCCACATCGAGGCGGACGGTGACAAGGTGCGGGCCACGGTCGCCGATCGCGAGTTCGTGTGCGACGCCGACCTGGCCAGCCTGGTCTACGTGGAGCCCGTCCACGACGCGTGACCGCCTCTGGCCCCCGCTGACCGTCGAGGCCCCGTGGTTAGGATGGTCGCGCCTGCGGCCCCCCCCAGCTGGTTGCACGTTGCGCGGAGCCGCATGGGCGCCGGACCACTCGGCGGGAGGTCCCGCACGTGCCAGCCGGAGGACTGGAAGGCGTCGTCGCGGCGCAGACGGCTCTGTCGTGGATCGACGGTGAGCGGGGGATGCTGCTGTACCGGGGATACCCGATCGACGAGCTGGCACGCCACGCCACGTTCGAGGAGGTCGTGCACCTGCTGCTGGACGGCACGCTGCCCACACGTGCACAGCTGCTCCAGGTGCGCCGACGACTCGGAGAACTGTCCGCGCTGACCCCCTCGGTGGAACGGACGCTGCGGGCACTGCCCCCCCAGACCACGCCGATGGAGGCCCTGCGCACCGGGGTTTCGCTGCTGGGATCCGGGGTGCCGACCTCGGACCGGGTGGAGATCGACCGCGCGCGGCGCGACGCGTACGCGATCGTCGCCCGCCTCCCCAGCGTGATCGGCGCGTTCGAAGCTGGCCGCCGCGGGCGCGACACAGCCGTCCCCGACCCTGACGCCTCGGTCGCCCACAACCTCACGATGGCGCTGACCGGCAAGGAGCCCGACGAGGAGACCGAGCGGGCGATGGACGTCGCGCTGGTGCTGCACGCCGAGCACACCCTGAACGCCTCCACGTTCGCCGCGCGGCTCACCGCATCGACCCTGTCGGACATCTACTCGGCGGTCGCCGCTGCGGTCGGTGCCCTACGGGGTCCCCTGCACGGCGGTGCCAACGAGCGGGTCGCCCGGATGCTGGACGAGATCCCCTCGGTGGCGGCGGTCGGGCCCTACATCGACGGCAAGCTCGTGCGGCGCGAACGCATCATGGGGTTCGGGCACCGCGTGTACCGGACGGAGGACCCCCGGGCACCGCACCTACGCGAGTGGGCGCAGCGTCTGGCCGATCACAACGGCCAGTCCGAGGTCATCGACAAGGCGCTGGAGGTGCAGCGGGTCGTCATGGACCGCAAGGGACTCTCGGTCAACGTCGACTTCTTCTCCGCGCCCCTGTACACGGCGATGGGCGTCCCGCGCGACCAGTTCACCCCCATCTTCGCCGCCTCGCGGGCAGCCGGGTGGACGGCCCACGTGCTCGAGCAGCAGTCCGACAACCGGCTGATCCGCCCGTCGTCGGAGTACGTCGGGGTCCGACGCCGGCGGTGGGTGCCGATCGATCAGCGCGGGTAGCCCGCCCGAAGGCCGGCGTGCCGCGGCGAACCAAGAGGCGGGGACGGGAATCGAACCCGTGTTTGAGCGCTTTGCAGGCGCTTGCCTTACCACTTGGCTACCCCGCCGGGGTGGACCGGCGACCGCCGGCGACGGCAGGCTACCGGACCCCCCTCCACGTCAACCACCGCCCCACCCACGATCGTGCGTCGCCACGGTCACCGGCGACCGCCAGAACGCACGATCCACTCCCGCGCCAACCCGCTGCCACGGCGGGCAGGTCACGGACGGTTCTGCGGGGCGGGCTGCTCGCGGCGCGCTCGCAGCAGAGCCCCGGCCGGGTGTGGCGGGTCGGCGAGTGGCTCGGCCTGGTGGCGTGGGCCGGGCTGCTGGCCGGGGCTCTGCTG
>DASZZX010000251.1:0-2719 GCA_036260415.1 Nitriliruptorales bacterium
CCCCCCCCCCCCCCGGGCGGAGGGCACATCGGCGCCCCGCCCGGTCACCGACAGCACACGGCCACCGGCCGTCACGAGCTGGCCGCCATCGGCACGCCGGGTCCCCGCGTGGAACACCAGGACGTCGGGATGCTGGGCGGCGACCTCCCGGAGACCGCTGATCGGCCTGCCGACCTGGTAGCGCCCGGGGTAGCCGCCGCTGGCCAGCACCACGGTGACGAGGGCCTCGTCGGCGAGGTCGAGGTCGGCGTTGCGCACGCCCCGCGAGGGGTCGACCGTCGCCGCGAGCAGTTCCCCCAGGTCGCTGCGGATGCGCGGGACGACCACCTGCGTCTCGGGGTCGCCGAAGCGGCAGTTGAACTCGAGCACCTTCACCCCGTCGGGGGTCAGGGCGAGCCCGGCGTAGAGCAGCCCCTGGTACGGGCAGCCGCGGTCTTTCAGCTCATCGAGCACGGGGCGGAAGAGGGTCTCGCGCAGGTCCTTGGCATCGTCGGCGTCGAAGGCGGGGACCGGCGTGTACGCCCCCATCCCGCCGGTGTTGGGGCCTCGGTCGCCCTCGAGGGCACGCTTGAAGTCCTGGCTCGGTGGCAGCAGCAACGTGTCGCTGCCGTCGCACAGAGCGAACACCGACACCTCGGGGCCTTCGAGGTACTCCTCGAGCACGACCCGCGCCCCGGCCTCCCCGAACACCCGCCGGACCAGTGCGTCCTCGATGGCCGACACCGCCTCCTCGCGGGTCTCGGCGATCACGACGCCCTTCCCGGCGGCGAGGCCGTCGGCCTTGACGACGTAGGGCGGACGGAAGCGCTCGAGCGCCCTGAGCGCGGCGGGTGCGTCGGTGTGGCTGGCGTACACCGCGGTGGCGACGCCGGCCGCGTCCATCACCTCCTTGGCGAACGCCTTGGAGCCCTCGATGCGGGCTGCGGCGGCAGTGGGACCGAACACCGCGATGCCGTGCCGCCGCAGCTCGTCGGCGATGCCGGCCACCAGCGGCGCCTCCGGGCCCACCACGACCAGGTCGATGCGCCGACGCCGCGCCAGGTCGGCCACCTCCAGCGGCTCAAGCGGCTGCACCGCGTGGCAAGGGCCGAGCTGTTCCATGCCCGGGTTGCCCGGCGCCGCCTCCACCGCGTCCACCGACGGCGACCCGGCCAGGCGCCACGCGAGCGCGTGCTCGCGGGCGCCGCAACCCACGACGAGGACGCGGCTACCCACCGGCGGGGCTCGGTAGGCCATGCATCGATCCCGGGCGCGTCAGCGTCTGCGACCGCCTCGGCCCGACCGACACCCACGTGACGGGTGCACCCGCCTGCTGCTCCACGAACGCCACGTACCCGCGAGCGGCCACGGGCAGATCCTCCCACCGCTCACAACCGGTGAGGTCGGCATGCCACCCCGGCAGCTCCTCGTAGACGGGTTCGGCGTGGTGGAGGATCGACTGGTGGGGCGGGACGTCGCGGTACTCCTTGCCCTCGTGGCGGTACGCGACCGCCACCCGGAGGACCTCCAGCCCGCTCAGCACGTCCAGCTTGGTCAGGAACAGGTCGGTGAGGCCGTTCAGCCGGTTGGCGTAGCGCGCCAGCACCCCGTCGAACCAGCCCGCCCGGCGACGGCGCCCGGTCGTGGTCCCGTACTCGCCGCCAACCTCGATCAGCCGGTCGCCCACCTCGTCGGTGAGCTCGGTGGGGAACGGTCCGGTCCCCACGCGGGTGACGTACGCCTTGGCGATGCCGATCACCCGATCGACGTGGCGGGGACCGATCCCGGCGCCGACCAGCGCCCCGCCCGCCACCGGGTTGGACGAGGTCACGAACGGGTAGGTGCCGTGGTCGAGGTCGAGCAGCGTGCCTTGGGCGCCCTCGAGGATGACGTGCCGGCCCCGTTCCAGCGCCTCGTGGATCAGCGCCGTGCTGTCAACCAGTTGGGGCTTGAGGCGCGCCCCATACGCCAGGTACTCGTCGGCGATCTGGTCGGGGTCCATGGGCAACCGGTTGTAGACCTTGGCGAGGATCTGGTTCTTCAGCTCCAGTGCGGCGTCGAGCTTCTGTCGGAAGATCTTCTCGTCGAACAAGTCCTGGAACCGCAGCCCCACGCGCGCCGCCTTGTCGGCGTAGGCGGGGCCGATCCCCCGTCGGGTGGTGCCCAGCTTGGCGGATCCCAGACGACGTTCGATCAGCAGGTCGAGTTCGCGGTGGTAGGGCATGATCAGGTGGGCGTTGCCCGAGACCCCCAGGCGCGCACTGGCCTCCAGGCCCTTGGCGTCTAGCTCGTCGAGCTCGGCGATCAGCACCTTCGGATCGATCACGACCCCGTCGCCGATGACCGGCGTGACGTGCGGGTACAGAACGCCGGAGGGGATGAGGTGCAGCTTCAGGACGGTGTCGCCGACAATCACGGTGTGACCGGCGTTATTGCCGCCCTGGTAGCGGACCACGAGGTCGGTGGCGTCCGCCAGAAGGTCGGTGGCCTTGCCCTTGCCCTCGTCGCCCCACTGGGCACCGACGATGATCGTCGCGGGCACGCCCGTCCTCTCTCCGGTGTGAGGGTGGGACGGGCCCGAGAGTAGCGGAGACCCCTGCGCGACCGGGACGCCGCAGGCCACGACGGACAGGCCGCGGGGCGACCGGGCACCGTGGGTCCACAGGCCTCCGGATCGTGCGTCCCGACGGTCACCGGTGACCGCGACGACGCACGATCCACCGCCGCCGGCCCCGCCGGG
>DASZZX010000252.1:0-2294 GCA_036260415.1 Nitriliruptorales bacterium
GTCGTTTGCCCCCGTTCGCCTCAAGAGCGCCGACCCCGGTCGGCTCTAATCCCGGCCCTTCGGGCCGGCGTGGTCGGGTGGGCCGGCGTGGTCGGGTGAGCCGGCGTGATCCGGCGCGCGACCGTGCTCCTTCGGGCCGGCGTGCTCCTTCGGGCCGGCGTGATCGGGTGGGCCGGCGTGGTCAGCGGGGCCGGCGTGCTCCGGCGGGCCGGCGTGCTCCGGCGGACCGGCGTGCTCCGGCCGACCGGTCTGCTCGCCACCCTTGCCCGTGGCCGGCGCGACCTCGGGGAAGGACGCGCACAGCGCCTCCACCTCCGCCGGATCGGACAGGTCGTAGGTCGTCCCGTCGAAGTCGAACGTGGCGCCCTGGGCGGCCGCTCTCACCACCGCCCCGTGGCTGGGCAGCCCGGCGCCCGCCGCGGCGTGGCCGCGCGGAGCGCAGTGCGCCACCGTCGACACCAGGCGGCCGTGCTGCGAGGCCGCGGTGGCGGTCTCCGACGTCGGCGCCAGCGTGGCGACCTCCGCGCCCGAGCTGTCCAGGCTGGCGTCAGGTCCGACCTCCTCGGCCGCTGCCGGCTCCGCGTCATCCCGATCCGGCGCCGGCGATCCTCCTCCTGGACCCGCCAGCGCCCCGACCGGCCCCACGATCAGGAGACCCGTGACAACCGCCATGATCCAACGTGTCCTCACCCCACGACCTCCGTCCGTAACACGCAGTGGTCACCATGGCGACACAGCGCTCACAAGTGCAGGGCGCGGTCCGGCCGGCGGAGGTTGCGGGGGTCCGCCGGTTCGTCCGTTGGACAACCACTGATGCGCGCTCTGCGCACATATTGGTAGCCTGCCGCCCGTGCCCGATCTGCACCGCGACGCCGCCAAGGCCCGGCGGGCACCGGTCGTGCTCGACCGGTTGGCGGACGCCTACCCCGACGCCAGCATTGCGCTGCGGTTCAGTGATCCGTGGGAGCTCCTGGTCGCGACGATCCTGTCCGCACAGTGCACCGACAAGAAGGTGAACGAGGTGACCGCCTCCTTCTTCCCGCGCTACCCGGGACCGAGGGCGGTGGCCGCGGCACGGCTGGAGGACCTCGAGCAGCACTTGCGACCGACCGGCTTCTTCCGGCAGAAGGCGCGCAACATCCAGGCGGCCGCCCGGGCCGTCCTGGAGGGTCACGACGGCGCGGTCCCTCGGACGATGGCGGAGCTCACGCAGCTGCCCGGGGTGGCGCGCAAGACCGCGAACGTGGTGCTCTCCAACGCGTTCGGGACCAACGAGGGCGTGGTGGTGGACACCCACGTCGGGCGCATCGCCCAGCGGCTCGGTTTCACCCGCAGCGACGATCCCGTACGGATCGAGCGCGACCTCGCCACGCTGTACCCGCGCGAGCGCTGGTTGGAGGTGTCAGACCTCCTGATCCACCACGGCCGCCGTACCTGCACCGCCCGCAACCCGCGCTGCGGCGACTGCGCAGTCGAGCAGCTGTGCCCGTCCAGTCAGGTGGCCGGCCGGCGTGACCGCTACCGCAGCCGCCGTGCGCACGGCTGACCGCACCGTCGGATCGTGCGTGTTGGTCAGGGCTAGCGCCCGCGGTGCTTGCGCCGCTCGTAGAACGTGGCGAGCAGGGCGAGGACGACCAGCGCCCCGGCCGCCACCGCCTGTCGCAGATGCAGGGGCTGCGGTGCCGCCTCCGCCGCCGCGACCACCTCCGCGTGGACCGCGCGCAGCGTGAGGCCTCCGCCGTCTGCCGGGTCCGCGCGGTGGATGGCGCCCACCACGAGCAGGACATCGCCGCGCCGGTTGGGCCGCCCGGGCCGGAGGCGATCGAGATCGATCACGTCCGTAGGCAGCCACGCGGCGAGACCCGTGTTGCTGCCCGACAGCTGCTCGTGGGCGGGCAGGGGGCCGTGCTCCAAGGCGTACACGTCGTCGTTCATCAACACCCACGCCCCGCCGTCGCGCTGCAGGACGTCGCCCACCACCTCGCCGAGGAACTGCACCGGCGGTCCGCCCCGTCCGCGGGGGTCGAAGTTCTCGGGGCAGGCCACCACCTCCGAGGAGCGCACGAGGCCCAGGGGCTGGGAAGGACGCTCGCCCCCGGCGACGGGCGTCGGCCGGTCAGGCAGGGTGCGCTGACAGGTGACGAGCGTCGCCTCGTCCCCGCGCAGATCCGAGATGCCAGGTGCCACGAGGTCCAGCTCGGTGTGCGGCGAGGTCGACCTGAGGTGGGCGAGCCCCACCGCCACGGCCACCACCGTCAGCACAGCGGTCACCCCCCACGCGACCGCCGCCGGCC
>DASZZX010000253.1:0-5930 GCA_036260415.1 Nitriliruptorales bacterium
CCGGCGACTCCGGCCGTGGCGCCGGCCCGAGTGGTGCTCTTGGGCAAGACGGCGCAGGGCGGCCAACGCGGCTCCGTAGACGACGGTGCCGACGACCGCGTGCTCTACCGCCACCTCCGCCGGGGTGTCGGCGCGCAGGCTCTGGACCTCACCCCCGGCGAGCGGTTCGACGGCATGGGCGTAGGGCAGGAAGGTCCGGACGTCGACGTCGCGTCCTAGTGACCGCAGGCTCGCCAACGCGCCGGCCAGCTCGTGCCGGTCGGGGGCGTCGGGCGACACCTCCCAGCCGAGGTGGGCCAGCAGCTCGTCGACCTCGGCGAGCTCCGACGGGCCGCATGCCGCTCCGCCCGGGGAGATGGCACGGTGGGCGACTCCCAGCACCTCGTGCAGCGACCGCTCGGGATCCTCGACGGCTCGGACGACCTCGCGGATCGCGTCGATCCTCAAGCCACCCACCTCCCGCAACACCCGCACCAGGCGGAGGCGATGGACGTGCACGTCGGAGTAGTCGGCCTGGTTGGGGGCGGTGGCCTGCCCTGGTGGCAGCAGCCCTTCGCGCAGGTAGTACTTGATCGTCGCCACCGAGACGCCGGTCGTTCGGCTGAGCTCCGAGATGCGAACCGTGCCGCCTCTGCTTGACAGACGACTCGGATAGTAGCACTATCTTCTATAGAGAGTATCGCTATCTATTAGTGGGCTGCGTGGAGTCGGTGCGATCTGGTCGGCTCATCCAGAGTCGACGCGAGACAGTCGCTTGCCCGCGAGGGTGTCGGTCCACGTGCAGGGCGGAGGAGCAGCATGTCGTCGCAGAGCATCAGGACAGCCGGGATCCTCCTGGTGGTGATGCCCACGGTCGTCTTCGGCGGGGCGAGCATCCTGTGGCACTGGGTCACCCGCCGGACCGACTACTACCAGCACCCGCTGCGACAGCGCCTGTGGCGGGCCGGTCACGCCCACGCCGGCGTGCTGCTGGTGTTGTCCCTCGTCGCCCTCGTCCTCGTCGACCATGCCGAACTGGCGGCGGGTTGGAAGCAGGTGGTGCGTTCCACGATCCCTGCCTCGGCCGTCCTGTTGCCGGCCGCGTACTTTCTCTCGGTGGTCCGTCGCGATGTCGAGCGGCCGAACCGGCTGATCAACCTCGCGTACGTGGGAGGAGCGAGCCTGGCGGCCGGCACGTTCGTCCTCGGTGTGGGGCTGCTGCGCGCCGGCTGAAGCTCGTGGTCCTCCAACGTGCGACGACACCGCCGATGACTCCCGCCGGGTCGGTTCGTCTCAGAGGCATGGAGGACGGGTGCCAGGCGGCAGCGCGACGGTCGGGGCGGCCGGGAGCCGGCCCGGTCACGTGGTCGATCCACGACGGCACCGTGGCGCTGGTCGTCGACGGCCCGCTCGAGGGTGTCGATCCATCCGCGATGTGCAGGTCGTTGCGCGCGGCCCTGGAACAGGGCGCCGTCACGAGGGTCGTCTGCCAGGGCGACGGGCTCGGCGACCCGGATCTGGGCACGGTCGACCTGCTCGCCCGCCTGCAGCTCGTCGCCCTTCGGTGCGGACACCAGCTGCGGATCGTGGGTGCCTCGGGCGAGTTGCAGGGGCTGGTCGCCCTGACCGGCCTCAGCGAGGTCCTGCTCCCGGCCGGGTCAGGACCCGGGGCGCGGTGGGAGGCCGGACAGCGGGATGAACCGCGCGGTGTGGACGACGGCGATCCGCCCGACGATCGTGGCGTCTGAGATCCCGACGTCCTGCTACGAGCACGGGTCCGGTGTCGGCGGATGCTGGGTTGGGGTCAGGGCCTGCGACGCGCCCAGAACGCCACGCCGAGGACGGCCAACGCGACCAGCCCGGCTCCACCGCCGGTGACGGGTGTGGGCGCCGGCGAACCCTCCCCCCGACCCCCCGGCGCGCCATCGCCGGCCCCGCCGGTTGTGGTGTCGGTTCCGCCACCGCCGCCCGGCGCGGTGACCGTGATCGCCTCGACGTTGCTGGGCGCCGATGCGACCCCATCCGCGTAGGCCGCCTTCACCCGGAAGGCGTAGCGCCCGGCCTTCAGGCCGGTCATCTCGAACGCGTGCTGCGCAGGGCCCGCATCGCCGACCGCGTCCCAGGTGCCAGAGGACAGCCGCAGGTCGTCGAGGTACCAGCCCACCGGCTGGGAGACGGCCGGGTCGCTGGGACCGAGCTGGTAGCGGAAGCGCAGCCGCACCTGCTGGCCTTTGAACCCGGCAAGGCTCACCCGTCGGTGGACCAGCGGCGCGTCCGGGCCCTTGCCCTCGTCGAGGATGGTGCCCGTCTCCCGCAGCAGGGGCTGCCACTCGCCGGCCTGCCCGCCGGTCACCTGGGCGACCTCCACGATGCCCGCGTCGTCGCTCTCGCTCTCGAAGTACGACCAGAACTCCAGCAGGGGGTCACCGTGTCGGGGAACCGTGACCGGCTCCTTCAGGGTCAGCGTCGACGCGACGTTGGCGGGCGAAGGCGCGGGGGGGTTGACGCCCGTCCAGTAGCCGGACGCGCCGCCGTGGCGCTTGTTGCCGTACAGCGCGGGGCTGCCGTTCGAGGGCTGCCAGGGGTGCAACTGGACCCCGTCGACCGCGCTCGCCTCCCACCGTGCGGTGAGGTCGCCCTCGGCGTCGTCGGCCAGCAACGTCGCCAGGTCGGTGGACCGCTCCACCACGAACCGTTCGAGGCCGTCCTCGGGGCCGTCGAAGCTCCACTCGAGGGTGAACGCGCCGTCCTCGTCCTGCTCCGGCAGCGGGTGCAGCAACGGTGGGGCCAGATCGGAGGGGATGACGACGACCGGCAGCGTCATGCGGTCGGTGGCGCCGGTCGCCGTATCGGTCACCGTCAGGGTGGTCGGGTAGCGCCCGACCGTCCCGTACCGGTGGGTGGCGACGCGGCCGGTGCCCATGGACCCGTCACCGAAGTCCCACCGGTAGTTGAGTCGGGAGTCGTCGACCAGTTCACGGGTGAGCGGGTCGGCGTACTGGTGGCTGCCGGTGGCGTCGAACCGGACCGCCTGCCCGACGATGGCCTCGTTGGGCAGGGCCTCGTAGTAGGCGACCACCTCCTCGGTGGCGGTGTGGGCGCCGCCCATCTCCGGCTGCAGCAGGTACCAGCCTTCGAGGTGGGCGCACATCTCCATGCCCTTCGCCCACCCCTCGGAGACGGTCATGCCGGTCGGGTCTGCGCTGGTCAGGGCGTTGATGGTGGTGAGGTTGTCCCGCGGGGTATGCAGGATCGTGATCCCATCGGCGGACGCGGGCGTGCCGTCCGCGTGGGGCCCGAAGTAGTCGGGGAAGAGGTTGAAGATGGGGATCCCGACCGACTCGAAGTTGCGGTAATCGCTGGTGAACAGCGCCAGCCCGCCCACGGCGGTGACGATCTGGTCACGCTGCGAGTCGACGCTCTGCTCGTCGGCTTCACGGTCCGAGACGAAGATCGGCTGCTGGCTGCCGGCCACGGTGATGGTGTCGTCGAGGTGGTCGAACACCTCGTCGACCACGGTCTCGGCACGGGCGTTGAAGCGCTCGATGCGCTCGCGGACGGCCGGCTGCTCGTCCCAGTTGGCTGGGTCGGCCAGTTGCAGCACCTCAGGGACCCGCTCGGCGGGGTTGCCGCGCTTGAAGGCCGGGTACGCCCCCGCGCAGGGATCCATGTTGAAGTAGGCGCGGACCTTGTGCTCCTCGCCGGGCGGGATGTTGTTCTCGACGTAGTGGGCGGAGCCGATCGTCCCGGACTCCTCGGAGTCCCACGGTATGAACTTGATGGTGGTGGCCGGCCGCGTCCCGGTGGCGCGCCAGTAGTCGGCCATGATGCTCGCGATCCGGATCACCGTGGCGTGTCCCTCGGCGGAGTCCCAGGCCGCCGCCGGGCCCGAGTCGGTGAAGTCGTAGTGACCGCTGACCAGCACCGACTCGTCCGGATGGTCGGCGCCCGGCACCGTCGCGCTGATGTTCCACGCCTGCCCGCCGGCGGCGGCGAGGGGCGCGCCCCGGGGCTCGTCGCTGCCGGGGGAGGTGAACGGGTAGCGGTGGACCACAACGCCGAAGTCGCCGAGGATGTCGCGCATCGCCCACTCGAAGTGGTCGAGGTACTCCCGTTGGTGGTTGGCGCACCGCCCCCACGGCAGGAACTGCGGGTCCTCCGGTGGGCAGAAGCCGTGCCGCGGGTCCCCTGATCCGGGCGGATCGTCGTCGGTCTCGTCGCCGGGGTGGCGGCCGGGGAAGTTGAGCGTCTCGTAGACGTTCGTGTCGTACGCGACCCACTTGGCGGACGGGTTGGGATCGGTGGGCGGCTCCAAAGGCGACGGGATCGGGCTGCCGGGAACGAACGCCCCGACCGGGGTGTAGTCCATCTCGGCGATGCGCGGCTGCGGCTGGTCGTGCGCGGCAGCGCTGCCGGGGGCGCACACCGCCGCGGTCAGCAGGACCGTGCGGGCGACGCGGAGGGTGGCTCGCAGCATGGCCCTTCCCGTGCCACGACCCGGCTCGAGTGACCCCGGGCGCAGAGGTTCGACGGCAGCGGCCCGAGACCCTACCGCGGCCGGTCCTCCGGTCACCGCGGCCGGCCCTCCGGTGACCGCGGCCGGTCGCCCGGTTCCCTCCGGCCGGTCGCTCGACCGCGCGCGAGCGCTCAGGGTGCCGCAGCCCGTCCGCGCCGGCGGACCGTACGGACGCGAACCCGTACCCTCGGGTCCTCCCCCCGTTCGCTCCGACCAACAGCATGGGCATCCTGCAGACCTCGACGCTCGCGGCCGGCCCGCTGGCCGGTCTGCTCGCGCACGGCCGCACACGACTCGGCGACCAGCTCGGCGAGGGCACGCTGGTCGCCGGATCGGGCGTGCGTCCCTACCTCCTTGCGCTCATCGCGGAGCGGCATGCCCCGCTGATCGTCGTGAGCGCCCGTAGCTCCGACGCGGATGCCCTCGTCGACGGGCTGGCGGCGTTCCTCGGCGCCGACAGGGTGGCGCTGTTCCCGCCGTGGGAGACGCTGCCCCACGAGCGGCTCAGCCCGCAGCCGGCCACGGTCGGTCAGCGCCTCGCCGTGCTCGACCGGCTGCGCCGCTCCGCCGTGCACCCCGACGGTGGCTCGCCTGTCCCCGACTCCGACGGCGGGGAACCACCGCTGGCGGCGGTGGTCGTCCCGGTCCGGGCGGCGCTGCAGCCGATGGACCCCAAGCTGGGCGAGCGCGCCCCGTTGACGATCGACCGTCGCTACGACGGCGGGTTCGACCGGCTGCTCGACCAGCTGGTCCAGCTCGGCTACGACCGTGTGACGCAGGTCGAGACGCGCGGGCAGTTCGCCGTGCGCGGCGGGATCCTGGACGTGTTCCCCACCGCCGGCGCCCACGCGGTCCGGCTGGAGTTCTGGGGGGACGACGTCGAGTCGATGCGCGAGTTCGCGGTCGCCGACCAGCGCTCCACCAACCCGGTCGACAGGGTCCGCGTCGATCCGGCGCGTGAGCTGGTGATCGACGCGGACCTGCGTGCACGGGCGCGCGCCGTCGCCGCACGTCTGCCGTCGATCGCCGACCAGCTGCACCTGCTCGCCGACGGGGTGATGTTCGAGGGCATCGAGAGCCTGGTGACCCTCCTGCACCCGCGACCGCGGCTGCTGCCCGAGTTCCTGCCGTCCAGCGGCGGGCTGGCCCTGGTCGACCCGCTCCTGGTCCTCGAACGGGCCGCGACGCTGCGCCGGGAGGCGGAGGCGCTCCTTGAGGTCGCCTGGGAGACCGCCGCCGGCCACCGACCCGAGGACGCCGGCTACGCCGACGTCGACCTGCTGCTCGATCGGACACCGGGGCCGACCTGGCAACTCACGCCGTTCGTCACCGAGCGGGGTGCGGTCGCCCCGCTGGACAGCGCCCCGTGGGAGTCGTTCCAGGGCGACACGGCCGCCCTGGCCCGACGGCTGGGCGCCATGGACCAGCGGGTGGT
>DASZZX010000254.1:0-3227 GCA_036260415.1 Nitriliruptorales bacterium
CGTCGGGAGCGGTCGTCGGGAACCGACGTGGTGAGGGCGAGCGGCGGGCGGCCGTGGTGGGCGAGTGGCGGGGAGGCCGCCTCCGACGACCGCAGGCGCCCGGCCGGGGACCTCGGGCAGCCGGAAGGGCCGCACCGGCACCTCGACGGCGCCGAGGTCTGCCAGGTGTGCCCGATCTGCTCGTTCCTCAGGCTGGTGGAGGGCGTGCGACCCGAGGTGGTCGAGCACCTCACCGAGGCGGCGCGTCACCTCACCCTGGCTGCCAAGGCGGTGATCGACGCGCAGGCCGAGAGCTTCGGTGCTCCCCGTGACCGCCTCGAACGCATCGACGTGGACGGGTAGGCCGGCCGCGCCTGCGTGAGTGTCCGTGCCCCCGCGCAGGGGCGTGGACGCCGGCTCTGTGACCTCCCGACGACCACTACGGTGGCCGGGCGGTCTCGAGGAGGTGGTGTGGGGGACGCGGTGGCCGTCGGTGTCGACGTGGGAGCCACCAAGCTCCTGGCGGTGACGGTCGCCAGCGACGGAACGGCCCTCGAACGCCAGCGGCGGACCTCGCCCCGACGCGACCCTGCCGCCCTGGTGGCCGCCGTCCGTGATGCTGCGCGCGAGCTGGGCACCGGGCTACCGGTCGGGGTCGGAGCCGCCGGCATCGTCAGCCGCGACGGCGTGCTGCGGTACGGGCCCAACCTGGAGGTGAGCGACCTGCCGCTGCGCAGCCGGCTCTCCGACGACCTCGCCGTGCCCGTGGTCGTGGCCAACGACGCGACGGTCGCGTTGTACGGCGAGCTGCGTGCGGGGGCCGCCCGCGGGGCGCGCGACGTGGTGATGCTCACGCTCGGCACGGGGGTCGGCGGCGCGATCGTCGTGGAGGGCCGACTGGTGTACGGCGCCGGCGGCATGGCGGGCGAACTGGGTCACATCATCGTCGCCGACGGTGGTCGCCGCTGTCCCTGCGGCAACCGGGGCTGCCTCGAGGCGTACGCCTCCGGCACCGCGATCGGCGCGAGGGCGGCCGAGCTCCTCGCCGGCTCCGACGAGCCGACCAGCCTGCGCGACGCCGATCCGCTGGACGGGAGGGCGGTGACGCTCGCCGCGCTCGGTGGCGATCGACTCGGCCAGCGCATCCTGCGAGAGGCCGGGTACTGGCTGGGGGTCGGCCTGACCGGCATCGTCAACGCGCTCGACCCGGAGCTGGTGGTCGTCGGCGGCGGGGCGGCTCCCACCGCCGCGCCCTACCTGTTGCCCGCGGCAGCGGAGGTGGTGAGCGAGCGACTGCTGGGCAGGGAGCACCGCACGCTGCCGCCCATGGTGCTCGCCACGCTCGCCGACGACGCGGGCGCGATCGGTGCGGGCCTGCTCGCCGCCGAGGAGGGCGGCGCGTGAACCGCCCGTGCGGGTAGTGGTCGCCCTGGGGGGCAACGCGCTGGAGGGCGGCGCCGGCCGTGCAAGCGGCGACGGTCTGGGTGTCGCCGCCACGCACGTGGCCGATCTCGTGCTCGACGGCCACCAGGTCATCGTCACACACGGCAACGGCCCCCAGGTCGGCGAGCTGCTGCTCGACCAGGATGCACGCGAGCCCGCACGCCGCCGGCGGCTGCCTCTCGACGTCCTCGTCGCGATGACCCAGGCCCAGCTGGGCTACCTCCTGCAGCGCGACATCGAGGACGAGCTCGTCTCCCGAGGCGATCACACGGACGTGGTGACGGTCGTCACCGAGGTCGTGGTCGACGAGCACGACCCGGCGTTCGTCGCTCCGACGAAGCCGGTGGGTCCGCGGCTGGGCGCCCGCCCCGCTGGCACGCACGCCGACACGCGGTGGGAGGACGGCTGGTGGCGGCGCGTGGTCCCCAGCCCGGAACCGGTCCACCTGGTCGAGCACGCGGCGCTGCGGGCGATCGTGGAGGATGGCATCGTGCCGATCTGTGCCGGTGGCGGCGGCGTGCCCGTGGTGCGGCGCGGGAACCGGCTGTGGGGGGTCGAAGCGGTGATCGACAAAGACCTCACCAGCGCGCTGGTCGCCGCCAGCCTCGACGCGGACGCCCTGGTGATCCTCACCGACGTCGCTCACGTCGAGATCGACCACGGCACGCCGCGTGCGCGGCCGCTGGAGGAGCTGACCACCGGTGACGCCCGCGCCCTCCTCGATCAGCTGCCGGAGGGCAGCATGCGTCCCAAAGTGCGCGCGGCGCTGCGCGCGGCGGAGGAGGGCAGGGTCGCCGTCATCGGGGCCTTGGACCAGGCGTTGGACGTGCTCGCCGGACACGCCGGAACACGCGTCCTCCCCGGCCCGCCCACCGGCACGGTCCAGACAGCGCGCCACCCGTGATCCGCGTCGCCGCGTACAACGTGTGCGGTGTCCTTGATGCCGGCGCGCTGGTGGAGGTCCTGCGCCACCTGGACGCCGACGTGGTGGCCGCCGTCGAGGTCCCCGGCCGCCTCGGCCTGCGCCGCATCGCGAGCCGCGCGGGCATGGACGTGGCGGTGCACGCCGGCCGGCGGCGGCTGGGCGCGGCCGTCCTGGTGGGTGAACGCATCCGCGTCGTCAGCGCATCACGGCACGAGCTGCGCGAGGCTCCGGGCCTGCCGCGGCGGTGGGTCGCCCAGGCGATCGTGGGTGCCGGCGGGGTCCGCTTCGCGGTCTTCGCCGCGCAGCTGGGGTTGCGTCCGGAGGTGCGCGAACGGCACGCCGCCGAGCTGGAGCGGGTCGCCGCGAAGGTGGACGCGGCCGTGTTGCTCGGTGTCGACCTGAACGAGGCTGCCGGCGGGATGGTGGCGGCCCGGCTCGGGGAGGTCCTGCAGGACGCGTTCGCCGTCGCAGGTCAGGGTCCCGGCGACACCTACCCGAACCCTCATCCGATCACGCGCAAGGACTACGTGTTCGTCGACCGAGGACTCGCCGTCCTCAGGGCGTGGGTGCCCGACCTGCCAGCGGCATCGGTGGCCAGCCACCACCGCCCGGTCGTGGCCGAGATCGCGGAGCCGGTGGAGCAGCCCACGGCCCGCAGGCTTCGGGAGGACGCCGCATGAGCGGTGCTCCCCAGCAGCGACGCGGGCGTCGCTGTCCGGAGTCGCCCTCGACAGCGACGGAGGCGGTCGCGTGAGCCCCGGCGCCGACCGCCGCGTGAGCTTCCCGCGGCAAGCCGCGCGCACGCAGCGGTTCACGCTCGGACGTCCCCGTGACCTGCGCGTCGCCACGAACGGCTCACGGGTGCTGTTCCTGCGCTCGG
>DASZZX010000255.1:0-5082 GCA_036260415.1 Nitriliruptorales bacterium
CCGCGCTACCGCGAGCTGATGTGGGCGTACGCCAGGCAGGGCAAGGCGGGCCAGACCAAGGCCGTGCTGGACCTGATGACCGCGGCGGGGATCGAGGGCGACGACCGCCACCGCACGGCCGCGTGGTGGCGGTCGTCGCCCTCGATCCCCGCCGCGGTCATCAGGTCCAGCACGGCCTTGGTCTGGCCCGCCTTGCCCTGCCTGGCGTACGCCCACATCAGCTCGCGGTAGCGCGGCTCGGTGACCGCGACCCCGGCTGCGACCAACCGCTCCAGGAGAGCGCGCGCGTCATCGAGCCGCTTCCGGCGCACGAGCGCGGAGACGAGGTCGCCGGCGTGCGTGGTGGGCGGTGGACGACCGGCCGCCAACGCGCGGTCGATCAACGCGATCGCGTCGTCCGGTCGCTTGCCCTGCAGGCCCGCCAACAGCGTGCCGAAGCCGCGTGCGTCCAGCTGTCCGGACGCCAGCAGATCGCCGGCGAGCGTCAACGCGTCGTCCAAGCGTCCCGCTCTGACGTAGCCGCCGAGGAGGAGCCGTCGGTGGCGCGCGTCCACCTTGACGCCGGCGGCGCTGAGCCGGTCGATCAGCGCTGCCGCCTCGTCGAGCTGGCGGCTGCGGACGTAGGCGGTGATGGCCCCGACGACGTGCCCCGGCTGCGGCTGCATGCCCAGGATAAGCATCCAGTCGAGGGCACCGACCGCGCGCTCCGGGGCTGACTTGGACATGGACAGGTCGAACAGGTGCTGGACGTTCTCGGTGGTGGGGATCTGGCCGGCGGCGGCGAGATCCTCGGCGGTGGCCCACGCGAGCTCCAGATCGCCGGCTTGGATCGCGGCGGTCAGCAGCGCGTTGCGGTGCAGGCTCGTCACCGCCACGCCCGTGGCGGTCATGCGATCGAGCAGGGTGAGGACGTCGGTCACACGACCGGCCGACGCGTAGGAATGCAGCAACGCACCGTAGGCACGGCCACCCACGGTCACCCCCGCGCTGACGAGGCGGTCGACCAGCCCCATGGCTGTGTCGCGATCGCCATGACGGACCACGAGCGCCACCGCCGCGTCGATGCGGTCGGGGCGGGGTGCGATGCCGGCGTCGATCATCAGGTCGATGATCTCGGCGACGGGCTTCGGGGCCGACTGGCGGACGTACGCGGCGAGCAGCCCTTCGTAGTCGGCCGGGCGGGCGGACAGTCCCGCAGAGGCGACCTGCTGCAGCAGCTGCCGTGCCACCCGCAGCCGGCCGGCCGCCAGGTACACGGCGAGCAGATCGCGCGCGGTCTCCGGCTTGAGCCTCACCCCGTCGGCGGCCATGGCGTCGATGGTCTGTGTGGCCGCGTCGAGCCGCCCTGCCCGCGCGTGCCCGAGGACGATCTGTGCGTACTCGTCGTCTCCGGGATGGAACCCATCGGCGCGCATCTCCAGCAGCAGCTGGGTGGCGCCGTCCGGCCGGCCCGCCCTGCTGAAGGCCTGCAGCAGGAAGGAGTAGTGCTCGGCACGTGGCTGCACGCCGGCGGCGCGCATCCGCTCCAGCACCGCTCTCGACTTCTCCGGCTCCCCGGATGCGGCGAACTGCCGGATCGCTCGGGCGTACGGGTCCGTGCCCGCCGACGCTGGGCTCTCGCGGGCGGGGTCGGTGCTCATGGTGAGCCTTCCGTCTCCAGACTCAGGAGGTGCTCGAGACCGACGGTCACGCCCCGCCGGCTCGCCACCTCGCGGATCGCCAGTAGGACACCCGGCACGAACGCGGTGCGGTCGACCGTGTCGTGGCGGATGGTGAGGGTCTGACCGTCCCCACCGAAGATGACCGCCTGGTTGGCGACCAGCCCGGGGAGTCGGACGGCATGGACGCGGATGCCGTGGACGTCCACGCCGCGGGAGCCCGGCCTGGCGCCGTCCTCCAACAGGGTGGTGGGCACTTCGCCTCGAGCCGCAGCGATCATCTCCGCGGTGCGCAGCGCGGTGCCGCTGGGCGCATCACGCTTGCGGTCGTGGTGAAGCTCGATGACCTCGACGTGCTGCAGGTGTCGGGCGGCCATGGCAGCGAACCGCATCATCAGGACCGCGCCGAGCGCGAAGTTGGGTGCGACCACCGCGTTGGCGTCGCCGGACGCGGACAGGCGGCGCCAACGCTCCACGTCCGTGTCCGTCCACCCGGTCGTGCCGACCACCGCGTGCACGCCCTCCTCCAGCATCCACGCGACGTGGTCAGCGACGGCCTCCGGTGCGGTGAAGTCGACCGCGACCTGCGCACCGGCGGCCCGGAGCACGTCCAGAGCGTCCCCGGAACCCACCCGGGCCACCAGTTCCAGGTCAGCGGCGCGGGACACCGCCTGGCAGACCGCCTGGCCCATCCGCCCGGCGGCGCCGACGACGCCGACCCTCGTCATGGACGCACGCTCCTCCGCAGTCGCGCGCCCACAGGGTAGGCGCGCTCGTCGGACCGCGAACGGTGAGGCCCTAGTCAGGCCACGTAGGGCAGGAAGCGGTCGCGGTCCTCCTCGTTGAACGGGCCGACGAGAGCGAGGCAGCGCGGCTGGTTGAGGAGCTGGCGACCGACCTCTCGCACGGCGTCGAGGTCCACCGCGTCGACGCGGCGGATCGCCTCGTCGACCGACAGCAGTTCCGACTCCGTGCACAGCATCTTCCCGAGCCGCGTCATGCGGGAGCCGGTGTCCTCCAGGGACAGCACCATGCTGCCCTTCACGTTGCCCTTCGCCCGCTCGACCTCGCTGGCATCCACCGTGTCGACGAGCCGGTCCAGTTCGCCGCGTACCACCTTCAGCAGCTCGTCGACCTTCGCCGGCGTCGTGCCTGCGTACGCCCCGAAGTATCCCGCGTCCGCGTACGACGCGTGGTAGCTGTAGGTGGAGTAGGCCAGTCCACGCTGCTCGCGGACCTCCTGGAACAGCCGTGCGGACATGCCTCCACCGAGCACGCTGTTGGTCACCATCAGAGTGAACCGGCGGTCGTCGTCGCGGCGCAGCCCAGGCACACCGAGGACGACGTGGGCCTGCTCGGTGGGGCGGCCCCGGACCTTGACCTCGCCGGCGCCGTACCGCTCCGGCGCGCGACGGCGCGGTCGTTCGCCGCCTGGCCGCGCGAGGTCGCCGGTCATGGCCTCCACGAGGGCGAGCAGCGCCTGGTGATCGAGGTTGCCCGCCGCGGCCACGGTGAGGTTGGCGGGGCGGTAGTAGCGCTGGTAGTAGCCGTGGACGCGATCGCGGCTCATCGCCGAGATGGACTCGGCCGTGCCGAGGACCTCCCGCGCCAGCGGGTGGCCGCGGAGCACGACCTCGGCGAAGTCGGAGTGGACCAGATCCTCCGGGGTGTCGAGGTGGATGTTGATCTCTTCGAGCACGACGTGGCGTTCCTGCTCGACGTCCTGGTCGGCAACCGTCGCGTCGGCGAGCATGTCCGACAGGACGTCCACGGCGACCGGCAGGTCACGGTCGAGCACGCGCGCGTAGTAGCACGTGTACTCCTTGGAGGTGAACGCGTTCAGGTCGCCTCCGACCGCGTCCAGGGCGGCCGCGATGTCCTTGGCGGTGCGCCGACCGGTCCCCTTGAACAGCAGGTGCTCCAGGAAGTGCGACGCGCCCGTGTCGTCGCCGGCCCGCCCGTCCCCCTGGCCCCCCTCGTCACGTGACCCGATGCGGACCCAGAACCCGATCGCGGCGGAACGGACGCTGGGCATCGACTCGGTGACGACCGTGACGCCCGTGTCCAGATCGGTGCGAAGGAAATCCACGTCGGCTCCTCGTCGGGCCAGGCCGGGTCATGGCACCCGCCGTCGGGACGGCACGAGCGGGCGTCGCTCCGCCCGGCTACTCCCGCGAGCGGGTACGGGTCCGGGTGCGTCCGGCGGCGTCACCGCCGCCGCCCTCGTCGGCGCCACGCCGCTCGTCGCGGCCGCGGTTGCGTCGGTCGCCCCGGTCGCGCCGCTCCTCGCGCGGCCGCTCGTGGCTCGGCCGCTCCTCGCGCGGCCGTTCGCGACGCGTCTCGCCGTCACCGGCCGGCCTCTCGTCGCCACCCGGAGCTGCCGCCTCCACGTAGTCGAGCGAGTACTTGCCACCCGGACGGACCTCCCTCACCTCCACGTACAGCTGCTCACCGACGCTGACCGCCTCCTCGGCATGCTCCAGCCGGCGACCGGCCTTCTGGCCGATCTTGGAGATGTGCAGGAGCCCGTCGATGCCAGGCGACAGGTTCACGAACGCGCCGAAGTCCATCGTCTTGACCACGGTGCCGTGGTAGCGCTCGCCCTCCTTTGGGACGACCGGGTTGGCGATCGCGTTGACCCGGTCGGCGGCGGCCTCCGCTTGCTCGCGCTGGGCGGCGTAGACCCGCACGACGCCGCGGGCGCCGTCATCGTCCACGTCGATCTCGGCGCCGGTCTCCTCGGTGATCTCCCTGATCACCTTGCCCTTCGGACCGATGACCTCCCCCACCTTGTCCAGGGGGATCACGATCGTCATGACGCGCGGAGCGTTGGACTTGACCTCCGCTCGTGGCGCTGCGATCGCGTCCGCCATGACGTCCAGGATGCGCAGCCGCGCGTCCCTCGCCTGCAGCAACGCCGCGGCCAGCACGTCGGCGGGGATGCCGGTCAGCTTGGTGTCGAGTTGAAGCGCGGTGACGAGGCGCCGGGTGCCGGCCACCTTGAAGTCCATGTCGCCGAAGAAGTCCTCCACGCCCTGGATGTCGGTCAGGGTGATGAAGGTGTCGTCCTCCTTGATCAGGCCCATCGCGATGCCGGCGACCGGATCGCGGACCGGCACGCCGCCGTCCATCAACGACAGGGTGGAGGCGCACACGCTGGCCATCGACGTAGAGCCGTTGGAACCGACCACCTCCGACACGAGTCGCATGGCGTAGGGCCAGGCCTCCTCGTCGGGGACCACGGGCAGCAGCGCCCGCTCGGCGAGCAGCCCGTGACCGATCTCGCGCCGCTTGGGTGAGCCGATGCGGCCTGCCTCGCCGGTCGAGTAGGGCGGCATGTTGTAGTGGTGGATGTACCGCTTTTCCTCTTCCGGATGCAGGGTGTCGAGGCGCTGGGACTCGCGCAGCATCCCGAGTGCGAGGA
>DASZZX010000256.1:0-3573 GCA_036260415.1 Nitriliruptorales bacterium
CGCGGCCCGGGTCATGAGGGGGCTATCGACAGCTGCTCGGCGGGCTGAAGCCGTAGCACTCGGGCCGCGCTTACGCGAGACGACGGCTTCACGCTGATCGAGCTGCTCCTCGTCGCGGTGATCATCGGGATCCTGGCCGCGGTGACCCTGCCGGCCTTCATCGGCCAGCGGGCAAAGGGGCAGGACGCCGGGGCCAAGAGCGACGCCCGCACGCTGGCCGGCCAGGTGGAGGCCTGCGAGACGACCACCGCCCGCTACTCCGACTGCGAGACCGGCGATGCCGCTCTCGACGACGCCGGCCTGCCGTCGAACGTGACCGCGGTCGCGGTGGCCGGCGGCTACGACGTCACGGCCGTGTCGCACTCGGGCAACACCTTCTACATCCGCCGGCGCAACGGGACCATCACCCGCTCCTGCTCCGACGCCGGGGCCACCAGCGGCGGCTGCACCGGAGGCAGCTGGTAAAGGACGAACGGCCAGGGCCGAGCCCGAGCCGTCAAGCGATCGCCGGCCGCCGCCGATGACGCGAGCGATGCCTTCTGCTCCCGGGCGCGCCCACCAGCGCGGCTTCACGCTCATCGAGGTGATGGTCGCGATCACCATCCTGCTCGTCGGGGTGCTTGGCGTGGTCGCGATGGTCGACGGCGCGAACGCGGTGACCAGCAAGACCAAGGCTCGCGAGGGAGCGAACAGCGTCGCCCGCTCGATCGTCGAGGTGGGGCGCGCCGTGCCGTACAAGAACCTGACCGCCGCCGAGCTCGTCGACGCACTGCAAGGTCGTCCGGGGCTGGGCGACGTCGCCCCCGGAGGGGTCCACACGATCGCCAGCCGCGGCTTCGATTACGACGTGACGCTGCAGGTCTGCTCGATGGACGACCCCAGGGACAACCTGGGCGCCCACGACGGCACGATCGAGTTCTGTCCCGACTCCGACGTGGGATCAGGGGTCGGCACGAACGTTGACCGCAACCCCGACGACTACAAGCGGATCGCCGTCACACTGACCTGGCAGCGCCGGGGCAGCACCGAGACCGTCAAGCAGACGTCCCTGGTCTCCAACCCGGTCGGCGGCCTGGGTCCGACCGTGATCAAGCTCGAGCCGCAGGGGGTGACCGGCACCCCGAAGACCGTTACGAGCGAGGGCACGGTGACCTTCGACGTCGAGACCAACACGAATGCGATAGCGCTCGAGTGGTCGGTCGACGGCGCCTTCATGGGGAGGGCTACGCCGGTCGGCACGACCGAGCGTGCGTTCACCTTCACCTGGGACATCGAGGGCGCCTCGGGCGGCACCTACTACGTCGATGGCACCTACGTGGTCCAGGCCCAGGCCTTCGACGACAAGGGCCGCTCCGGCTCTCCCAAGGCGCTCACGGTCGTGCTCAACCGGGCGCGCCCGATCGAGCCGGCCCAGTTCCAGGGCGGACGCAACGGGAACGGCGACCGCGTCGACCTGACATGGAAGGCGAACCCGGAGAGGGACGTGCTGGGCTACCGCGTCTATCGCAGCACCACCGCCGGCGGCCCTACTGGCGGGCCCTGGACTCTGGTCACCTGCTTCGATCAGTCGCTCTCGTACCACGAGGAGACCAGCTGTCTGGACGAGGGGGCCGACGCGACCAACCCGCTCTACTACTACGTCGTCGGCGTCGACACCCAGCCCGGCACGACCACGCCTCGCGACAGCAACCTCGCGAGCTACCTGACCGTGGGCCCAGGCAACACGCGGCCCACGGCGCCGACCGGCCTGACGGCGTGCCTGGGCGGCATCCCGGGCTGCACCGAGCCGAACGGGGACCCCGCGCCCGACGGCGCCACGGTGATCCGCTGGAATGACTCGACGGACCCCGACCCGCTCGACTCGATCCTCTTCTACCGGATCTACCGCGACGGAGATCCGGTCAGCGGTCCCACCTACGCCCAGCGCTACGGCATCTTCTTCCCGGTCGGCGGCGGGGCGCTGGCCTGGACCGACCCGAACACCCCCAGCGGACCGCACACCTACCACCTGACCGCCGTGGCAAGCAACTTCGGCGAGTCCCTGCCAAGCGCGCCCGTGGTGAGCTTCCCATGAGCCGCCTCGCCCGCGACGAGTCCGGGTTCACGCTCATCGAGCTGCTGCTGGCGGCGGTACTGATGCTCGTGATCCTCGGCGCCACGTTGACCACGCTCGAGAGCTTCCAGTCGAACGCCGACGTGAACAACCGCCAGAACGACTCGCAGGAGGAGGCGCGGCGGACCACCGAGCTACTGGTGCGTGAGCTGCGGAACCTGGCCAGTCCGACGGACGAGGACCCCTGGGCGATCAAGCGCGCCGAGGCGCAGGACCTGATCGTGCAGTCGGTGGCCGACGTGAAGCCCGCCGGGAGCCTCAACAAGCGCAACACCCAGTACGTCCGCTACTGCTACGACGCGGCGAGCAGCCAGGTCATCCGCCAGCGGTTCACCTGGACGACCGCGACCGACCCGGACTACCCGACCGCCACCGCCTGCACCATGACGCCGACGCCCCCGCCGTCGACCGAGGCGTCGGCCGAGGTGGTCGCGCAGAACGTCGTGAACGGCACGCGGCCACTGTTCACCTACAACGACGTCGACGTCCTGAAGATCAGCGAGATCCACGCGAGCCTGTACGTGGACGTGAATCCGGGCACGCGGCCGGCGGAGACCAGCCTCTCCACCACGGTCTTCCTGCGCAACCAGAATCGGGCGCCGATCGCCCGCTTCTCCGCGGTTCCCAGCGGAGCGTCGATCGTGCTGAACGGCTCCGACTCCGAGGACCCCGAGGAGCGGGCGCTCACCTATGAGTGGTACGAGGGCGAGCCGCCTACTGGGGTGAAGATCGGCGACGGCATCGTCTGGGTGCAGCCGGCCGCGCCCGGCCAGCACAACGTGTACCTCATCGTCAAGGACCAGGCGGATCTGTCCAACACGGCTCCGCCTCAACCCGTCTGCATCCCGGGAGGAATTCCCTCGTGTTGAGCAAGAGCATCCTGCGGTCCGAGCGCGGGAACGTGATGGTGACCGCGATCCTCCTGATCGGGGCCATGATGGGCCTCGGCCTGGCCGCGATGTCGCAGGTCGACAACCAGTCCTCGCAGTCGCGCAAGCAGCGCCACGGCGAGTCGACCTTCAACCTGGCCGAGGGCGCGCTGAGCCAGCAGATCTTCATCCTCGGCCGGCGCGGGACCGGCACGCCGACGAACCCGTACCCGCCCGTGTGCGGGACCGGCATGGCGGCCAACGACTTCTGTCCGGATCCCGCCAAGCTGGCGCTCAACTATGACTTCGCGACGCAGCAGGACTTCGATTCCGAAACCAAATGGCGGACCTGGGTGCGCGACAACGGCACCTCGCCCGACCCCGCGGCGGCCGACACCTACTGGACCGACGCGCTGCTGGGGGATCAGATCACCGGAGTCAGCGGCCGCCCGCGCTATGACCAGAACGGCGACAAGCTGATGTGGGTGCGCGCCCAGGCGAGCGTCCGCGGGCGGGATCGCGCGATCGTGGGGCTCATCCGCATCGAGCCGCGGCCGGTCACCATGCCCGCCTATGCGGTCCTGTCCGGCA
>DASZZX010000257.1:0-12105 GCA_036260415.1 Nitriliruptorales bacterium
CCGGGGGGGGGTCCCCCCGACCGTTCTTGATCCTGATCAGTCCCAGGCTGCGGCCTGCTCAGCAGTACATGGGATGTCGGAGAGCCGGGGCGCCCAGCCCTCTGAGAGGGTGACCCCGTCGAGACGGACGTTGAACCGAACCGTGGTGGTGTCAACGGCGTAGCCAGAGAGGATCTCACCTTCTGGTACGTCCTCGACCTGCGTGTGCCTCGTGAGAGAGGGGTCGTCTGTGGGCGAGACGACCTCCCAGATCGGCGTTAGTCCCAACTCCGTGACATACGACGCAACGTCCGCTGCCCGGACGGGCTCGCCGAGCGCGCAGTGCAGACCACCAAGAACCTCGCCAGGCGTGAAGACCTCGGCCGCCATCGTGTACGGCTGTCCCTGATCAGGCTGCACCGCGATCTCGATGGTCAGTCGTTCCCGGAACACCGCGGGATCGATGGTCATCACCCAGACGTCGCTGCCATCCGCCGGCAGCGTCATCCCTTCGGGGATGTACTCACCGCCGGTCTGGTTGAAAACTGTGACCTGACCCACCATGGACGGTGAGGCGGCTACGAGCTCGATGTCGGACTCCACGCCGTACTCTCGCAGCTCCGCAGCCAGCGCGTGCCCATCGCGCATCCCGCTGGACATCTCCACCTCGAGTACGCCGTTGGGCAGCTCTCGGATGGCGAACGCACGGCTGCCCTTGTCGAACACCAGACCCGGCGCGACGGCAAGGGTGGCCGCGACCACGGCGATGCCGGCCGCAAGAGCGAGGATGCGCCGTCGCTGTGGAACTCGCGCCGGTGCGGGCGGGTGGGTGACAGCCTTCGCGTCTATCGGCATGGCGGTGATCTCCTGGAACAGTGCCAACTTGGCATCGCTGTCCGACCAGGAGGCCGCCAGCCGGTCGCGGTCCATCGGCGCGAGTCGGCGGATGGCATCGACCGGGTCGTGGTGGTCGCGCATCAGGCTTCCTCCAGTTCGGGACGGGCGGTCGCCCATCTGCCAGGCTCATCTCCATCCGCCGGGAGACGTTTCACCCCCACCTGCCGCAGGTGCCGCTCGAACCGCTTGCGGGCTCGGTGGAGACGCACCCGGACGGTCGCACGACTGCAACCGAGGACCACGGCGATCTCGTCACGGCCGAGGCCGTCCCATGCCACCAGCGTCAACAGCTCGCGGTCGCCGTCGCTCAACTCGGCGAACGCTGCTGCGATGGCTGCGCGATCTGGGCCTTCCGCCAGCGCGGGCGAGGCGTGTTCCAGCAGACGAGGAAGCTCGCTCGTGAGACGCTCGTCGAGCCGGCGACGTCTCCGGTCGCCGCGGTGGTGGCGGGAGAGCACCCGCCGTGCGACGCCGTAGAGCCACGGTCTCGCCTCTTCACCGTCGGGAACGTCGTCGATGCGGCGCCACGCGACAACGAACGTCTCGGCGACGATGTCGGCGGCGTCGTAGGGGTGCGAGGTGCGTTGCGCCGCGTACGCGAGGATCAGTCCGGAGTACGCGTCGTAGATCTCCTCGAAGCGCGCTCGCCGGTCAGTCACGAGCCGACTCGACGCACGACATCATCCCTCCTGCCCCCGTAGTCGACAGCACCCGGGGACCCCATCCATCTCCGGTACCGACAAAGCGTTACACCCCACAGGCCACGCTGGATCGTGCGTCGAGGCAGCCGACCGGGGGAGGCGCGGACGCTACCGGCAAGCGTCCCTGGCTCCGACCGACGCCAGCAGTTGCCACACGAAGAGCTGTGTCCGCCGGAGGACGCGGACGACCCTCGTTCCGCCGCACGTGACTCTCATGGTGTCAACATGGTGTCACGGGCACGAAAAACGCCCCCGACGCATGCGGGAGCGCCTTCGGCGATTCTGCGTCAGTGGTGGTGCTAGAGGGGTCTAGCTGCCAGGTGGGCGAGAGAGGACTTGAACCTCCATGGGCTTGCGCCCACACGGACCTGAACCGTGCGCGTCTGCCAATTCCGCCACTCGCCCGGACGGTGGCGCAGCGTACCCGCGCTGGCCGCGCCAGGCGATGTCCCCGGTGGCTGCAGGGCACCCTGCTGCCCCGCAGCGCCATGGCTCGGCGGGGCGCCCCGCCGCCAGGCGCGGTCCGCGCGACCCTCTCTCGCTGAGTGAACGCACGTACCCGTTCGGACAGGGATCCACGAACCGGGCGCGACTAGTCTCGTCCGCCCCAGACGACCTGACGCGGCTCCGCGACCGGACGGTGCCGTGTCCCAGCATGCCGCAGTGGCCGTTGTCGGCCTTCTGCGTGCGAGTATGGCAGGCGAGGACGGAACCGCTGGTGGGGGTGCTGAGCGACTTCGAGCGTCGCCTCGAGGGCGCGGTCGAGGGCTTCTTCGCACGCGCGTTCCGCTCGGGCATCCAACCTGTCGAGCTCGCCAAGGGGCTGCGCCGCTACGCCACCGACAACCGTCACGTGACCGAGGACGGGGTCGTCGTCCCCAACGTCTACCGCTTCCGTCTGAACCCCAAGGACATCGAACGGTTGTCCACGTTCGGTGACCGGCTGCGACGAGAACTCGGCGAGGTGGTGGTGGGCACCGCCCAGGAACACGGCTGGCGTCTGCGCGGACCGGCTCTGGTCCGCATCGAGCCGTCCGAACCGGTCGCGGTCGGCACCTACGAGCTCGCCGGCCGGGTGGAGACCGTGGACCGCGACGCCACCGGCGCGGTGATGGAGGTGTCGCGCACCCGCGGCCCCACGGAACGGCCCGCTCGCCTGCGAGTGGTGCGAGGAGGTGAGCCCGGCAGCGAGTTCCTTCTCAGCGGGGCGCGCATGGTGGCAGGCCGGCGTTCGGACTGCGACATCTACCTCGACGACCCCACGGTGTCGCGCCAGCACGCGGCCTTCGTACGACGCGGCACGGAGTGGTGGGTCATCGACTTGGACTCCACCAACGGTGTGCGCGTCAACGGCGCGGAGACCGTGGAGCGGGTCATCCATCCCGGCGACCGGATCGAGCTGGGAGAGGCCGTCGTCGAGATGGTCGGGAGCTGACCGTGGCGCCATCCGTGCCCGAGCAGGCGCGCTCGCCCGCGACCCTCGACCCGCCGCCGCGCCACCCTCGGGGCGGAGGTGAGTCGTGGACGTCGCCATCCTCACGCTGCTGAAGCTGGTGCTCCTGGCGATGCTCTACGTGTTCCTGTTCCGAGCGGTTCGGGCGGTGACCGCCGATCTCTTCGGTCCCCGTCGCGCCAGGACCAGCGCCCCGCGGCCGCGACCGGTGGTCGTCGAGCAGGCCGCTCGCAGGAACCGCCGGCCGCCGCGCGAGATGGTGGTTCACCCACCGGACGGACGGCCCGAAGTGGTACCCCTGGAACGGCAGACGGTCACCCTGGGCCGCAGCGAGAGGATGACCGTGCAGTTGGACGACGTGTACGTGTCCGACGAGCACGCCCTGGTGTCGCCCGCAGACGACGGGTGGCTGGTGCGCGACCTCGGCTCGACCAACGGCACGTTCCTCAACGGCGCGAAGGTCACGCAGCCGACCACCCTCACCGCCGGCGACCAGCTGCGGATCGGCAAGACCCGCATCGAGGTCCGACGATGACCCCCCGGGAGGGCGCAGCTGCGGTCCAGCCGCGCTCGCAACCGAGCCGGCGGCGGGTGGGCGCGCTGCTCGCCGCCGGAGCGGGCCGATGAGACGCCTCGAGATCGCAGCCGCCAGCGACGTCGGCCGCATGCGGACCCGCAACGAGGACGCCTACCACGCCGGCGACGGTGTGTTCGCGGTCGCCGACGGCATGGGCGGGCACCTCGCCGGCGACGTCGCGTCGGCCACGGCGCTGCTCCCGGTGCGCTCGCTCGACGGCAAGGTGTTCGCGGACGCCGCCAGCGCCCAGGCGGCCCTGCTCGACGCCATCCTTGCCGCCAACGCCGCGGTCGTCCGGAAGGCGGCGGACGAACCCACCCTCCACGGCATGGGCACCACCCTCACGGCCACCATCGTCGAGGGCCGGCGGCTGCACGTTGGTCATGTCGGCGACTCCCGCGCCTACCTCGTCCGGGAGGGGCAGATCGCGCAGCTGACCCGCGACCACACGTTGGTGGCTCATCTGATCGAAGAGGGCCAGATCACCCGCGAGGAAGCCGCGATCCACCCGCAGCGCTCCATCGTCACCCGGGCGATCGGCGTGGACGTCGACCTCGACGTGGACACGCTGACGATCGAGCTGCATGACCGTGACGAGGTGCTGCTCTGCTCGGACGGGTTGACCGGTCCCGTCAGCGACACGGCGATCCTGGAGACGCTCACGACCGAGCGCAGCATCGACCGGGCGGTGCAGCGGCTGATCGAGCTCGCCAACGCCAACGGTGGACCGGACAACATCACGGTGGTCCTCCTGCGCTACCACGAGGACGACCCGGGCCGGGACGGCGACGGTCAGACGGCCACCACCGTGATCCGTCCCGACGCCGATGCCGGGGGGCGCGACCACGACTGGGCGGGGGCGCTGGGACGCATGGGGGCGGTGGGAGGAAGGCTCCGCGGTCACACCGAGGCCGACGAGGACACGACCGGGCGCCGCGCCCGCCGTGTGGCCACCGCCGTCGCGGTGCTGCTCGGGTTGTTGGCTCTGGTCGTGGCGGTCGGCTGGTGGCTGCTCTCCCGCTCCTACTTCGTCGGTCTGGACGACCGTCGGGTCGCGGTCTACCACGGCGTGCCGGCCTCGCTCGGTCCCGTGGAGCTGGCGTGGCTGGCGGAGACGACCGACGTCGGCGTGTCGGACGTGCCGCGGTGGAAGGTGGAGGACCTCGAGAACGGCATCGCCGCCGCGGACCTCGCCGACGCGCGCCGCATCGTGGACAACCTCCGCGCGCTCCGCCAGGAGCGTCAACGCAGCCGGCCGTCCACCGCACGACCCTCACCCGCCGCGTCGCCCGCACCATGAGCTCGGCGAACGTCGCCCGCACGAGCAACCCGGCACGGACGACCGAACGCCAGCTGCTCGGCTTGGCACTGGTCGTGGTGGTCGGCGCCTACGCCGTGGCAGCGCTCGCCGCGGCCGGCAACCTGTCGACCGGCGCCCTGCTCTACAGCGGTGCCCTGATCGCCCTGGCCGCGATCGCACACCTGGCGGTGCGACGCCTCGCCCCTTTCGCCGACCCGGTCCTGCTGCCCACCGCGTTCCTGCTCAACGGCTTGGGACTGGTGCTGGTCCGGCGCATCGACTTCGCGCAGGGCACGCGTCTGGCGGGGGCCCAGACCACCTGGACCGTGGTGGGCATCGGCCTGTTCGCATTGACCCTGCTGCTGGTCGACGATCACCGCCGGCTCGCCCGTTTCCGCTACACGGCAGGAGCGGCCACGCTGGCTCTGCTGCTGCTCCCGATGGTGCCCGGCATCGGTCAGGTCGTGAACGGGGCGCGCCTGTGGGTCGACCTGGGGCTGCTGTCGTTCCAGCCGGGTGAGCTGGCGAAGCTGACCATGGTGGTGTTCCTGGCGGGTTACCTGGAGGACAAGCGTGCGCTGCTGTCGGTGGCCACCACCAGGGCGGGCCCGCTGCTGCTGCCGGCGCCGCGGCACCTCGCCCCGGTGCTGGTGGCAGCGCTGGGCGGCGTCGGGATCCTGGTGGTCCAACGGGATCTGGGCAGCAGCCTGCTGTTCTTCGGGGTTTTCGTCGCGATGCTGTACATCGCGACCGGCCGTGCCGCCTACCCGGCGATCGGACTCACCGCCTTCCTGGTCGGCGGGGCGACGGCGTACGCAGCGTTCTCGCACGTCCAGCTGCGATTCACGATCTGGCTGCGCCCGTTCGACGAGCGGCTGATCAACGACGAGAGCTACCAGCTGGTGCAGTCGCTGTTCGCCCTCGGCACGGGCGGGCTGACCGGGACCGGCCTCGGCCTCGGCCGACCCCAGATCCCGGCCGCCGCCACGGACGCGATCTTCGCCGTGCTCGGGGAGGAGCTGGGGCTGCTCGGCGCGACGGCCACCCTGCTCGCCTTCCTGCTGGTGGTGACCAGGGGGTACAAGACCGCGCTGATCGCCGCCGACGAGGTCGGCACGCTGCTCGCTGCCGGACTGTCGACCATCCTGGCCCTGCAGGTCTTCGTCATCGTGGGAGGGGTCACCCGCCTGGTGCCGCTCACCGGCATCACCCTGCCGTTCGTCTCCTACGGCGGGTCCAGCCTGATCGCCAACTACCTGCTGCTGGCCCTGCTGCTGCGGATCAGCGACGGCGCCCACCGCAGCGCCCGCTTCGGTCCCGCCGGGACGGGCCGGTCGTGACCAACCAGGTCCGCAGGGTCGCGGTCCTGATGCTCGTGCTGTTCGGGGCGCTGTTCGTCAACCTCAACGTGGTCCAACTGATCCAGGCGAACGAGCTGGCGAACCACCCCAACAACTCGCGCCTGCTCATCGACGAGTACCAGATCGAGCGTGGACCGATCGTGGCCGGTGACCGACCGATCGCGACCAGCGTGGCGACGGAGGGCGACCTCAAGTACCTGCGCCGGTACGACCCTGCCAGCCTGTACGCGCACCTGGTCGGCTACTACTCGATCGTCTACGGACGGGACGGGCTCGAACGGGCCCTCAACGAGGCGCTGACCGGCACCCCCACGGACCTGCTGGCGCAGAACCTCGCGCAGCTGCTGGGAAGCCGCGACCAGCAGGGCAACACGCTGCGGACCACCGTCGTGCCGGCCGTCCAACAGGCCGCACGCGACGGCCTCGGCGACCTCCCCGGCGCGGTCGTGGCGCTCGATCCCACCAGCGGGGCGGTCCTGGCACAGGTCAGCAACCCCACCTACGATCCCAACCTCCTGTCCAGCCACGATCCCGAGCAGATCCGTGCCGCGTGGGCGACGCTGCAGGCCGACCCAGCGGAGCCCCTGGCGGACCGCAGCATCGAGCGCCGCTACCAGCCCGGGTCCACCATGAAGCTGATCGTGGCAGCCGCCGCGTTGGAGAGCGGGATCCGGCCGGACACGGCGTTCCCCGACCCCGACAGCTACACCCCTCCGACCACCTCCAAGCCCATCCGCAACTACGGCGGCGGGACCTGCACGGGCGGCGGCAGCATCACGTTCGACCAGGCGCTGATCCGCTCGTGCAACACGGTGTTCGCCCGCCTCGGCGTGGAGCTGGGAGCCGGCACGATCGTCCAACAGGCGGAACGCCTGGGCTTCAACCGACGGCCGCCGTACGCGCTCCCGCTGGTGCAGAGCACGATCCCGCCGGCCGACCAGCTCGACCGTCCGGCCATCGCCCAGTCCGCCATCGGCGCCCGTGACGTCCAGGCGACCGCCCTGCAGATGGCGATGGTCGTGCAGGCGATCGTCAACGACGGCGTGCTGATGAAGCCGCACGTCGTCGCGGAGGTGCTCGACCCGTCGGGACGGCGCATCGGCGGACCTGACGGCGGACCCTGGGTGGAGGGCTCGTTCACCGCCCAGGCGATGAGCGAGGACACCGCCCGCACGCTGGGCGACCTGATGGTGCGGGTGGTGCAGGAGGGGACCGGCCGTCGCGCTGCCATCGACGGGGCGGTCGTGGGAGGCAAGACCGGCACCGCGGACCCGGGAGAAGAGATCACCCCCCACGCGTGGTTCGTGGGGTTCGCCGCCACCCGCGAGCCGGACGGCTCCGCAGCGCCGCGGGTGGCGGTCGCCGTGGTGCTGCCCAACGCCGGCGAGGGCGCCACGGGCGGTGGCACCGCCGCCCCGATCGCCCGTGCCGTCATGGCTGCTGCCCTCGGTCCCGGCGGATGAACGCACGCGAACGCACGCCGCCGCAACGGGTGCAGAAGGGCACCGTTCTCGCCGGTCGCTACCGGCTCCACACGCTGTGCGGTCGAGGTGGCATGGCCCAGGTGTACGCGGCGCGTGACCGCACGCTCGACCGTGACGTTGCGGTCAAGGTCCCTCTGGCTGAGTTCGGTCAGGACGAGCGCTTCCGTGTGCGCTTCCGCGGAGAGGCACGTGCCGCCGCGCGACTGAACCACCCCAACATCGTCGCGGTCCACGACACGGGGGAGGACCGCGGCGTGGCCTACATCGTGATGGAGCTGGTCCGCGGGCGCACGCTCGCAGAACTGCTCCACGACGGCATCGACCGCGACCGGGCGCTCGCGGTCTGCGCGGAGGTCGCCGAGGCGCTCGCGGTCGCCCACGACGCGGGGCTGGTCCACCGTGACGTCAAGCCAGGCAACATCATGGTCGCCGACGACGGCCGCGTGAAGGTCACCGACTTCGGCATCGCCCGTGCGATCGACGCCGACGCCGTCACGCAGACCGCCGCCGTGCTCGGCACGGCCGCGTACCTCTCGCCCGAGCAGGCGCGGGGCGCCGCCGTGGACGCCCGCTCGGACGTGTACTCCCTGGGCGTCGTGCTGTACGAGCTCCTCACCGGCGCGCCGCCGTTCACGGGAGGCTCCCCCGTCCAGGTGGCGCTGCGGCACGTCACCGACACCCCGCCGTTACCGGCGGAGCTGGGCGTCGACGTGGGACCCGACCTCGACAAGGTCGTCATGCGGGCCCTGGCCAAGCACCCCGCCGAACGCTACGCGTCGGCACGGGAGCTGCGCGCCGACCTGCTGGCGGCGCGGCGTGGGGAGCCGGTCACAGCTGACCGGGACGTGGCGATCGCCGCTGCCGCCGGTCTGGGCGACCGGGCGATCGCGCAGCCGGACGACACGCTCGCGGCACACGTCGGCGACCGCGGCCCCGGTGGCGACCGGGACGACGCCGTCGCCTCTGCACCTGCCGCCGGGCCCGTGGTCGCGGCCGTCCCGCCCGGACCACTCCAGTCGGCGACGACCGCGCGGGACCGCGCGAGCGAGCCCCCGCGCGAGCGGCGGCGCCTGGGGCCGTACCTGGCGGTCGCGTTCGTCGCGCTGCTCGCTCTGGCGGCCCTGGCGGTCGCGACGGACACGGGTATCACGGTCGCCGTCCCGGCGGTGGCCGGCCACCCGCTGGACCAGGCGACGAGCCGCCTGCGGGCGGCTGGGCTGGACGCCGAGCCGGCCGGGGAGGTCCCCCACCCGACGCTGCCCGCCGGCACGGTCGTCACCGCCCGACCGGCGGTGGGCGTCCACGTCGAGCGTGGCACGGTCGTCCGACTCACCGTGTCGAGCGGGCCACCGCCGGCCCCCCCGCCGCAGGAGCGCCAGGACGAGGGCGAGGACCGCGGCAACGACGAGGGCAAGGACGGAGGCGACGGCAAGAACGAGGACGGTGGGGGTGGAGGCAACGGCCGCGGCCGGGGCAGCGACTAGCGGTCGCGACAGGCCGGCACATCGGCCGGCGTCCAACGCAGGCCGGCGAGGGCGACAAGGGATCGGCAGCGGCCGGGAGAACCCAGGGGCCAGCCGTCGCCGGCTGGGTCCACGACCCGCACGTTGGTACGGTGGACGGCGCTCCGAGCGCGAACGGGGCGGTCCCCTCCGATGCCGGGTGGTTCCACCGTGCCAGGAACCGACGTCCTCCTCGCCGGGCGCTACCGCCTCGAGCGTCGGCTCGGTCAGGGTGGCATGGCCGAGGTGTGGGCCGCCCACGACGGGGTACTGGACCGCACGGTCGCGGTCAAGCTGCTGTCGTCACGCTTCCAACACGACGAGCAGTTCCAGCTGCGCTTCCGGCGCGAGGCCCAGCAGGCGGCCTCGCTCAACCACCCCAACATCGTCGCCGTCTACGACACCGGCCAGCACGACGGCCTGCCGTTCATCGTCATGGAGCTGGTCCGCGGGCGCAGCCTGCAACAGGTCATCGAGCGGGGCGGTCTGACCGAGCAGCGGTCGTTGGAGGTGTGCGCGGAGGTGTGCACCGCCATCGCCTACGCACACGACCGCGGCCTGATCCACCGCGACATCAAACCGGGCAACATCCTCATCGCCGACGACGGCAGCGTGAAGGTCACCGACTTCGGCATCGCCCGCGCCATCGACGCCGACACCATCACGCAGACCGCCGCGGTGCTCGGCACGGCCGCGTACCTGTCGCCCGAGCAGGCGCAGGGTGCCGCGGTGGACGCCCGCTCGGACGTGTACTCCCTGGGCGTCGTGCTGTACGAACTCCTCACTGGCCGCCAGCCGTTCCGCGGCGACAGCGCGGTGGGCGTCGCCTACCAGCACGTCCAGGAGAACCCCCGGCCGGTGCGTCAGCTCAACCGCGAGGTCTCGGAGTCGGCCGAGGCCATCACGATGAAGGCGCTGGCCAAGAACCCGTCCAACCGCTACTCCAGCGCCCGTGCGTTGCGTGACGACCTGCTGCGCGCACACGCCGGGCGGGCGGTGGCCGCCCCGGCCGTGCTGCTGCCCGACGAGACGGCGGTCCTGGACGCCGACCTGCTGTCCGGCCGGGCGCGTCCACCCCGCACCCCGGCACAGGAGCGGCGACGCCAGACGGTCAGCTACGTGCTGCTGGGTCTGCTGACGGTGATCGCGGTCGCCGCAGGCCTGTGGTTGCTGGCGTCGCTGCTCGGCGGTGAAGAGACGCTCACCCGCACCGTGCCCAGCGTGACCGGCGACAGCGTCGAGGACGCCTACCGGACCCTCGAAGCGCGTGGCCTGCAGCCGCGCACCGGACGCGAGGACTACCACGACACGATCCCGCAGGGGCACGTCGTAGCGCAGGACCCGGAAGCGGGCACCCAGGTGCAGGACGGCGCGACCGTGGTGCTGACCCTCTCGCGCGGTGTGCGTCCGGTGACGGTGCCGGAGGTCGCCGGGATGGCGGAGGAGGAAGCGGTCGCCGCGCTCAAGAACGCCGAGCTGGTGGTGGCGCAGCGCGTCACGCGCTTCAGCGGAGACGTGGCGAAGGGGCGGGTCATTGGCACCGATCCGGAGGCCGGACGCTCCATCCCCAAGCGGACGCCGGTGACGCTGGTCGTCAGCGCCGGGGAGGAGACCGAGATCGTTCCCAACGTGGTCGGACAGCTGGAGTCCGACGCACGTTTCCAACTGGAGGAACGCGACTTCAGGGTCCTGGTCGCCAACGAGTACTCCGACTCGGTCGACCCGGGCCGGGTCATCCGCCAGGAGCCGCCCGGCAACGAGGCCGCTCCCAAGGGGTCGGAGGTGACCATCGTGGTGAGCCAGGGACCCCAGCGGCCCAGCCCGAGCCCGAGTCCGAGCCCCAGCCCGTCACCGTCACCGTCACCGTCACCGTCCACACCGACCGACCGCGGGGAAGGGCCCCCACCCTCGCCCAGGCCGTAGAGCACCGCTGCGGCCGTCCCGACCGACCCCGTGCCCCCTGACCAGGCCGGAGAGAGACAGACATCGCGCTCTGCCGTGACCGCACGGCGCACGATCCGGGTGGTGACGCGGCGACGTACCGTGCGGTGGCGCTCCGGGAGGTATCTGGTTGGAGCAGGTCGACGCGGCCGTCCCCCAGCGGGTGACCTTGGCCGGGGACCTCGCCGGTGTGGTCCTGGCAGCCGGGGCGGGGACGCGGCTGCGTCCGCTCACGCTGCTCCGTCCCAAGGCGCTGTGCCCGGTGGGCAACGTCACGCTGCTCGACCGCGCGCTGGACCGCCTGTGGCCCGTGGTCGACAGCGTTGCCGTGAACGTCTCTCACGGGCGGGATCAGCTCGAGCGGCACCTGGCGGGGCGCGACGTGCACGTGTCGATCGAGCACCCGTCCCCGCTCGAGACCGCCGGGGCGCTGGGCAAGCTGCGGAGCTGGATCGCCGGGCGCGACGTGCTGGTCCTCAACGCCGACGTCTACCACCCGCAGGACCTGTCACTCCTCGTGGACGGTTGGGACCACCAGCGGGTCCGGCTGCTGGGCGTGGCCGACGTCGCCCGGGCCGACTTCGACGGGTACCGCTACTGCGGGGCGGCGCTGCTGCCATGGGCGGTGGTCGGGGGCCTGCCGGCCGAGCGTCACGGCCTGTACCGCGCGGTGCTGGCGCCGCACCACAGCGCCGGGCGGCTCGACCTGGTCGCCAGCGACGTGCCCTACTTCGACTGTGGCGCGCACGCGGAGTACCTCGATGCCAACCTGGCCGCGTCCGGCGGGGTCAGCGTGATCGGTGACGGCGCGGTCGTCGACGGTGAGGTGGTGCGCAGCGTGATCTGGCCGGGAGCACACGTCGCCGCACACGAGCGCCTGTCGGAAGCGATCCGTGCCAGCGACAGGGTG
>DASZZX010000258.1:0-5029 GCA_036260415.1 Nitriliruptorales bacterium
GCCGGCGGGATCGAAGGCGAACGAGCCGTCCGCCGCCAGGGCGAGGCGTCCCCGGGTGGGGGCGGTGACGAGCACGGCGCTCAGCGGATGGGACTCGGCGTCGGTGTCGTTGCCGAGCACCCCGGGCGCCGCGACGCGCAGCACCGTGTCCTCGTCCACGGCGTGGGCGTCGGGGAGGGCGATGGGCGCGTCGTTGCGTCCCACGACGCTCACGATGGCGGTGCCGGGCGCCGAGTCGAGGGCGTCGTCGCTCGTGAAGTACGTGAACGACACGTCCTGCCGCTGACCCTCGTCGAGCTGGTCGAAGACCTCGCGGGGGTCGAAGCGGAACGAGCCCTGGCTGTCGAAGTCCAGCGTGCCCCGGTCGACGGACCTCACGAGGGTCGCCCGCAGCGTCCCGCCGGTCAGGTCCTGGTCGTTCGCCAGGACCCCGCGGTCGGGGACGTCGAGCAGGAGGTCTTCGTCGGCGGTGTAGGCGTCGTCGACGGCGACGGGTGCGGCGGGGGTGACGAACGCGGTCTCGTCGCGCGGGTCGCAGACGCCGGCATCAGTGACGCGCCGCAGCTGGCCCCGTGGCAGGACCACGCCGTCGCGCCGGTTCGCCGCGCAGACGAACTGGGGTCCATTGTCCGGCACGGTGTAGGGCGTTTCCCTTTTGCTGCACTGGTCGGGAGCGGTGACGTAGCGGAGCTTGCCGAAGTTGGGTTCGGCGCAGACATGGAACGGCCGGTCCTGCGGCAGGTCGAAGGACCGTTCCCCGCGCTCGCAGTGCGACGCGTCGACCGCGTGGTGCACGTTGTCCTGCCGGTCGACGCACACGATGTCGACCTCCGGCGGCGGCTCGATCGCCGGCGCCTGACCGGCAAGGAAGGCGAGGAGCACGGCGACGCCGACGAGCACGAGCCAGCGTGCCCGGGTCACGGACACCTGATCGGCCGCGCCGCCCATGTTCGCGTCTCCCCGCTCTTGACCCCGTCGCCCTGCGCCCCCCTCCGTGCCGGTCCCTCTGGCCCGGCCCACGCAGGCAGGCCGCACGATCCATCCGGGCTCGCGGGCCGACATCAGGGAGCAACCCTGAAATTTCGGTCATGGCCCGTTCGCGTCCCTGAGATCAGTTGGGCGCAGGGGACGAGCCAGCGGCCCCTAGGGCGTGCGGGAGATCCCGGCGGCCGTGGATGCCGAGCTTGCGGTAGGCCGCGCTCAGTTGGGTCTCGACGGTCTTGCGGGTCACGAACAGCGCCTGGGCGATCGCATCGTTCGAGTGCCCCGCCGCGGCGAGGTCAGCGACGCGCAGTTCCGAGGGGGTAAGGGCAGCGACGCCGGACAGGGCGCTGCGGCGCGGGCGGGAGCCAGCGTTGCGCAGCTCCTGGCGTGCCCGCTGGGCCAGGGGCTGCGCTCCCAGCGTGTCGGCGGTCTCGAGGGCCCGGCTGAGCGACTCCCGAGCCTCCCCCAGGCGCTTCGCGCGGCGGAGCGCGGACCCGAGCTCGACGAGGGCGGTCGCATGTTCGAGGCGCCGGGGGGTGGCGGCGAGCTCGTCGGCGGCGCGGGCGAGGTCCTCGACGGCATCGGATCTGCCCGCCAGGCTGGCACGGTCGCGTCGGGCGGTGCCGATCTCACCGGAGATGCGGCCGCGAAGGGCGACGTCGAGTTCGGCGTCGAGGAGGGCGAGTGCCTCGTCCCGCCCGCCGCAGGCGAGCAGCGCGCGGGCCAGCAGCGGGCGCGCCCCGATCGCCGGGCACGTCACGCCGCGCGCCTCAGCGATCGCGAGGACCCGGCGGGCGTCGGCAGCCGCCTCAGCGGGCCGGTCCTGCGCCAAGTGCAGACGTGCCCGTCCGAGCAGCAGATGCCCCTCCACGGCCTGCTCCCCGTGACCGAGGCCATGCTCCGCCAGGAGGGTGCTGGCCTGCTGGACGTCTCCGCGCAGCATGAGTGTCTCGGTGAGGTTGCCGACCACGAACTGGAGGAGGCCCGTCACACCGGCGGGCTCGGCCAGGCGCAGGGCGGCCTCGAGGTCCGCCTGGGCCGCTGCAAGGGAACCGCAGCGAAGCCGGACGTGGCCGCGCCACGCCAGGGCCAGTGCGGCCGGGAACAGCGAGCCCTCCTCGTGGGCGGCGGCGAACGCCCTGCTGGAGATCGCCATCGCTCGCTCGTACGCCTCGACGCGTGCAAGCACGTACAGTATCCAGGCCACCACCAGCGACCCTGAGCGGACATCGTCGAGCAAGCCCTCCGCCACGACCTCCTCTGCGGCGGCCGCCAGCGTGGTGGGGTCGGTGTCGCCGCGCTCGTAGCTCAGCACCATGAGCGCCGCGGTCGCCGCCCGACGTGCCGGTCCCGTAGCCGTCGTCGCGACGCGTCCCAAACGCGGTGCCAGTCGCTGGAGGGCGCCATGGGAGCCGACCGCGACCTGAGCGAGTTCACCTTCCAAC
Source organism: Nitriliruptorales bacterium (assembly GCA_036260415.1). GTDB lineage: Bacteria > Actinomycetota > Nitriliruptoria > Nitriliruptorales > JAHWKO01 > DASZZX01. Next base: position 2,430 of record DASZZX010000258.1, read on the forward strand.
CGCATCGCCCGCTCGCTGTCTGACGCCGACAAGGTGGCGAGTTCGGTCTCGAGCAAGGCGACCGCCTCGTCAGCGCGTCCGGCCAGCATGCGGCCGTGCGCCAGGGCGCGGACTGCGCGTTCACGCAGGTCGAGGTCCTTGGTGCCGGCGAGGGCCTCCTCGAGGTGGGTGACGGCGTCGCCGCTGCCAACGAGGCCCTCGGCTTCCCCCAGGGCGACGAGCACGGCCGGGCGCTGCTCGGGGGCTGGTGGCTCGGCGAGGGCTCGCTGCAGGAGGGTGACGGCCTGCCGCGGGGGGGCGCTTCGCGCGGCGCTGAGGAGACGATCGACCAGCCATGGGTCGCCGGCGCGATCAGCGAGCAGCAGATGGTGGGCTGCCCGCTCGGCGACGCCTGCGGCATCGAGGAGGCGCGCGGCGCGCAGGTGGGCGACGGCGACCGCCGACGCGCCGAGTTGGCGGTACACGGTGGCCGCCAGCATCGGGTGGAGGAAAGACAGCGTGCCGCCGTGGCTGTCCACGACCGCCGCGGCGACGAGTTCCTCGGCCGCTTCATGGGCCTGCCGCCTCATCAGTCCCGCAAGCGTCGCCGCGTGACGAATCTCGGTTTCTCCCCCCAGGACCGCGACGGCTTTCGCAAGCTCCCGCGCGGCCGGCGACAAGCCGGCGAGCCGCACGATGACGCTGCGGGCGACCGTCCGGGGCGCAAGACGGCGCACCCGTTCCGACCTGGCGGCCGTCGCCACGACACCCTCTTCACAGAGGGTTCGCAGCAGCTCAGTGAGCATGAATGGGTTCCCGCCGCTCATCTCATGGCACGCATGACAGAAGTCGGGGTCAGCGCCGGGACCCAGTGCTCGAACCACGAGCTCGGTGCTCGCCGTCTCGCTCAGCAGCGCCGGTTCGACCACCTCGACGCCGTGCTCGTCCTTGAGGGCGCCGAGCAGTCGCGCGCCGGGATCGGGGGGATCTGGCCGCGCCGCGATGACGACCGCGACGGGCAGGCCCTCAAGCCGCCGCACCAGATAGAGGAGGAAGCGCAGCGACGACTCGTCGGCCCAGTGGGCATCGTCGACGCACAAGATCAGCGGTCCGCGCGCGGTGAGGTTCACGGCCAGCCAGTACAGGCCGTGGTCGACGACCGAGGGATCCGTGGAATGGTGGCTTTCGAGGGTCAGGACGCCGGCCGCCACCTTCGCGGGGCCTGCAAGGAGGTCGTTGGGTTCCTGCCCGGAAGCCTCACGGATGGAGCGCTCGAACAGCTGGCGCGTGACCCCGTAGGAGAACGCCGTCTCGAACTCCCCACCGCGGGCCCTCAGGACACGGAAACCTCGGCCGTGCGCAGAGCGCGTCGTGGCTTTGAGGAGGCTCGTCTTGCCGATGCCCGGGTTGCCTTCCACGACGGCGACCCCGCCCCTGTCTTCGGCGGCACGAGCGACGACGAGCTCCAGCCGTGCGAGCTCGTCGTCACGTTCCAGCAGCTCAGGCGCGGACGTCACGGGACGGTCCCTGGCGCGCTACCTACTCCGGCACCGCCCCCTCGACATGTGCAGGAAGCCCCGGGTCGACCGACAGCGCCTCGATGAGGGAAAGCAGCTCTAACAGGCCGACGAAGTCGTGTCGGGCACCGTGTGGGTCGGTGAGCGAGCCCGTGATCGGCCGAGCGTATGGATCGACGTCGACTACCAGGCGCATGCGGGACCCGTTCTCGGCCACGCGCGACCGTCGCCTTGGTGGCGTCCCACCCCGACACTACCAGCCGCCCCATGTGGGCATTTGACTCCCAAATCGGTACGGCGGCAAGCGCTTACTGGACGCTGGCACCTGCCGACCCGGCACGGCCGCGTGGACGCCTTCGGCCGTTCGTGCCAGCCGGGTCGCGCAGCAGCCGACCGATACTCTTCGTGCATGTCCTAATGCTTCCTCCTGGAGTGAGGACTGACATCGGTGAGACACCCCGAATGTTTCCCGAGCGTCCCTGATGGCTGTGCTCCGACGTCCACCGGCCAGGGTCGAGAGGCCGCCTGGCGCCGGCGCATGCGGACCCGGAGCGGCGAGGAGTTGCGACGCTTCCCTGAATGGACCGCGGGTGATCGGCTCCACGCGACCTGGTTGTTCGAGGCCAGCACCGGCGTCCGCCGCTCCGAGCTGCTCGGCGTGCGATGGTCCGACGTGGACCTCGACGCCTCCCGCGTGCAGATCCGCCAGACCGTCGTCGACGGCGAGGACGGCGCCTTCTTGCTGCTCGAGGAGCACAAGAGCTCCTCGCCGGCGCGGACGATTCACTTGGACCGGCGGACGGTCGACGTCCTACGGTCGCACAAGGCCAGGCAGTGGTTGTCGAGCCGACCGAGCGGGTGGCCTGGAGGGCAGCTGTTCCGCGTCTGGGTTCGTGACGGAAAACGGGATGGAAAACTCCCCACCAACGGCAGGTCCGTGAGGACCACCGGAGGTGGACAGCACGGCAGAGCAACAGAACGTGGGGAAGCGTCGCCGTCGGCGGCTGCTGACCCCGTCGGAGAAGTACCAGGTGTGGTGCGAGGTGATCTCGGGCCAGGGCACCCAGCGCGAGATCGCCGACAAGTGGGGTGTGGACCGCTCCA
>DASZZX010000259.1:0-8216 GCA_036260415.1 Nitriliruptorales bacterium
GTCCGAACCGTGCTGGTCCAGGACGCGGCCGAGCAGCATGTCGATCCCGCCGGTGTCCTGGACCGCGCGAGCCACGACCAGGAGAGCGGCCACCGTGATGGTCGCCGGGTTCGAGAACCCCGCGAAGGCACGCTGGGCGTCCACCACCCCGGCGAGCAGGAGGACCACGAGCGCCCCCATGATGCCGGTCACGGGCGAGACCAGCTCCCGGGCGAGCGCGACCACCACGACCGCCAGCACGGCCAGCGTGACGATCGCGTCCACGGACACGCTGTGTTCCCTCCCTGGGTTCCTGCCGGTCGAGGCAGGGTAGGTCACCCGGTCGCTGCGGACCGCGGTTGTCAAGGTCCTCCACCACCCGGATGAGCGGCCGCTGACCTCACCCCGGGAAGTGGCGGGATACCGCTCGTCGAGGCGGTGGGGACCTGGGGGATGCGGCAGAGCCCCCTCCCCGACCCTCCGCGATGTCGCTAGGGGGTGTCGTCCCGTTCGCTGGGGACCGGGTCGGAGGCCGGACGACGTGCGTGCCCGTTGCCGGCGAACAACGGCGAGTCGACCGGCGGAGGACCGATCGCCGGCTGTGATCCTCCGTCGCCCGTCGGTGCCAGTGCCGCCTCGACGTCCGAGGCGCCCGCATCCGATGGCTGGTGGCCCGGCTCCTGGGCGCGCGCCGGCGCGACGGCCGGGGCACCCACATCAGATGGCCCGCGGCTCGGCTGCTCCGTGTGGACCGGCTCGGCCGGCTGGCGCACGTCGGCGCGCCGGGAGCGCGTGCCGCGCTCCGGAGACTCGGCGCCCCGATGCGGCACCGGCTCGGGTTGCAGCGTCCGCCGCACGCCGTCGTCGTAGTAGCCGTAGTAGGTGTCGCCCACGTCGAGGTTGTTGAGGACGCAGCCGTCGACCGACGCCCCGACAGCCCCGAGGCGTTCCACGGCCGCCCGCACGGTGCGACGGCCCGAGCCGCGCGCGTCGACCACCAGCAAGGTGTGCGCGGCCGCGGGGGCCACCTCGAGGGCGTCCGCCACGGTCAGGACCGGCGGGGTGTCGTAGATCACCAGCTCCGCCAGCTCCTCCAGCTGCCGTCGCAGGCCAGCCATGACCGGTGAGGCCAGCAGCTCAGCCGGGTTGGGGGGAAGGTTGCCGGCGGGCATCAGCCGCAGGTTCGGCACCCCCACGTCCACGATGACGTCGCGCAGCTCGACGGTCCCCACCAGGAGATCGGACAGCCCGGGCGCGGGATCCACCCCGAAGGTGCTGTGGGCGTTGGGGCGCCGGAGGTCCGCATCCACCAGCAGGACACGAGTGCCGGTGCGAGCCGCCTGCACGGCGAGGTTGGCGGCGGTCGTGGTCTTGCCCTCCACGGCGGCGGCGCTGGTGATCGCCAACGACGTGCCGCGGCGGCGCCCCGCGGCCTCCCGGTCGGCCCGGCCGCCCGCGGCGATGAAACGGACGTTGGAGCGCAGGGTCCGGTACGCCTCGGCCGCCGGCGACCAGGGGTCGAGCACCGAGATGAGCCGCCCCGCACGCTGTGCATCCGGAGCGTGGGGGATCCGGCCGATCACCGGGCGCCCCGACGCCCGGGCCGCGTCCTCGTCGGAGCGGATCGCGTCGTCCAGGTGATCGCGGAGGAAGGCGAAGGCCACGCCCAGCATGACACCGAGCACCACCGCGAGGACACCGTTACGCAGCGGCTTGGGGGAGCTGGGCTCCTCCGGCACCGTGGCCGGCACGATGATGCGCCCGCCGCCGCGGACGAACTCGTCGGTGGACTCGAGTGCGGTCGCCTGGGCGGTGACCTGGCCCAGCTGGGTCAGGAGGCTGTCGCGCTCGGACTGCAGGACATCCAGGTCGCTGGCCGCCGTGTCGCCCCCATCGGGCGTGGCCGCGATGTCGCCTGCATCGCCCGGGTCGGAGGTGTCGCCCGCAGCGCGCGCATCGGCGTTGTCACCCGCATCGGGCTGGGCCTGGGTCGCGCCCGCATCGGGCGGGGCCTCGGCGTGGGCGGATTCGGCCGCGTCGATCTGCTTCGCGAGCTCGTCGATCCGCTCTCGCAGCGTCCGGGCGCGCTCCTCCAGGGCGCGGGTGGCCTCCAGCACGCGCCCCAGCCCCTCCTGGCGACGGTCGGTGAGGTAGGCGTCGGCGAAGCCCTGGGCGACCTGCGCGGCTCGCTCCGGGTCGGTGTGCTCGACGGTGATATCGAGGATCTGCGTCTCGCTCACCAGGTCGACCCGGACGCGCTTCAGCAACTCCTCGGCGCTGGTGTCCAGCTCCAGCTCGGCGATCACCCGCTCGGCGACCGGGACGCTGGTCGCCAGCTTGCGTTGCGTCTCCAGCTCGGTCTGACCGAGCAGCGCCTGCTCCAGCGCGGATCGCTCGTCGGCGGAGCCGAGCGGCTCCACCACCACTTCGACCGTGGACTCGAACACGGGCGTCTGCACGACCGTGCCGGCCATAGCGGCCGTGACCACCAGGGCCACGGTGATGCCGATCAGGGTGGCCTGGCGCCGCACGACGGCCAGGTAGTCGCGCAGGTCGAGCGTGTCGTCCGTCGGCTGCAGCTCCATCGACCCCCCGGCCGTCGCCCGCGGTGACCGCGTCAGCGTAGCCGGGACGCCACGGTCCGTCGCCGCAGCCAACGGATAGTGGCGTAGCTGCCACTTTACGCCACTGATCGTCGGCGCCTAGGGTGCCCGCCGGGCACGACCAGGGGGGGTGGGGCATGTCGTCTCCGTACCGACGTCACGCACGCATGCGCTGGCCAACCTCGGCGGTCGCGGCCGCCGCCGGCCTCCTGCTCGTCACGCCGGCGTCCGCCGGGGAGTTGACCCCCGAGCAGCAGCCCGGCACGAGCGCGTGCTTCACCGACCCGGAGGGCGACACCCAGCACACCGCCAGCGGCGAGTCGCCCGCGGACCCCCAGGCCACGCCGCCAGAGGACGAGCCGCGCGCGGACATCCGACGCCACTGCGTGAACTTCGGACCCTCGCTCAGCCTGACCGTGGCCGTCGAGGCACCGACCGACCCCGAGACGGACCCCAACTGGCGGGGCGCCACCTTCGTTGGCTGGTTCCTCGACACCGACGGGGGCGACGACAGCGACTTCTACGTGGACTTCAGCCTCGACCGCGACGGCAACCTCGAGGCGCTGGTGAGCGACATCCGCGGGACCGCGGCCCAGCAGACCTGCGTGGCCACCGGCGAGCACACCGGGGTGTACGTGGCCGCCGACATCCGCCCGGCCTGCATCGGTGACGCGACCTCGGTCAGGGTCAGCGTCGCCACCTACTACGACACCGCTCCCGGGGGCGGCTCGGGTGGCGCGATGTTCACCGACACCGCCCCCGACAACGGTGCGTTCACCGCCGAGCCCGTGACCAAGCAGGGCCGCAGCACCGACCGCTACGCCGGCCGTGAGCGCATGGAGACGTCGGTGAGGATCTCACAGGCGCGATTCCCGTCCGGCCAGGTGGCCACGGTCTACCTCGCGCGCCAGGACCTGTTCGCCGACGCGGTCGCCGGCGGCGTGCTGACCGACGGGCCGATCCTGCTGGTCCCCCGGTGCGGCGCCGTGCCCGAGTTCATCAGGTCGGAGGTGACCCGTCTGAGCCCTGCCCGCGTGCTCACCCTCGGGGGCACGGTCGCGATCTGCGATCAGGTGCTGGCGGACGCCGCGCAGGGGCGACCGACCGGACGGGTGGCGGGCGCCACCCGGATCGAGACCTCCGTGCAGATCTCCCGGCGGCAGTTCGCCCGAGCCGGCGAGGTCACGTTCGCGTTTCTCGCCCGCGCCGACCTGTTCGCCGACGCGGTGGCGGGGGGCGTGCTCACCAGTGGACCGATCCTGCTGGTCGACCCGTGCACCGCCGACGTCAACGACCAGGTTGAGGCGGAGGTCGACCGACTGCACCCACAGCAGGTCATCGCGCTCGGCGGGACCGCCGCCATCTGCGACCAGGTGCTCAACGAGGCCGCCGAGAGCCGCCCCATCGGAAGGCTGGCCGGTCCCGGGCGGGTCCAGACCGCGCTGGAGATCAGCCGCTTCCAGTTCCCGGCCACCGCCGCCCAGGTACACATCACACGCGCCGACCTGTTCGCCGACGCGGTGGTCGGTGGCGTGCTGACCGGCGGTCCGATCCTGCTGGTGCCCCAGTGCATCGCCCCGCCCGACGAGCCGTTCCCGGCCGACGTGCGCGCCGAGATCAGCCGGGTGGCGCCCGACAGGGTGGTCGCCCTGGGCGGCCCGGCCGCGGTGTGCGACGCGGTGCTCCAGGCAGCGGCGTCCTCGTGACGGATCACCACCATCGCGGCGGTCAGCGCAAGGGCGGCCCCAGCGGCACGCCACCGACGACGGAGGGCGGGAAGGTCATGAGGCGGATCCTCACGACGGTGGTGGCGGCGACGCGGACGGTGGTGCTGCTGGCGGGCACGGCCGTGGTGACGACGCTGGCGGCGCAGCTACTGCCGGGCACGGCCGGAGCTCAGCCGTACCCTCCCCCGGAGTCGCGCCCCGTCGCCATCCTGGTGACCACGCCGGGTGCCACCGTGCGGATCGTCGGGTCGAACTGGGGTCCGGGGACCCGCGTCTACATCACACGCAGCGACAGCGCCCAACCGCGCGCGGTCGGTACCGCCACGGTGCAGCCTGACGGCACCTTCGCCGCCGAGATCGTCGCACCGGAGGAGATCCCGGAGGGCGGCGTGGAGGTGCTGGCCAGCGGCACCGACGCGGAAGGGCAGGAACGGACCGACGCGTACGTCCTGAGCAGGCGACCCGCGGGCGTCGAGAACACCCCTCAGGGCGGTCTGACTGTGTGGCAGGTCCTGGCGATCGCGGTGGTCGGGGCGCTGCTGCTGGCCGCCGCGTCGGCGGGGGTCGTCCGCCGCCGGAGCAGCGACTGACGCTGGGGCGGTGGGAGCGGGCCGTCCCCAGCCGCCGCCCCGCGATCCACCGGATGCGACGGCTCAGATCGCGGGGCTGTGCAGCCAGTCCCACACGCGGTCGACCACCGACCGGGTGAAGCGCACCGTGACGGTCACGTGGGCGTTGGCGTCGCCGGTCAGCCGCACCCGGTCGTCGTGCACCGCGGCGGCCACCGGCGGTCCGGGTTCGCCGTAGAGGCCCATCCCGCTGCCGGCGCCGCCGCCGTCCACGGCCGCGCCAGCGACGTCCCAGCCGTCGGGGGCGACGACGGTGAGCTCGAGGCGGTCGGGGACGGCCTTGGCCTGCCGCCAGAGGGTCAGGCGGTACACCAGGTCGGCCCCCTCGCGGCCGATCGGGGCGGAACCGGCCAGGTCCACCACGAAGTGGTTGCGTGACCGTGCCGGGGTCTCCAGGAAGTGGTCCACGGCCAGCTGCCCGTGGATGCGCCCCAGCCCGACCAGCAGCCGGTCGCCGTCGGCGTCGCGGGCGCCCAGCGCCGTCGCCGGCTCGGGCGCCCACACCGTGAACCACGTGCGGTTGAGGCCCGGCGGCCCGTCGTAACAGCCGTCGGCCCCACCGGTGATCAGGCAGTTGCCGACGATGTAGGGGTCGTGCCCGTCGGTGGCCAGCGGGTTGTCGACGGCCACCCCCAGTGTGGCCTGCCGCTGCACCTGGTCGCCGTCGGGCGCGGTCAGGCGGATCTCACCCCCGATGCGATGACCGACGTGGACGTCCATCTTGTTGCCGCCGGCGTTGTTGGCCGTGACGGCCAGCAGATCGCGTTCGCCGTGCGATCCCCGCTGGCCGGGTGGTGCGACGCCCAGCGCCCCGCCGATGCCCAGCGCCCGGAAGGCGTCCTGCTCGGTGTCATGCTCGCTGAACAGCTGCAGGTGGCCGGAGCTGGCGGCGGTCGCCAGTCGGCGCGCCACCGCCACCGCGTCCCAGCCGCCGGCGAACAGCCGCTCGAACGACGCCGTTGCCAGCCCCCGCAGGTAGTTCTTGCGCTCGGGAGAATTGCCGCCGAACACGTCGTAGACGTCCACCATGGTGGCCCGCGCCAGCTGGTCGGCGGGCAGCGGGTTCGGGATGCTCCCGGACGGGTCGGCGACCTCGGGGGGAAGGGTGACCGCGCCGACCTCCGCGAGCACGGCCGACAGCCCGATCGGGTCGACCGCGATCACACCGTCGAGCTGCTGGCCGGTGCGCTTGGCGTACAGGTCGAGCAGCACCCGGGCGGTGGTCGGCAGGTCGGGGTCGAGGTTGACGTTGGCGAAGAAGCCGGCCGCGCCGGTGTGACCGTAGCGACGCTCGAACGCGTCGGATGCCTGCACCGGGGCGTAGTCCTCCTCGGGGTCTTCCGGAGCACGGTCGAGCACGCCGTACACCTGCGGCTCGGAGAGGGTGAACGCGCCGTCCTCCACGGTCAGCACCGCATAGAAGCCGATGAGCCCGCCGGTGCCGCGCAGCTCAGCGTTGTTCTGCATGGCGAGGAAGTAGCGGCGCGGCCCGTCGGAGCCGAGGAACGGCGGCAGCGCGGCGGTCAGCCGCTCGGCGCGCGAGACCGTCGCCAGCACCCGGGCCGAGAGGTCCAGGGCCTCCCGACGACCATCACGGACACGCGTCGGCAGGAGGCTCGCCGGGGTGTCGGCTAGTTCCTCGCGGGCACGCGTGAGCGGGCCCAGGTCCACCTCGCCGAGGGCGGCGGCGGCCTGCCGCAACGGCGCGAGCCGCACCTGCCCGTCGCTGACCTCCAACGCGAGCTCGCCCCCGGGGCCCAGCAGCGCGCCGGTCCGGTGGATCACCTGCCGGCCGGCGTGGGCCGCCGCGTCCGCCACCTCCACCACCGCACCGACCACCCGCAGGGAACGGCCCGCCAGCGGGACCAGTTCGCCTGCCTGCCACAGCAGCCGGTTGGTGCGGACCGTGGCGGCGTTGATCGCCGTGCGGGCGGCGGCGAGGCGTTCGCCGGCCGCGTCCACGTCACCGTCGGCGACGGCGGCCTGCGCCGCGGTGAACTCGACCCGGGCGTCCTCGAGCTCCGCACGGGTGGTGAGCGCGTCACGGACCAGGACCGCCGCGGCCACGGCGGCCAGCCCGACCACGGTCGCGCAAGCCGCGAGCAGGCGGCGACGGCGACGGATCGTTTGACGACGCGTGCGTCGCCGCGGAGGAGGCTCGGGCATGGAGGCTGGAGGCTACCCGGTGGGGCGTGCGGGTCCGGCGACGAGCGGCTAGCGCCGGGGCGTGCGGGTCGGGCGACGAGCGGCTAGCGGCGGGCGTGCGGTCCGGCGACGAGTGGCTAGCGGCGGGCGCGCGGTCCGGCGACGAGTGGCTAGCGGCGGGCGTGCGGGTCCGGCGACGAGCGAGCGGCGGGGCCTGGGGACCCAGGCAACGGCGTCCGGCGCCCCGGCGGCTCAGCCGACCGGCTCGCTCTCGCGTCGGCGGCCGCGTCGGCGCGTCGCGACCAGCAGCCCGCCTCCGACGACGACCGCAGCCGCCCCCACCAGCAGGGCGTTGGTCACCATCGCGCCGGTCGACGACAGACCTCGCCCGCCCTGTTGCGCGACGGCGGGCAGCACTTCGACCTGCGTCGTGGCGACGCGCGGGGCGCCGGCCGGGTCGACGCCGCTGAAGGTGAGCTCGTAGTCCCCAGGGGTGGTGCCGGGCGGCACGTTGATGTCGTCGGCGGCGAACCCGTCCGCGTCGGCGGTGACCACGTTGCGGTAGACGGTCTGCGGGGCGGCCTGGGCGAGCAAGGGGGCGGCCAGCATCGCCAGCGGGGCGCCGGCGGACTGGCCCCCGACCGGGCCGCGCAGCTCGACGGTCACCTGGCTCGACGGGGCGAAGCCGCCGACCCGGCAGAACGGTGGATCGCCGGGCCGGGCGGCGGTCTGGGCGCAGGCGACCGCCACAGCCCCCGGCGGGTACTGCGGCGGCCCCTGCTGGGCTGCCGCCACACCCACCACGCCGGCGACCAGAAGGAGCGCCGACAGCGACGCGAGCAGCCCCAGCACCGGCCCGCGCCACCGTGTCACCGATCCCCGCATGCCCGCCCCACTGCGTTCGGCTGCGGGCGACCGTAGCACCCATCCTATTGCCGCTCAACGTCACCAAACGGCCACTGGGGGTGACAGGAGGTGGGTGGGTGTTCTAGAGTGCCCGCGGTCGATGCGCTGGGGCACCGCGCGGGGCGACCGTGGGGGGACGGGGATGAGAACCGATCGGGTGGTCGACGTCGTCGTGGGCACGTTGTCGGGGGACGCGACGCCGCTGACCGTCGGGTCGGGGGCGGTGG
>DASZZX010000260.1:0-48505 GCA_036260415.1 Nitriliruptorales bacterium
GGCGTGCGTGGTGCTGCTCTTCCGACGTCGCGCGCCGGTGGGGACACCGGCGTCGGCCTCCGCCACCGGCGCAGGATCAGCCTCAACGGACCTCCCGGCGCGGGCAGCGGGAGCGCAGGAGGCAGCAGCGGTCGGGTCCCCCATCGGCGCCGCGACCGCGCCTGCCACGCCGACGGGGCACGCGGGCACGGCGACAACGGTGCCCGACGCGACGGGCGAGCGGGCCGGCGCGTCGATGGTCCCCGAGGCCGTCGCCGGGGCCCCAGCGTCGGTGACGGCGGCGCCGACAACCGCTCTGGCGGCAGGACCCGCGCCTGCGGTGGAGACAGCTGGGGCGGGCACAGCGGTGACCGTGCCGACGGTGACGGCAGGCGGCGGCGGGACAGCACCGTCGCAGCGGCCGGTGGATGGCCCCCCGGGATGGCGCCGGCAGCTGCACTGGGTGCTGCTCGCGTTCCTGCCCTCGAGCCTCATGCTCGGGGTGACGCATTTCGTATCGACCGACATCGCGGCGTTCCCGCTGCTGTGGGTCGTGCCCCTCGCGCTGTACCTGCTCACGTTCGTGGTCGCATTCGGTCAACCGCGCCCCCGACTCGCGCTGCACGCCGATCGTCTGCTGCCCGCCGCGGTGCTGGCGGTGGCGATCGCCATGGTGACCGAGGTCCCGATCCCCCCCGGACTCGAGATCGGGCTGCACCTGCTGATGTTCACGACCGTGGCACTGGGCGCACACGGCAGGCTGGCGGCCGACCGCCCGCACCCGGCCCGACTGACGCACTTCTACCTGCTCGTGTCGGTCGGCGGGGCGCTCGGTGGACTGTTCAACGCCCTGGTCGCGCCGGTCGTCTTCGAGCAGGTCCTCGAGTACCCGCTGGTGATCGTCGCGTCGACGCTCGTGCTGCTCGGCAGGCACGCCAACCGGGTGGCGTCCCGATCACGACCACTGTCGCAGCGCCTGTTCGAGGCGCAGGCGGTGGTCGGCGTCCTCCTGCTCCTCCAGCAGGTGGTCGTGCGGTTGGGCGCCATGGCCGCGATCGTTCTCGTCGGGGTGTCGCTCGGTGCCCGAGCGGCGGTGGCGCGCGTCGCGCGTCGGCGACCGCTGGGGTTCACGATCGGGATCGCGCTGGTGCTGGCGAGCGCGGTGCCGCTCGGCACCGATGTGCTGCACGCCGAACGGACCTTCTTCGGGGTGGCGCGGGTCGAGGCGCAGGGCGACCGGCGCCTGCTCGTCCACGGCACCACCATCCACGGCTGGCAGGACCGCCGCCCCGACCACAGCGCCCTGCCCAAGAGCTACTACGACCGCAGAGGCCCTGTGGGCGACGTGTTCGAGGAGTACGGACATCGGCCCCTCGCCGACCAGGTCGCGCTCGTGGGACTGGGCACCGGGGCACTGGCGGCCTTCGGGCGGTCGGGGCAGACCTTGACCTTCTACGAGATCGACCAGGCGATCGTCGACATCGCCACCGACCCCGAGCTGTTCACCTACCTGCGTGACAGTGCCGCCGAGATCGAGGTCGTGCTCGGCGACGGGCGTCTGTCGCTCCGCGATGCTCCGGACGACCACTTCGGGATCATCGTCATCGACGGCTTCAGCTCTGACGCCATCCCGGTGCACCTCGTGACCGCTGAGGCGGTCGACCTGTACCGCTCCAAGCTCCGGCCGGACGGCGTCCTCGTGTTCCACGTCAGCAACCGCCACATGGACCTGGAGCCCGTCCTGGCAGCCATCGCGACCCGGCAGGACCTCTCCGGGGTCGTGCGCAGCGACGTCTTCGACGCCGGGCTCGGCGAGGTCACGTGGGTGGCGCTCGCCGAGGATCACCAGAGTCTCGCCCCCCTGATCCGCGATCCGCGCTGGCGTCGTCTCGTCACCGAACCCGGGGAGGAACCGGTGTGGACGGACGACTTCTCCAACGTCGTGCAGGTGATCCGCTGGCGCTGACCGCCGGGACACGGGTGAGCGCCCGCGCGCCGGGCCGCGGTCACCCGCTCGGCCGCTCCGCCAGCTTCCGAGCGATCCGCCGCACGGTGTTCGCCGTCCGCAGTGTCCACCGATCGCCGAGCAACCTGGCGACCGCCCCGCCGCTGAGGGCAGAGTCCATGAACCGCCCGGCGACGTGCCAGTACAGCTCTCGGCCGTGGAACGCCACCCGATCGGTCTTGTTGGCGAGCGCGGCCACCTGGTCCTGCGTGGCCCGACCGAGCTGCTCGCGGAGGAAGCCGATGTGCAGCTTCCCGCCCAGGGGCGGATCGTCGGGGAAGGGTTCGTGGCGTGCCACCTCGACCAGGTGCTCGCCGTCCCTGACGAAGGTGGCCACGGGGTAGCCGAGGCCCTCAGCCAGCCGGGACTCTATGCGGGTCTCCAGGCCTGCGGCGTCGATCTCGCCGCTGTGGAAGATGACGTTGCCGCTGCTGAGGAACGTCCGGACGTGGTCGAACCCGGCCTCCTCGAGCAGCGCACGCAGGCGATCGTTCGTCACGTTGCGCCCACCGAGGTTGATCCCCCGGAGGAAGGCCACGTAGGGAACCATCGTCGCGGGTCCTCGCGTCACGTGCGCGGTCCCCCACGGCGGACCGCCGGCACGTGCAGGATCGTGGCCCAGCCGACCGGCTCGCTACGGACCCGTCCCTCCAGCATCTCCGTCGCGGATCGCTCACCGGTGGCGGTGGCGGCCGGTGGGTCGGACCCTACTGACCGCCCTTCTGCACGTAGTTCTTGATGAACTCCTCGGCGTTCTCCTCGAGGACCTCGTCGATCTCGTCGAGCAGCTCGTCGACGTCCTCGAGCAGTTCGTCGGCGGTCGTCTCGGTGGTCTCGGGGGCCTCGACCTCGTCGGCCTCGCGCGTGCGGGCGCGCCGCTGACTCTGGCCGCTGTCGCTCATCGGGTCCTCCCAACCGCCGAGGGCTCAATGTACCCGCGCAACGCAGGTGCAGTCACGGGAGTGCACGTTCTCCACAGTGATCGGGGCGGCTGACCCCGCCATCTGCGGGTGGGAAGATGGCGCGCCACTGACCGGGTTGACGCCGGGCAGCCCGCCATGCCGGACCCTGGATGGGTTGGGAGCTCGAGCAGATGCTCCGGCTGACCATCCGGATCCCCATCCTCTCCCAGGGTCCATCGGATCACCCCACCCCGGGATGGAGCGGGATCCCGCCCTCCCGGCTGGTGAGGTCGGTGCGGGGCGGTCCGTGCGAGCGCATGGTGCAGGGCGCGGTCCGTGCGGAGCGCGGTCGGTGCGAGGCCGCTCCCGTGGACGGGGACTGTCCACGGTGATCGGGGCGCTGACGCCGCCATCTGCGGGTGGGAGGATGGCGCGCCGCTGGCCGGGCTGACGCCCGGCAGGCCCGCCATGCCTCGGCTGACGATCCGGAACACCATCTTTCCCCAGCACGGCGCGGATCGGTCCCGCCGTGTCGCACCTCCCAGGTACGGTCTGTCCGAACCCACGTTCGGTGACGACGTTCGGTAGGGAGCGGGAGACCCCGGAAGGAGGTCGCGGATGTCCGTCCTCAGGGAGCTGCCCGGCCCGACCCGGCTGCAGCCTCGGGTGGCAGAGCTCGTGGAGGCGGTGGACGGTCTCGTCGCCCAGGACCCTCGTCAGCTCCACCCCGACGAGCTCGGCGGTGTGCTGAAGGCGGTCCAGACGCTCATCGACCGGCTCGCTGGCTACCGCGCTCGCTGCCTCAACGCCTTCGACCAGCGCCGCCCGCGGTCCGACGGGTCAGCCCCGACCGCGCAGTGGGTGCGCGGCGCGCTCCGCCAGTCCGCCGGGGATGCGGACCGCCAGGTCCACACCGCGCGCCAGCTGGAGGAGCGGCCGGCCGTCCAGGCGGCGTTCGACGCGGGTCGCATCGGCCAGCGGGCAGCCGACATCCTCGCTGACACCCTGGCCGATCCGCACGTCCGCGACCTGCCTTGGGCGGAGAGCACCCTGCTGGAGTGGGCGCAATCCTGGGATCCGGGCATCGTGGCCCGCAAGGCGCGCCAGCTGCGGGTCGCCGCGCACCAGGAGCGTGCCGCCGCCGAGGAGGCGGCCGCTCGACGGCGGCGCTACGTCCGGTTCGACGACCCGGATCGCGACGGGATGGTCGGGCTGCGCGGCCTTCTCGACCCGGTCTCGTCCGAGGTGCTCAAGACGGCGATCTCCGCGCTGATGCGTCCGGATCCCACCGACCTGCCGGCCGGTCAGCGGCGCACCGCCGACCAGCGGCGTCACGACGCACTGGTCACACTCGCCGAGCTCGCGCTCGACCACGACCGCCTACCTGCCGTCGCCAAGCGCCGCCCGCACGTCCTGCTCGTGCTGCCGCATCCCGACCTGCGCGGCGGTCTGCAGGTCGAGGATCGCGCCGAGGCGATGGTCGCGGAGCTGGCTCACACCGGTGCGGTCAGCGACGCCACCGCGGCACGGCTGGGATGTGACGCCGACTGGACCCCGGTCTTCGTCGACCCCCAGGGCGTGCCGCTGGACCTGGGACGAACCCAGCGGTCCGCGTCCGCCCAGCAGATGGACGCCCTCGTGGTGCGAGACCGCCGCTGCCGGCGCTGCGGAGCCCCGTCCTCCAACTGTCAGGCCCACCACATCCGCTGGTGGCGGTCAGGCGGTGCCACCGACCTGGCGAACCTCGTGCTCCTTTGCTGGGGCTGTCACAGCCTGGTGCACGACCACGGCTGGCAGGTACGGCTGCTGCCCGACGCCACGGCGGTGTTCACTGCGCCCGATGGCACGGTCCACCGGCGCGGACCGGCACCGTGATCGCAGGTCGGTGCCGCTCGCGGCTGGCGCGGATGCCGACAGACGGTCGTCCTTCCGATGCGGGGAGCCCGCGTCAACGCTTGACGGAGACAGCGTCCACGCGCCGAGGAGTCCGTGCCAGGCCACGCATGCGCGAGCGCCCAAAGGGTCGGGACACCGCATGAGGCCGCGCCAGCCCGCCGAGGAGGCCGCGCCAGCCCCTCGAGGAGACACCGGTCAGCGCTGCAGGGCGGCGAGCAGCTCCTCGGCGTCCACGGCCGCTTCCAGCAGGTCGCCGACGTGCGCCCGGGTGCCCTTGCCGGGGTCCATCATCGGGACACGTTGGAGGGCCTCGCGACCGACGTCGAAGATCAGCGAGTCCCAGCCGGCGGCGACGATGCGGTCGCGGAACCTCGCCAGGCAGCGGCCCCGGAAGTAGGCGCGGGTGTCCTCGGGCGGGTGGTCCATGGCCCGCCGGATCTCGCTCTCGGCGACCAGCCGCTCGACCCTGCCGTGGGCGGCCAGCCGGTTGTACAGGCCCCGGTCCTGGCGGACGTCGTGGTACTGCAGGTCGACCATCTTGAGCTTGTCGGCGTCCCAGTCCAGCCGGTGGCGCTCCCGGTACTGGTCCAGCAGCTGCAGTTTGGTGGCCCAGTCCACCTGCCCGGCGAGGCGCCGCGGGTCGTCCTCGGCGGTGGTCAGCACGGCCTCCCAGCGCTGCAGCACCTCGGCCTGGACCGGCTGCAGGTCGTGGTCCTTGCAGTAGCGCTTGACCGCCTCGAGGTAGTGCCACTGCAGCTCCAGGGGGGTGGTGCGACGCCCGTCCTTGAGCATGACCGTCTGGCGGCAGGTGGGGTCGTGGCTGATCGCGTGGAAGGCGCTGACGGGTTTGGCCAGCTCCGGTGGATCCGGGGCCGCCCCGTCCTCGATCATCGCCAGCAGCAGCGCGGTGGTCCCCACCTTCAGGAAGGTCGCGACCTCGCACAGCGTCGCGTCGCCGTTGATGACGTGCAGCCGGCGGAAGCGCTCGGGGTCGGCGTGCGGCTCGTCACGCGTGTTGATGATCGGCCGCTTCAGGGTGGTCTCCAGACCCACCTCGACCTCGAAGAAGTCCGCCCGCTGCGACAGTTGGAAGACCACTTCGGGGTCGCCGAACTCGTTGCCGAGCCGGCCGGCACCGACGTAGACCAGCCGCGAGACGAAGAACGGGGTGAGTTGCTTGACGAGGGTCGGGAACGGCACCGCCCGGTCGACCAGGTAGTTCTCGTGGGTGCCGTACGCCGCACCCTTGCCGTCGGTGTTGTTCTTGTGGATCAGGACCCGCGCGCCCTCGGGGAGCGACACAGCGGCGCGCTCCGCCGCCACCGCCAGGATCCGCTCCCCCGCCTTGTCCCACACGACCAGATCCCGAGGGTTGCTGCACTCCGGCGTCGAGTACTCCGGGTGGGCGTGGTCGACGTAGAACCGCGCGCCGTTGGTCAGGACCGTGTTGGCCAGCCCGAGGTCCTCCTCGGTCGGGGCCTCGTGCGGCGAAGGTTCCTCGTACCCCCGTGCGTCGCGCAGCGGGTGCTCGTCGGAGTGGTCCCACTTGACCTGGTGGCGGGCGGACGGCTGGTACGCCGACACGACCAGCGACGAGGCCAGCACCGGGTTCACGTCTGTCTGGCCCTGGACGGTGATCCCGAACTCGGTCTCGGTGCCGACGTACTTAAGGAGTCCCACCCAAGCCCCTCGCTGGCGCTCGTCCCCGGGCAGTCCCACCCGGCCCCCTCGTTGGCGCTCGTCCCCGGGCAGTCACTACAGGTACTGCCCCGCGTTGACGTTCTCGATCGCCTTGCCGGGCTGCTCCGCACCGCTGATCAACGTGCGCACGTAAACGATCCGCTCGCCCTTCTTCCCGGAGATGCGGGCCCAGTCGTCGGGGTTGGTGGTGTTGGGCAGGTCCTCGTTCTCGCGCCACTCGTCACGGATGGCGCTGATGAGGTCCTCGAGCTTGAGGCCACGCTCACGCTGGGCGATCAGGCGCTTGATGGCGTACTTCTTGGCCCGGTCGACCACGTTCTGGACCATCGCGCCCGAGTTGAAGTCCTTGAAGTAGAGCACCTCCTTCTCACCGTTGGCGTAGGTGACCTCCAGGAAGCGGTTGTCGTCGTCCTCGGCGTACATCTTGTGGACCGTGGCATCGATCATGGTCCGCACCGCCGCCACACGGTCGTCACCGTGCTTGCGCAGCTCCTCATCGTGCAGCGGGAGCCCCTCGTGGAGGTAGATCGAGAAGATCTCGCGGGCCGCGTCCTGGTCGGGTCGCTCGATCTTGATCTTCACGTCCAGGCGGCCCGGTCGCAGGATCGCCGGGTCGATCATGTCCTCGCGGTTGGACGCCCCGATCACCACGACGTCCTTGAGGCTCTCCACCCCGTCGATCTCCGCCAGGAGCTGAGGGACGATCGTGTTCTCCACGTCCGAGGACACCCCCGAGCCGCGAGTACGGAACAGCGAGTCCATCTCGTCGAAGAACACGATGACCGGGTACCCCTCGGCGGACTTCTCGCGCGCACGTTGGAAGATCAGTCGGATCTGACGTTCCGTCTCGCCGACGTACTTGTTGAGCAGCTCCGGGCCCTTGACGTTGAGGAAGTAGCTGCGCGCGTCGGCGTCGCCGGTCTTCTCGGCCACGCGCTTGGCCAGCGAGTTGGCCACCGCCTTGGCGATCAGCGTCTTGCCGCAGCCGGGCGGCCCGTACAGCAGGATGCCCTTGGGCGGCTTCAGCTCGTGCTCAGCGAACAGCTCGGCGTGCAGGTAGGGCAGCTCCACCGCGTCGCGGATCGCCTCCACCTGCTCCTTGAGACCGCCGATCTGCTCGTAGGTGATGTCGGGGACCTCCTCCAGGACCAGCTGCTCCACCTCGGCCTTCGGCACGATCTCCAGCGCGTAGTGCGAGCGGGCGTCGACCAGCACCGAGTCACCCGCCTTGAGCGGCTGCTCCAGCAGGGGGTCGGCGAGGCGCACCACCTGCTCCTCGTCACCCTGGCCCACGACCAGCACCCGGCCGTCGCCGAGCAGCTCCGAGACGAGCATCACCTCCCCGGCGTCCTCGAACTCGCTCAAGCCGACCACGTTCATGGCCTCGTTGAGCAGGACCTCCTGCCCGGGGCGCAGATCCTCGACATCGAGCTCGGGCCCCAGGTTGACGCGCAGCTTGCGGCCCTGCGAGGAGATGTCGAGCGTGCCGTCCTCGTACGACTGGAGGAAGGAGGCGTACGACTGGGGCGGCGAGGTGAGCTTCTCGATCTCCTCGCGCAGCGCCGCCAGCTGCTCGCGAGCAGCCCGCAGGGTCTCCGCCAGCTTGGCGTTCTGGTTCATGGCCCCCTGCAGCTGGCCCTTCGTCTCCAGGACACGCTCCTCCAGCAGCCGGATGCGGGCGGGGCTGGTCTCCAGCCGGCGGCGGAGGAGCTCGACCTCCTCGCGCAGGAACTTGACCTCCGCCTGCAGCTCGTCGTGGTCGTCGATGGAACCGCGGAACAGCTCGGGTGCCAGCTCCCCCTCACCGCTCGGCCGTCCACGCCGACGGTTCGGATCACGGCCGGGAGTCGGGCGCTCGGTCACGGGACCTCCCTTGGCGCCGACGGTCGATGGACATCGAGTATATGGCCAGGATCACGGGCGCCACCGGATGAGCCGATCCGCGCCCGGCCGGGTCCTGCCCTGCTAGGGGGATGGCACCACCCGTCGCGCGACCGTCAGGAAGCCGGTGTGGGCGACCATGCGGTGGTCGGGCCGCACCACGAGGCCCTCCACCGTCCACCCCCGCACCAGGGTCTCGGTCGTCTGCACCAGCCCGTAGCGTCCGTCCGCCTGCAGCGTGTCCACCAGGCGCATCACCTGGGTGACGGTCGGCGTGTAGGCGACCAGGACACCGCCGGGGCGCAGCGCGTCCGCCCCGGCCTTCACCGGCTCCCACGGTTCGAGGACGTCGAGCACCAGCCGGTCGCACGCGAGACCCGGCAGCGCGTCGCCGAGGTCGCCCTCGTGCAACTCCCAGTTGTCCGGCATCCCTCCGAGGACGTCGGTGACGTTGCGGCGGGCGTACGCCAGGTGGTCGGCTCGCCGCTCGTAGGAGACGACACGGCCCTCGTGACCGACCGCGCTGAGCAGCGCCAGGCTCAACGCGCCCGACCCTGCTCCCGCCTCGACCACCGTGCACCCGGGGCGGACGTCGCCGAGCGCGACGATCATCGCCTGGTCCTTGCGGTACACGACCTGGGCACCGCGCGGCATCTTCAGCGTGACGTCCTCCAGGGTCGGCCGCAGCGCGACCACCTCCATGCCCCGTGAGGTCCGCAGCGCTCGGCCCTCGGGCTGGCCGATCAGGTCGTCGTGGCGGATCACGCCCGCGTGGCTGTGCCACTCCCCTCCCGGCTGGAGGGTCACCAGGTAGCGGCGGTCCTTGCGGTCGCGCAGCACCACCCGCTCGCCTGCGCCCAGCGGCGCGTCCGCTCCCGGCAGGCGCGCGCTCACCCGTGGCCGCCCGTGGGTGTCAGCTGGGGGAGGCGGGCCACCATCCGCTCGCGCTGACGGCAGAACGCGCACGTCTCCGCGGTGGTCGGCATGCCGCAGACACCGCAGGCGCGCAGCTCCACCTCGTCCCGCCCGGCGTCAGCGAACCTGTCCGCGTGCCGGTCGAGGAACCCGAACAGGAACTGCGCCTTGGTGCCCGGCGCGTGGCGCTCGATCACGTTGAGCGCCTCCTTGAGTTCCATGCCCGTGTTGCCCGCCACCAACGGGCACTCCTCGACGACGTAGTCGATGCCACGGACCACGCAGTACGCGGCCGTCTCGCGCTCGGACAGCCGGTAGAGGGGCTTGCACTTGCGCACCTGGTGGTCCCCGGTGGCCGGCAGCACGGGGCGCTGACGGGCGAGGAAACCGTCCTGCCAGCGCAGCACGTTGCCCAGGAGCGTGGCGGCCTCGTCGTCGAGGTTGTGGCCCGTGACCACCACGTCGTAGCCGCCGCGGACGGCCTCGCGGTTGAACACGTAGCGCTTGGAGAGCCCGCAGACGCCGCAGGTCGCCCGTTCGGCCACCCGCGAGGCGTGCGGCACCGCGTAGCCGAACTCGTCGGCGAGGTCGACCTCCACCAGGCGCGCACCGCGCGCGGCGGCGAAATCCCGGCAGATCCAGGCGGAGCGGTCGCTGTACCCGCCGATGCCCAGTCCGACGTACAGCCCGTCCACCCGGTACCTCATGGCGAGCAGCGCATCCCACAGCGCCAGGCTGTCCTTTCCCCCCGAGACCGCCACCAGGATGCGATCCGCGTAGCTGAACATGCGCCCGAGCCCGCCACGCTGGTCGATCGCCTTGCGGATCTGGCCGTGCACGTGCTCGACGAAGTGCTGGCCGCACCACGCCGCGCGGTGACGCGGCTCCTCGATCACGGCGTGACCCCGGCAGACCGTGCAGCGCGGTCCGCCCGCGCCACCGGAGATCACCGGCCTGATCTCCAGCTCGTCCTCGTCGGCGACCTGCGCCGCGGCCGTGACCAGCTGCCCGTCGCGGATCACGAGGACGGTGTGCTGGTTGATGTCGAGCTGCGCGAGGACGTCGCCCACTGTGGCCGGCCCCTGCAGGTGGGCCTCACGATCGGGGTTGCGCAGGCGCACGAGCATGGCGATCCGCTCCCTGCTCTGTGGGTCGCCGGGGACGTCGAACCCGGGCGACCGCGGTGGCCGGGCTGCGACCGTACCGCCGTACGTGCGCTCCCGCCCGCCACGGCCCTAGCGTCACCGGGTCGCGCTCCCTGCCGTTGGTACGGGGAGGGCGCAGGGCCGGCCGCGGTCGCTGTCGAAGACACTGTCCGCGGGTCGGCTGCCCGACCGACCCGCGTGCGTCCCTGCGCGGGGCGAGCAACGGAGGCGACATGGGCCTCGGGAGGACGCTGACGCACCCGCCCGCCGCCCTCCAGCGCGGCATCGTGCGGTCGCTCCGCGGGCTCGTCGCTCTTCCCCGCGCGGTCACGGGTCCCCTCGCCCGGACGGTCGTGGCCGTCCCCCGCCGACTCGCCGGTGCCGTCGCCGCCACCGCCTCCGCCACGCGGAAGGTGCCAGGCGCGACCGCCCGGGTGGCGGTGCTGGCCGTGCTGGTGCCCCTGCTCGTGTCGCCGATCGGTGGGGCGGCGCCCGAGCGGGCCGCCGAGGTCGGCGGCGTGGCCATCGCAGTCGCTCCTAGCCCCCGTGGGCTGCAGGCGGTCCCGGCCGGTGCTCCGGCGGCGCCGCAGGACGTGGCGGCGCAGCAGGCACCGGCCGCACCCCGGCCGGAGATCCCCGACACCGTCCAGTCGCTCGTGCCCGACCTGATCGTCCGCCCCGCGCAGGGTGTCCCCCAAGAGGGCCTCGCCGCGCTGACCGTCCCGGGGGTGCAGCACCTGACCGGCGCCGTGGAACAGCAGGTGACGGTCGCCGCGCCGGCCGGCCCGGCGCCGTTGCGCCTGCTGGTGGTCGACCCCGCGGCGTTCCGGCCGCTCACCCCGGAGTCGACCGCGCAGACCAAGGCCGTGTGGGAGCGGCTGCTGGACGGCGAGATGGTGGTCCGTCACGACGTCGCTCAGCAGCTGCAGCTGGAGCTGGGTGGGACGGTCCCCGTCACCGGCCCGTCAGGTCAGGCCGTGCCCATCCGGGTCGGCGCGTTCGCCTCCAACGGGGCGCCTCCGCTGGCCGACGCGATCGTGCCGTGGGAGGTGGGAGGTCGCCTCG
This sequence comes from Nitriliruptorales bacterium, assembly GCA_036260415.1. Lineage (GTDB taxonomy): Bacteria > Actinomycetota > Nitriliruptoria > Nitriliruptorales > JAHWKO01 > DASZZX01. Next base: position 11,490 of record DASZZX010000260.1, read on the forward strand.
GTGCGCAGGCGCCCAACCTGCTGGTGATCGCGGTCACCGACGACACCGAACCCAGCTCGGTTGGCGAGCAGGTGGTGTCCGCGCTGGGCGGGGGGCAGGTGACCCCGGTGCAGCCGCCGCAGCAGCAGCGCGCCCAGCTGGTCGGAGCCGGCTCGGCGCACTTCGAGCCGTTCTCCTACATCGACCACGGCGATGGGATGATCTCGGTCGATCCGGCCTGGGTGCGCGAGTGGATCGTGAGCGCGCCGCTGCCGATCTTCGGGGGCGTCGCCCGCTGCCACAAGGTCATGCTGCCCCAGCTGATCAACGCGCTGCTGGACGTGCAGGCCGCCGGCCTGGGCCACCTGATCGACCGCAGCGACTACGGCGGCTGCTTCGTCCCGCGCCACATCCTGTTCGACCCTGACCGGCCGATCTCGATGCACGCTTGGGGCATGGCGGTCGACTTCAACGTGCGCAGCAACCAGTACGGTGCCGTGCCCACGCTCGACCACCGCATCGTGGGGATTTTCGAGCACTGGGGCTTCCGGTGGGGCGGCGACTGGACGACGCCCGACGGGATGCACTTCGAACTGCGTGCCGTTATCCACGCACACTAGCTTCGCGGTATCCCGGCTCGGCCCACGGAGCTCACCACCATGCCCCTCCTGGCTCTCGTCCGCCACGGCGAGTCCCTGTGGAACCTCGAGAACCGTTTCACCGGATGGGTCGACGTCCCCCTGACCCCCCAGGGTGAGGAGGAGGCGCGTCAGGGCGCCAGGGTGATGCGGCGCCACGACCTGACCTTCGCGGTCGCCTACACCTCCGCACTGAAGCGCGCCACGGACAGCCTGGACATCATCGTGCAGGTGGCCGGGTACGACGGCGTGCCGGTGATCGGGGACCCGGCGCTGAACGAGCGCCACTACGGCGACCTGCAGGGTCTCAACAAGGACGACCTCCGCCGCCAGTACGGCGAGGAGCAGGTCCACCTGTGGCGCCGTTCGTACGACATCCCCCCGCCCAACGGTGAGGCCCTGAAGGACACCGCCGCCCGCACGATGCCGTTCTTCGAGCGGTCGATCCTGGGTGACATCCGCCAAGGCAAAGACGTGCTCGTCGTGGCACACGGCAACTCCAACCGCTCCATCGTGATGGTGCTCGACGACCTGTCCGAAGAGGAGGTGCCAGGGCTGGAGCTGCCCACCGGGGTGCCGCTGCTCTACGAACTGGAGAAGGACGGCGACGTCCTGGACAAGCGGGTGCTGGAGCTCGACTGACCTGGCTCCGAGGAGGAGACCGGCGAGCGGACCGCGCCGGGTCGACCGATCGCGTCCGCACGGTGCCGGGACGCGGTTGCCGCCGGGAGGCGGGCAGGCCGTCGTTGCCAACCGGCCGTGCGACCGGCTACAACTCGCAGCCGTCGCCCATCGGGATGACCACCGTGCGAACGCCTCTCCGCTGCACCGCCGCGGCCACCGTGGCAGTCCTTGCAGGGACCCTCCTGGCTGCCCCCACCGCCGGCGCGTGGGACGGCCACACCCTGACCGAGCGTGTCGACGTCGCTCCCGGCGTGGTGCGGGAGGTCTACCGCGAAGCGACCGAGAGCGGCCCAGCCGGCGTGCAGGTCCTGCGGTTCCGGCTGGACGACCCCCGGGTGAGCGTCAAGCCGGAACTCGCCGGCGGCACGGTCCCCGGCAAGGAGACGGTGGCGGCCACCGTACGGCGGCTGGGTCCCAGCGCGGTGGCAGGGGTCAACGCCAACTTCTTCAACCCGGCGTGCAGGCCGACCCAACCGGTCGGTGACCCGTGCGGCCTGGTCGTCCGCGACGGGCTGGTCGTCTCCGAGAACGTCAAGAACGGCGGCTCGTGGCCGGGCAGCTTCGTGCTGTTCCCGCCCGGCAGCGGTCGTGACCGTCTCTACGCGGTCGGCAACGAAGGTTTCGCCGGCATCGTGGACTTCCCGGTCGGGGACCCGTTCACCATCAACGGGGTGGACCGCCAGCCAGAGTGGAACGAGCTGATCGCGTTCAACGCCGGCTACGGGGCCAGCACCGGCACGCCGTCGGACACGGTCGAGGTCCTGCTCGGGGACCTCGTCCTGGACGCCCACACCTTCGGCGAGTTCGCCGTCTCACAGGTGCGGACCGGTGGGAACTCACCGATCCCCGCTCGTGGCACTGTGCTGGCCGCTCGCGGCCAGACCGCCGCCCACCTCGAGGCCGCGGCTCGCGCGGCGCAGGAGCAGGGACGGCACGCGTACGTCCAGGCCACCACCTCCAGGGTGGAGTGGAGCGGTGCGCACCAGGGCATCGGCGCGGGACCGACCATCCTCAGGAACGGGCAGCTGACCTCGTCGTCGGACTGGTTCAGCGAGGGCTTCGGGCTGGCACACCACGAGCGCCACCCCCGCACCGTGGTCGGCTTCACCCCCGGCGGCGAGATGCTGCTCGTGACGGTCGACGGTCGGGGCGCGGGGGGCAGCGTCGGGATGACCACGGTTCAGACCGGGCACCTGATGCAGCACCTCGGCGCCGTGGACGCGGTGATGCTGGATGGTGGCGGCTCCACGACCATGTCGGTGGACGGCGGGGTCGTGAACGTGCCGTCCGGCGGGGAGCGCGCGGTGGCCTCCTCGCTCGTGCTCCACACCAACGTGCCCACCCCGGCGGTCGGCCGCCTGTCGGGACCTGACCGGTTCGCGACCGCAGCGGCGATCGCCCGGACGGGATGGCCGAACGGCGTGGGCACCGTGGTGCTGGCCAGCGGCGCCCTGTTCCCCGACGCCCTGTCCGGCGGTCCCCTCGCGGGGCAGCTGGGCGCACCGCTCCTCCTGGTCGAGCGCGACCGGGTGAACCCCGCCACCGCGGCTGCGATCGCCAGCCTCCGCCCGCGGCGCGCCCTGGTCCTCGGCGGCCCGTCGGTGATCACCGACGCCGTGCTCGCCGAGTTGCGCGGCCAGGTGTCGGATGTGCGCCGCATCTGGGGCCCGGACCGCACCGCCACCGCCGCGGCGGTCGCCCGCGAACGGGGGACCCCGGGGCGGCGAGCGTTCCTCGCCTCGGCGGAGACGTTCCCCGACGCGCTCAGCGCCGCGGTGCCGGCGACGCGCGCGGGCGCGCCGCTGCTGCTGACCTGGCGCGACCGGCTCGCCGGCCCCGCCGCGGAGGCCCTGACGACGCTCGGCGTGCAGGAGGTGCTGGTGGCGGGTGGACCGGCGGCCGTCTCGGATGCTGTGGTGGGCGAGCTGCAGGCGCGGGGGCTGACGGTCTCCCGGGTGGCCGGGGAGGACCGCTTCCAGACCTCCGCGCGACTGGTGGACTGGGCCATCACGCACACGGGTCTGCCCGCCGCCTCGATCGTGTTGGCATCGGGCAGCAACTTCCCCGACGCCCTCGCCGGCGGACCGTTCGGTGTGCAGCAGCAGGCCGGCCTGCTGCTCACCCACCCACTCGACGTGAGCCGCTCCCGGCACACCCGCGCCTGGCTGGACGCCCGCGACCTGGACCGCGGCTGGTTACTGGGCGGGCGGTTGGCCCTGTCCTCGTGGGTCGGTTTCGGCCTGCAGGCGGCGATCGACGCCCGCTGAACGGTCCGCCTCGGACGACGCCTCGAGCGCGTCGGGACAGGCCGGGCCGCCGGTAGGCTCAGGGCCGCCCCCGCGTCCGGAGGTCCTGCGTGCCGCAACCGGTCGTCCCCTCCGAAGGCTGGGGTGTCCTCCATCTCTTCCTCCGGCTCGACCGGGCCGCCGCCCCGTCGCTGCCAGCCTCCGCCGGCAAGGACCTGGCCGCCGTCCTGCAGCGCTACGAGCACGGCGACGAGGACGTGCAGGTGCACCTGTTCTCCGTGCCCGGTCACAAGGCCGACGCGATGGTGTTCGCCCTCGCGGCCGACCTGACCGACCTCCGGCGCCTGCAGACGGCCATCGCGACGTCCGAAGCCGGCCCGGCGGTGCAGGTGCCGTGGTCCTACCTCAGCCTGACCGAGACCTCCGAGTACACCCCGACCCCGGAGGCGTACCGCGAGGAGATGGCCGCCAAGGGGGTGGTCGGCGACGACCTCGATCGGCGCGTGGCCGAGTTCGCCGAGCGGATGGCCGAGTACAACCGCCACAAGCTGTATCCGCAGATGCCGCGCTGGGAGGTCGCCTGCTTCTACCCGATGTCGCACCGCCGACTCGGCGACGACAACTGGTACCGGCTGGGGTTCGAGCAGCGACGCCGACTCATGCACGACCACGGCCGCGCGGGTCGCGCCTACACCGGCCGGGTGCTGCAACTGGTGACCGGTTCGATGGGGCTGGACGACTGGGAGTGGGGCGTGACGCTGTTCGCCCACGACGTGGCCGACCTCAAGGAGATCGTCCAGCGCATGCGCTACGACGAGGCGTCCGCACGGTACGCCGAGTTCGGCCCGTTCGTGGTCGGCCTGCGGCGCAGCGCCGAGGAGCTGGTCCGGGAGTTGGGCCTGCCGGCGTGACCGGCTGTCTGTGGTGACGTGAGCGGGCCCGTGCCGCAGGCGGTGGACCTCGAACTGCTGGTGCACCGCGCGACCGGTCTGCTGCGGCGCATCCGCATCGCGCCCGGCGACCGGCTGGTCACCCTGCTGGAGAACTCGCCGGCATCGCTGGCGGTCAGCGTCGCCACCCAGCTGGCCGGCGTCGTGCAGGTCCCCCTGCCCCCTGACCTGCCGCCCCGGGAGGTGGGGGAGGTCACCGGGGACGCGGAGCCGGCCGCGGCCCTGGTCTCCCCGACCGTGCCGGTGGCCGCCCGGCCCGGCGGCGTCGCGCTGCACGTCCTGGGCGAGCTGGCTGACGAGGACGCGGTCGAGCCGGGATCGGCCTGGCCCCTCACCCGTCCCATGTTCTACACCTCGGGGACCACCGGGCGGCGCAAGGGCGTGTGGGCGGGTGTGAACGACGCCGCCTGGGGCCGCGCGGTGATCGAGGACGAGCACCGCGCCTTCGGCGAGCGCCACGGCGACCGCCACCTCGTCGTCTCGCCGTTGCACCACTCGGGGCCGTCACGCTTCGCGACCGTCACCACGCTGCTGGGCGGGCGGGTGGCAGTGCTCCCCCGGTTCGACGCGGCGCTGTGGCGAGCGACGCTGCGTCGGGTCCGCCCCAGCTCGCTGTTCTGTGTCCCGACCCAGCTCCACAGGTTGCTGGCGCTGCCCGAGCTCTGCGCCGACGACCTCGCGTCGCTCCGGCTACTGGCGCACGCGGGCGCTTCCTGTCCGCTCCAGCTCAAGGAGCAGGTCATGGAGCTGGCGCCGGACGGCAGCGTGTGGGAGTTCTATGGCTCCACGGAGGGTCAGTTCACTGTCTGCCCCCCGCAGGTGTGGCGTGCGCTGCCCGGCACGGTGGGCAGGGCCCGCCCCGGCCGGCGGCTGGAGGTGCGCGACGACGCTGGCCGTGCCCTGCCGGCGGGTGAGGTCGGCACGGTCTGGGTGCACGCGCCGTCCCACGCACGGTGGCGGTACTGGCGGGACCCCGAACGGACCGCCCGGGCGTGGGACGGCGACGCGTTCACCGTGGGCGATCTGGGTGCGCTCGACGCCGAGGGCCGCCTGACGCTACGGGGCCGCCACGGCGACCTGGTGATCAGCGGCGGGGTGAACGTGTACCCCGCCCTGGTCGAGCACAGGCTGCTGGAGCATCCCGACGTCGCCGAGGCGGTGGTGTTCGGCTTGCCCGACCCGGAGTGGGGCGAGCGGGTGGTGGCCGCGGTCGTCCCCCGACCGGGACGCACCCCCGGCGAGCAGGCCCTGCGTGACCACGCGCGGGCGGCGCTGCGCTCCGCGGAGGTGCCCAAGCGGATCGTGGTGGTCGACGCGCTGCCGCGCACCACCACTGGCAAGGTGCGGCGCGCCGGCCTGGCGGCGCACCTGGGTCTCCTGACCGTCTGAGCGACGTCACGACCGCGCGGGCACATCCGATCGTGCGCGCTGCCGCGCAGCGGCGGACGCGCGGGCGCACGATGCCCCGTCGGGCGACGGCCCCGCCGTGGCGAGCGCCAGGCTGGGCGGGGCCGGTCAGCTGCGGAAACGCTGGCGCATGTCGAGCACGTCCTGCTCGCTGCCCATCACGACGAGCACGTCCCCGGCGTGCAACTCCGACCCCGCGTCGGGGTGGGTGTCCATGTGCTCGTCCTCGGCGTGGCGGATGGCGAGCACCGTGCAGCCGTAGCGCTCGCGGATCGCAGCCTCTCGCAGGGTGCGCCCGTCGAGCGGCCCGCCGGCCACGACCGGCACCTCCTCGAGGGTGTACTCGATGCCGCCGGCGCCGATGCCGTCCAGGAAGTCGGACACCACCGGCCGGGTCAACAGCTGGGCGATGCGCCGGCCGCCGATCGTGGAGGGGGCGATGACCCGGTCCGCGCCGGCGCGGCGCAGCTTGGCCTCGTTCTCGTCCGCCTTGATGCGGCCGACCACGAGGCAGTCGGGGCGCAGGCCCTTGGCGGTGAGCGCGATCAGCACGTTGTCGGCATCGGTGTTGACACACGCGACCACGGCCCGCGCCCGCGCCAGGCCGGCTTCCTCCAGGACGTGCTCCTCCGTTGCGTCACCCTGCACGTGCAGGTAGCCGCGGCTGGAGACCTCCTCGATCTTGTCGTCGTCGTCGTCGACCACCACGAAGGCGCGGTCCTCGCGCACCAGCTCGGCGACGAGGTGACGCCCCACGCGGCCGTAGCCGCACACGATCACGTGGTCGGCGGTCCGGTTGATGCGGCGCTCCATCCGTCGCCTTTCGATGATCCGTCGGAGGTGGCCCTCCACCACGAACTCCGCCGCGCTCAGGGCCGCGTACGTGGCGCTGGCCACACCACCCCCGATCAGGAAGATGGTGAAGACCTGACCGGTCGGGTCGAGGTCGGTGACCTCACGGAACCCGACGGTGGTCACCGTGATGATGATCATGTACAGAGCGTCGAGCGGGCTCAGGTCCCCGATCACCTGGTAGCCGACGAACCCGATCAGCACCATGACCCCGTAGATGGTCAGGGCGATCCTCAGCCGGCGGGTCGGCGACATCCGGCGCTCCCTGCCTCGGACCGGGACGAGGACGTCGAGGCGTCGTCCGCCGTCCCCACGCCACACGGACACCCGGCGCTCCCTGCCTCCCGGGTCGCTGCGGACGCCGAGGTGGAGCGGCGGTCCCCCGCGACCATCAGAACAGTCTCAGCGTCCCGTCGTCCTCACCGCGCAGCGCCGCCAGGTCGACCTCCACCCAGTCGATCCCGCGTGTCTCGGCCAGCACGCGCGCCTGCGGTCTCACCGCGGTGGCCGCGAGCACGCCCCGCACCGGGGCGAGCAACGGGTCTCGCTCGAGCCGCTGCAGGTAGCGGGTCAGCTGATCGACGCCCGCGATCTCGCCGATCCGCTTGATCTCCACGGCGACCGCGCGCCCCTCGGCGTCGCGGCACAGCAGGTCCACCGGCCCCAGGTCGGTCGGGAACTCGCGTCGCACGAGCGTCATCCCCGCCTCGATGCGGTGCGGGTGCGCGGCGATCAGCTCCTGCAGTTCGCTCTCCACGCCGTCGAGGGCGAGGCCCCGCTCCGTGTCGAGGTGGTAGCTCCGCTCGTCGAGGAGCTCCTCGATCTCGATCACCAAGCGCTCGCCCTTGGGGCTCGTGACGGTCCAGACCCCGCCCTCCTCGGTGAGGGTGTTGGGAGCGTTCATCCAGTTGATCGGCTTGTACGCCCCGACGTCGGCGTGGATCGCGACGCACCCGTCGGCCTTGACCATGATCAGGCGGACCGCCGACGACAGCGAGGACGACAGCCGTCCCTCATAGCGGGCGCTGCAGCGAGCGACGACGAGACGCATGAGCCGGGACGGTAGCGGCTGTCGCGCCGGCCCACCGTTCGCCTCCGGCCCGGGCGGCTGGGGCTGATCGCCGGCGATCTTCACCGCGGTGCGATCCCCGCACTGGCGACCCGGATGCACAGCGTTGCGTGCCCGCGAGACCACCCCACGCGACCGTAACGGAACGCAACCTGGCACGCGGAACGTGGCCGCACGGTGGTGGTCACACCCCTCGCCGCGCACCGCCGAGCTAGCCCGCCAGAACTCGCGACGGGACGCGATACGCGTGCTACCGTCGGCCCACCCACCGCCCACGCGTGCGGCCGAGCCTGGCCCCCGGTTACGACCGGGATCCGGACCGGGAGCGGGAGCTGGAGCGGCGAAGCCGGGGCGTCGCTCCCCGCGAAGGAGAGCCAGGCAGGTGGAGCAGGCCGGTCGAGCAGCGCTCGATCCAGCGAGCGACGCGCTCGAGCTCGTCGCCCACAAACCCGACCTCGGGGAGCTCCTCGACCGGGGCCTCAGCCGCGGCTACGTGCTGCTGTCGGAACTGCACGAACACTACGACCCGCTCAACGACGACCCTGATTGGGTCAACCGTGCGGTACTCGCGACGGGCGACCTCGGGGTGGAGGTCGTGGACGACCTCGCGGGCGACGCCGACCGCCCCGCCGCGGACCTGATGTCCTCCTCCACCGATCCGGTCCGTCACTACCTCAACGCCATCGGCAAGACCGCCCTGCTGACCGCCGAGGAGGAGGTCGACCTGGCCAAGCGTGACCAGGCCGGTGTGGCCGCGCGCGACATGCTCGGGCACGGTGGGGCGCTGCCACCGCGCCGGCGTGCCCTGTTGCGACAGATCGACCGGGACGGACGCCGCGCCCAGGACCACATGGTGCGCGCCAACCTCCGGCTGGTGGTGTCGGTGGCCCGCCGCTACCGCGGGCGCGGGCTGGACCTCCTCGACCTGATCCAGGAGGGCAACCTCGGGTTGATGCGAGCGGTCGAGAAGTTCGACCACACCAAGGGCTACAAGTTCTCGACCTACGCGACGTGGTGGATCCGCCAGGCGCTCACGCGCGGCCTGGCCGACAAGTCCCGCGTTCTACGTCTGCCGGTCCACGTCCACGAGACCCTCGGCAAGATGCGGTGGGCGGAGCTGGACCTGGTCCAGCAGCTGGGACGCGAGCCCAGCGAGGGGGAGCTCGCCGAAGCGATGGACATGACCCTCGAGCGGCTTCGGGACATCCGCAGCGCCGCGCGCGACCTGCTGTCGCTGGACACGCCCGTCGGTGAGGACGGGGACACGACGATGGGTCACCTGGTCGCCGACGACGACGCGGTCGATCCCGAGAGCGCGGCCGCGTTCACGCTCACCCGGCATCTGGTCCGCGACGTGCTGGGGACGCTCAACGAGCGTGAGCGCGGCGTGGTCATGCTGCGGTTCGGTCTGCTGGACGGCGAGTGTCGCACCCTGGAGGAGGTCGGGGCGCGGTACGGCGTGACGCGCGAACGCATCCGTCAGATCGAGGCCAAGACCCTGACCAAGCTGCGTCACCCGTCACGGTCGGACCGTCTGCGCGGGTTGTTGGAGAGCGCCCCCGGACGGTCGAACTCGTCGGTCGCGTCCTAGCCTGCGAGCGGCGAACCTTTGAGAGTGGGACGGTCCCGGTAGCCTGACGCCTCCCGTCGGCTGACGAGGAGCACCGTGGGGGTCCGTGTCGGCCTGGTGGGTCTGCCCAACGTCGGCAAGTCCACGCTGTTCAACGCGGTCACCCGCGCCGGGGCGCTGGTGGCGAACTACCCGTTCGCCACCATCGAGCCCAACGTGGGTGTGGTCCCTGTACCCGACGACCGGTTGGAGCACCTCGCCGCACTCGCCGGCTCCGCGCGCGCCGTCCACGCGACGATGGAGATGGTCGACATCGCCGGCCTGGTCCGCGGTGCCAGCACCGGCGAGGGCCTCGGCAACCGTTTCCTCGCACACGTTCGCGAGGTCGACGCGATCTGCCACGTGGTGCGCTGCTTCGAGCAGCCCGACGTGGTGCATCTGAGCGGAGCGATCGATCCGCCCGGTGACATCGAGGTGGTCGAGACGGAGCTCGCGCTCAAGGATCTCGAGACGGTCGACCGACGGCTGGAGCGCACGGTCCGCGCGGCCCGCACCGGCGACAAGGGGCTGGCTGCCGAGGAGGAGATCCTGGCCGCACTGCGCGACCACCTCGCCACAGGCGCCCCGGCGCGGACCTTCACCCACGACCCGGACCACGCGCCCCTGATCGACGAGCAGTTCCTCCTGACGGTCAAGCCGGTCGTGTACGTGGCCAACGTCGCGGAGGACGACCTGCCCACCGGCAGCGCGCTCGTCGATGCCGTCCGCAAGCGCGCCCACGACGACGGGGCGGACGTGGTGGTGCTGTGTGCTCAGATCGAGGCCGAACTGGCGGACCTTCCCGACGACGAGCGGCGCGAGTACCTGGTGACGCTGGGGCTGGAGGACAGCGGCCTCGTGCGACTGGTCCGCTCCGCCTTGCACGTGCTCGATCTGGTCACGTTCTTCACCGTGGCACCCACGGAGGCACACGCCTGGACCGTTCCGGCGGGAACACGGGCCCGGCGGGCCGCGCGGGAAGTGCACTCCGACATGGAGCGCGGGTTCATCCGTGCCGAGATCATCCGCTACGAGGACTACGTGGCGCACGGCTCCGAAGCTGCCGTCTGGGACGCCGGCCAGGTGCACATCGCCGGCCGCGACGAGCCGGTCCGCGACGGCGACGTCGTCCGCTTCCGCTTCCACGTGTAGGCGGCCGCCTCCCGCGCCCCCGCGGGTGCTCGGCCCGGACGTCCGGCCCACCTACGCCGGGTACGTTCACGCTGAGGCGCCCAGCCAGGAGACCCGATGCCCCGCAGCCAGCCGATCACCCGTCTCGAGGTGGCTGCGTGCCCCACCCATCGCACCAACGTGGGCCACTACAAGGATCACGAGGTCGGCTGCGACTGCCTCACCGAGGAACGGCGTGCCAACCTCGCCCGCCGGTTGCAAGCGGCGCGCGCCGAGGGCAACCCGTTGGCCGACCCCGCCGAGTAGCACGTGTCGCGGAGAGGTCTCGGGGGACGGTTCGGTCGGGGCGCCCGGCTTGCCAGCACCGGCGTGCGCTCCGCCGCCGGGCTGGCCGCCGCCAAAGCTCGCCAGATGAGCGGTGGGGACGTCGATCCCGAGGAGTTCCACCGCACCACGGCCGAGCTGCTGGTCGACGTGCTCGGCGAGATGAAGGGCGCGGCCATGAAGCTCGGCCAGCTGCTGTCGTTCGTCGACGTGGACCTACCGCCCGAGGTCCGTTCCATCTACCACGAGGCGCTGGCGTCACTGCGCGACAGCGCGCCGCCCATGGACCCCGCCCGCATCGAGGCGGTCGTCGCCGAGGAGTATGGCGCCCCGCCCGGCGCGATCTTCGCAGAGTGGGAGCGCGAACCGCTCGCCGCCGCCTCGATCGGTCAGGTGCACGCGGCGCGGCTCGACGACGGGCGGGAGGTGGTGGTCAAGGTGCAGTACCCCGGTGTGGCCGAGGCGGTGCGTGCCGACCTGCGCAACGCCGAGGCGTTCACGCCGCTGGCGCGCATCATCTCGCCCCACCTCGAGGTCGAGCCGCTGATCGACGAGCTGCGCGAACGGGTCGGCGACGAGCTGAACTACGAGCGCGAGGCGACCTACCAGCGGGCCTTCGCCAACCGTTACAAGGGGCACCCGTTCATCCACGTGCCCGAGGTCGTCGCCGACATGTGCCGGTCACGCGTCCTGGTGGTCGAACGCGTCCGGGGACGCAGCTTCAACGAGGTCGCCGACCACGGCACCGACGAGGACCGCCAGCGGCTCGGCGAGATCATCTTCCGCTACGCCTTCGGCACGATCGAGCGCTTCCGCCTGTTCAACGGCGACCCCCACCCGGGCAACTACCTGTACGAGGACGGCGGGCGGGTGGCGTTCATCGACTACGGGTCGGTCAAGATGTTCAGCCGCGAGCGCTTCGAGCACATGCAGCGGATGAACCGCACCGTTCGTCACGGCGACCCCCAGCAGCTGGTGGCGCGTCTGCGCGAGTCGGGGTTCCTGCCGCCCGGCGTCGCCATCGACGCCGACCTCATGTGCGAGTGGTGGCAGCTGTACATGCGGCCGATCCTCGCCGAGCAACCGTTCACCTTCACCCCCGAGTTCGCGACCGAGGTGATCCGCTCCACGACCGATCCACGCTCCAAGTACCTCCGGGTGCTGCGGCCACTGAACCTCCCACCGGACTACTTGCTGCTGAACCGGATCCACTTCGGGGTGAACAGCGTGCTGGGCCGGCTGCGGGCGACCAACGACTGGCGCGCGATCCGCGACGAGTACAGCAGCGGCGGCCCACCGGCCACGCCGCTGGGCGAACTCGACCGGGCGTGGTGGCGGGCGCGTTCGCCGGTGTACGACCCCCCCGCCTGATCTCTGGGAGCGCTCAGGCCTCCGCGTAGATGTCCTCGATCGCCTGGTCGTACTTGTCCACCACGACGCGGCGCTTGACCTTCAAGGTCGGCGTGAGCTCGCCACCCTCGATCGTGAAGTCCTGGGGGAGGATGCGGAACTCGCGGATCGACTCGGCGCGTGACACGGCCGCGTTGGCGTGGTCCACCGCCTCCTGGATGGTGGCGCGCAGGTCGGGGTCGTCGGTGAGGTCGGCGACCGACTTGCCCTGCTTGCCGTGCTGATCCGCCCAGCGCGGGAACTCGTCGGGGTCGATGGTGATGAGGGCCCCGATGAACGGCCGGTCGTCGCCGACCACCATCGACTGGCTGACCAACGGGTGGGAGCGGAGCCGGTCCTCCAGGACCGCCGGCGCGACGTTCTTGCCGCCGGCGGTGACGATCAGCTCCTTCTTGCGACCGGTGATGCGCAGGAACCCGTCGTCGTCGAGGTCCCCGATGTCGCCGGTGTGGAACCACCCGTCGTCGTCCAGCACCTCCCGCGTGGCCTCCTCGTTCCGCCAGTAGCCGGCGAAGACGTTGGGGCCCTTGATCAGCACCTCACCGTCGTCGGCGATCCTCAGCGAAACGCCCGGGAACGGTTGGCCGACCGTGCCCACCTTGAACCCGCTCGGCCGGTTGGCGGTGGCGCCCGCGCTGGTCTCCGTCAGCCCGTAGCCCTCGAGGATGGTGACACCGATGCCGTTGTAGAAGTGGCCCAGGCGCTCGCCCAGCGCCGCCCCGCCCGACACCGCGTAGCGCAGTTCGCCGCCCATGCGGCTGCGCAGCTTCGAGTACACCAGCCGATCGAACACCGCGTGCTGGAGGCGGACCGGCAGGCTCGGCGAGCGACCGGCCTGCTGGTGGCGCGAGTGCTCGATCGCGACGTCCACGGCCCGCTTGAAGATGGCCGCCTTGCCCTCTTCGCTCGCCTTGCTGACGGCGCCGTTGTAGACCTTCTCCCAGATCCGTGGGACCGACAGCAGGAAGGTCGGGCGGAGCATGGGAAGCTCCTCGATGAGCTCCTGCGGGCTGGTGGCGTAACCGATCTGGACCCCGGCCTCGACACATCCCGCCTGGATGAGCTGCGCGAACGAGTGCGCCAGCGGCAGGAACAGCAGCGTCCGGTCGTCGGTGGAGAAGAGCTCGGGCAGCCAGGCGATCGCCTGCACCGCGTCCCACCGCAGGTTGTGATGCAGGGTGACGCAGCCCTTGGGCCGTCCTGTGGTGCCGGAGGTGTAGATGATCGTGGCCACCGAGTCGGGACCGATCTTCTCGCCGCGCCGGTCGAGCTCGTCGTCCGTCACCTCGTTCCCGCTGGCCGTAAGCTCATCGAGGCCGCCCTCGTCGATCACGAACACGTGGTCGAGCGGGGCGGCGTCGGCCACATGCTGCCACTGGGACCGCAGCTCGGCGGTCTCGAAGAACCCGATCCGTGCGCCGCTGTCGGCGATGATCCACTCGACCTGCTCGACCGAGTCGGTCTCGTAGATCGGCACGACCGTGGCTCCGGCCGCCATCGCCGCGTACTGCAGGTACGTCCACTCGATCCGCGTCTTGGACATGATGCACACACGGTCGTCGACCTCGACGCCGAGGCCCACCAAGCCACGCGCCAGCGCCTGCACCCTCGCGGCGAACTGGGCCGCGGTCACGTCGACGAACCGGTCACCGTCGCGGTACGCGAGCATCTTGCGGTCGGGGGTCTCGGTGGCGTGGTACCAGACGGGGTGTAGAAGGTTGGCGTCCTCGGGGAGCGTGACCTCACCTGGTGACGTGTACTCGCGCATGTTCCTCACCTGTCGGCAGCGGCGGGACGGTCGCCCGCGACGGGGACGGAGGGTAGCGGACCGCGGCACCTCACAGGGCCTTATCGTCGCTTCTGGAACGCGCACGAGCCGGGCGTCCGTTGGCCGGTGGCGGAACCTCACCTCGCCCTGACCCTGCGGCACTTGAGGAGGACCGCGTGACCGAGGCAGCTGTGCCGCGACCGCCGGGTGACCGGCGTCTTCTGCTGTCGTGGCAGCTGCTGACGCTCGTCACGGCGACCGCCTACACGCTGGCCTCGCTGCGCTCGCCGCACTTGCGCGTGGCCCTGCACGCCGGCGACGCGCGCGCCATCCTCGAGGTGGCCGGCGTGTTCCTGGTGCTGTTCTCGGCGCTGATGATGGCCATCCCGGACGACGACCAGATCCGGCCGGCGCGCAACGCGTTCATCTCCGCGCTGGCGGTCATCGCCGTCACGAACGGGCTGTTCGGGGTCAGCGCGACGGTCGCGTGGCAGCGCCTCACCGTCGATGAGGGTCTGGCGTTCTACCCGTGGGTCGCCGCACGGTACGAGGCCGGGCTGCTGTTCATCCTCGCCGGCATCGAGCGTCCCCGGCTCTCGCTGCCCCGCTACCTGTGGGCCTCGCTGACCGTGCTCGTGCTGGCCGATGGCCTGCTGCTGCTCGGCGCGGAGCGTCTCCCCGCCCTCGTGCAGTTGCGCAACGCGGGCGGCAGCCCCGAGATCACCATCCTCGCGACCGCCCCCCACGCCGTGCTGCAAGCGGTCCCCGGCGCCCTCTTCCTGCTGGGCGGCTGGCTCGCCGGCCGCACCTACCTGCGGAGTGGGGCGCCGGTCTTCCTGCTCCTGTCGCTGGCGCTGATCGCGCAGGCCTTCACGCAGGTGCACGAGATCGTGCAGCCGGCGTTCCTCGGGCCCGTCGTCACCACCGCCGACGTGTTCCGCTCCGCCTCGTTCGTGCTGCTCTTCCTCGGCGCGCTGCTGCAAGTCCGCCGCCTGTACCAGGAACGCTCTGACACGGTGCGCGCCCAACAGGCCGACCTGTACGCCCAGGACGTTCTCGCCGAGGAGCTGATGCGCTTCCTGGTGCAGGAGCAGGATTTCCGCGCGATCGTCTCGCACGAGCTGGCGACGCCGGTGGCCACTATCCGGGCCTTCGCGCACGTGCTGGGCGGGGCCGTGACCCCGTCCGGCCCCGCCCGGCACCGCCACGCGTTGGAGGGGATCCTCGCCGAGACGCGCCGCCTGACGGAGTTGATCGCCCGCATCGACGAGCTGCGGGATCTGGAGCTGGCGGAGTTCCGCTGCGACCTTCGACCGGTCGCGATCCGCCCGCTGCTGGAGGAGGCCGCGAGCTTCGCCAGGGGGTTGCCGGGCGACCACCCGACCACAGTGGACTCCGACCACGTGCGGGTGTCCGCCGACCCGGTCCGGCTCGGGCAGGCGATCCGCAACGTCCTGACCAACGCGGCCCGGTACGCGCCATCCAGCACCCCGGTCGCCATCCAGGGGCGCGAGGTGTCCGGGGGCCGGTTCTGGATCGCCATCAGCGACCGGGGTCCCGGGGTGCCCCTTGAGGAGCGGGAGGTGGTTCTGCGCCGCTACGCCCGGGGCACCACCGGGCGTCGCACACCCGGGACCGGTCTGGGTCTGTACGTCACCTCCCGGATCGTGGAGGCGCACAACGGCCGGATGTGGATCGAGGACGCCGGCGGGGCTCCTGGAACGGGGACGCGTGTGGTGATCGAACTGCCCCTGGCCGACCGTGTCCTCGCCTGACCGCGGTCAGCGACGCCGTCGGTGATCGTCCCCTCGTCTCGGCCTCGGCTCTCGCGGTCGCCCGACTACAGCGCCAGGCGACGCAGCACCGGCCGTGGCAGCGCACGGATGACCAGCATGACCCACCGCAGCGCTCCAGGGACCCAGACCACCTCCCGGCGCGAACGGAGGCCTCCGACGATCGCGTCGGCGACCGCCTCCGCGGTGGTCGAGAGAGGTGCCGGCTCGTGGCCGGCGGTCATCTTCGTGTGGACGAACCCGGGCCGGACGGTCAGGACGTTGACCCCGCTGCCGTCGAGCGCGTGCGACAAGCCCTCGGCGAACGCGTCGAGCCCGGCCTTGGACGACCCGTACACCCAGTTGGACGGGCGAGCGCGCACACCGGCGGCCGAGGACAGGATCACCAGGGCGCCGTGTCCCTGGCGGTACAGCGCCTGCGCCAGCGGCACTCCCACCGAGACGGCGCCGACGTAGTTGGTCCGGACCACGTGCAGCGCCGCCCGCGGGTCGCGCGCCGCCACCTCGTGCTCGCCGAGGACGCCGAACGCGAGCACGACCACGTCGAGGTCACCGGCGGCGAACCAGCGCTCGACCTGGGCAGGGTGGGCATCGGTGTCCAGAGCATCGAACCCAGCCGTCTCGACCTGCGCACCGGTGCCACGCAGATCGTGTGCGGCCGCTGCCAGGGCGTCGTTGCGCCGCCCCGCGAGGACCACCCGCCGGGCACCGCTCGCGATCAGCGCCCGGGCGGTGGCGAGCCCGATATCGGACGTGCCGCCCACGACGAGCACGGAACGGGCGGAACCCAGGGCGTCGCGCACGGCTACAGCTCGAGCCGGCGCGCCAGGTCGGAGCGCAGCACATGGGACGGATCCAGGCGGTCGCGGACCGAGCACCACCGGTCCAGGTGCGGGTACATCTCGGGGAGCAGCTCGGGCTTGGTGCGCGCGTCCTTGGCCAGGTAGACGCGCCCGCCCGCGGCGACGACCTCTCGGTCGAAGGCGTCCAGCAGCGCGCCGAGGCCGTCGGTCGCGATGGGGATGTCGAGCGCCAGGGTCCAGCCCGGCGCAGGGAAGGACAGCGGGCCCGGGTTGCCTGCGCCGAAGCGCTTGAGCACCGCCAGGAACGATGCCACGCGAGCGTGGGACAGACGGCCCACGATCCGGCGCAGGGTCTCCTCCGCGCCGAACGGCACCACGAACTGGTACTGCACGAACCCCCGCGGCCCGTACAAGCGGTTCCAGCCGCGCACCCCGTCGAGCGGGTGGAGGAACGCCGCGAGCGGGACCACCTCGCCCTCACGCCGCTCGGGCGCCTTGCGGAACCAGAACTCGTTGAAGGCGCGCACGGTGAGCGGAGTCAGCAGCCCGCTCGGCAACCACGGCGGGGCGGTGAGCCGCGCCACCGGGTGAAACGCGAGCGCGTCGCGGGTGCGGTCCCTGGGCAGCTGCTCCAGACTCGCGTGGTCGCCACGTGTCAACACCGAGCGGCCCAGCCGGGCTCCGGTCGCCAGCAGGTCGATCCACGCCACCGAGTACCGGTACTCGTGGTCGCGGGTCTGCAGCCGCGTCAGGCAGTCGTCGAGGTCACGGGCACGCTCCGTGTCGACGCGGATCGCGGCGGTCTCGATCGGCTGGAGGTCGAACGTCGCCTCGGTGATCACGCCAGTCAACCCCATGCCGCCGGCGGTCGCCCAGAAGGCCTCGTCCTTCGGGGTCAGCTCGAACGTGCCCGCCGGAGCGTGCAGGGTGAGCCGGCGCACGTGCTCGCAGAAGCTGCCGTCACGGTGGTGGTTCTTGCCGTGGATATCGGCCGCGATCGCCCCGCCGACTGTCACGTGCCGCGTGCCGGGGCTGACCCACGGAAACCAGCCGAGCGGGACGAGGACTCGCATGAGCGTGTCGAGGCTGACCCCCGCGTCCACGGTGGCCGTGCCGGCGGTGAGATCGAGGGCGCGGACACGCGCCAGCGTGGTCGCGTCCATGACGACCCCGCCGGCGTTCTGCGCCGCGTCGCCGTAGCTGCGTCCGAGTCCGCGTGCGACCACCCCACGCGCCGGGGCATCCTCGAGCGCGACGTCGACGTCGGCGGCGTCGCGCAGCGCGACGACCGTGGCGCGGGTCGGCGCCGCCCTCCCCCACCCCGTCAGCAGCTCATCCGGCATAGACGCCCAGAGCGTAGACACCGGTCCACACGAGCCCCGCGAACTGCAGCGGGCGGTCCCGCGCGACCAGCTCCTCCGGCGCCTCCCCGAACCCGGCCTCCAGCAGCAGTGCGTACCGTAGGGTCGCGAGCACGAACGGGATGATCGACAGCTCATACCAGATCGCCCCGGCGGAGGATGCCACCGCTTCATCGAACGCCCACAGGCAGTACGCGAGGATGGTCACCGCGGCGGCGGTCGAACGCACGAAGTGCAGGTAGCCGGCCGAGTAGTACGACAGCACCACCCTCGTCGCTGCTGCCGTCCCGACGTTGGTCGCCTCGGCATGACGCTTGCCGGTCACCATGAACAGCGAGCCGAACGACGCCACGATCAGGAACCAGCTCGAGATCTCCACCTCGGCAGCGACCCCGCCGCCGATCGCCCGCAGCACGAAGCCGGCCGCCACCACCACGAGGTCGAGGATCACGACGTGCTTCAGCCGCACGCTGTACGCGAGCATGATCGCGACGTACAGGGCGACGACCAGCGCGAACGTGGTGGACAGTAGGAGCCACCCGCTCGCCACCGCGCTCGTCAGGAGGATGGCCCCAAAGCTCGCCGCCAGGCCCTCCGGCACGGCGCCGGCCGCGACCGGCCGCGTGACCTTGATGGGGTGGTGGCGGTCCCGCTCGGCGTCCAGCGCGTCGTTGACCAGGTAGATGCCGCTCGCCGCCGCGCACCACACCCCGAACCCGACGAGGACGCGCGCCAGCGGGCCCGGCTCGAGCAGCACACCGGCCGCGCCCGGCGCGGCAAACAGCAGCAGGTTCTTGGTCCACTGCTTGGGCCGGGCAGCGCGCACGAGAGATGCCAGCAACCGCGGTTCGGATCGGGGCACCGACCGCACCGACCGGTGACGGTGCTCTTCGAGGCCGCCCTGGATGGACACGCGATCCCCGCTCCGGCCCATCGCCGCTCCGTGGTTCGGACGGCCAACCCAGCTAGCTCGACTGCTTGGCACCGGTCTCGATGATGACGACCAGCAGGTAGCCCTGGCCCTGGTACTGCTCGAGGTCGAGCCGTCCGGTGTCGCCGCCGGCATCCTGCTGGACGCCCTCGGCGCTGAACTCCTTGACGTGCCCCGCGACCTGCACGAGGCGGCCGACCTCCAGGTTGAGCTTGGTCGTGTCGATCCCCGCATCGAGGACGGCGAGCAGGCACTCCAGCTTACCGTCGTGCTCACCCACCTTCGGCAGGCACAGTTCCTCGCCACCCTTGCCCCCACCCATGGCGGTCAGGAAGATGATGCGTTCGCTCTCGGTGACCTGAGCGATCTGGCCGGTGAGGATGACGTCCTGACCGATGAAGCTGGGTTGCCCTCCGATCGACCCGGGGTCCGCGGTCTCGAACACCCCTTCACCGGCGAACGGACCCGTCGGCTCCGCGGTGGGGACGGCGCCCTCGGTGGCGACCTGCCCGACCTCAGCCCCGATATCGGGCTGCTGTTGGCCCTTCTGTTCGCCACCTCCGCCGCAGGCGGCCCCGAGGGCCAGTGTCGCCAGCAGAGCGCCCCGCGACAACCAGGTGTGGGAAGCCTCCCTGGGCGCAACCATGTACGGCCTCCTGAGTCCCGTGGAGTTCCTGGGCGCAGGGCGCCGTCCGCGTGCCCTCCGCGTCGCCAGCCCGAGCGGGCGGACCTTGGTGCGGCATCCTGCCACGTTCACGGCACCGTCGTCACCGCCATGACCACGTTGGCGACGGTGATCCGTGGTCGGTCGCGGCATCGTGCACGCTCACCGGGAGGTCATCCCGCCGTCGCTCGCGGCGCGCGGTGAGGTCTCTCGGCCCTGCGCGACGGCGCGGAGCGTGGACAGCAGGACCGGTACCTCGACCGACTTGCGGAGGAGCGCAGCGGCACCCGCCTGAATCGCGGCCCGGCAGGCGACGTCATGCGGACGGGCCGTAAGGATGACGCAGGCGGTCGTGGGGCTGCTGCGATGGATCTGCCCGACAGCCGTGATCCCGTCGCCGCCAGGCAGGTCGAGGTCGACGAGCGCCACCGCTGGCTGCGAGTTGGCGGCCATGCGGCCTGCCTCGTCGCCGCGCTCGGCCTGCCCCACGACGGCGATGTCGTCCTCCAGCGAGAGCACCGCCGCGAGCGCCTCGCGGTAGCCGGGGTGGTCCTCCACCAGCAACACCGTGATCACGATGTCTCCGATCCGGCGTGCCCTCCGCGTCGCGCCATGGCCCTCGAGCTGTCCTGGTCGACGACGATGACAGGGCACGGGGCCTGCTGGGAGAGGCGATCCAGATCCTGCGCCGACATGAGGGGGTCGACCGGTGAGCCGCCCGGCCGGGACACGATGATGAGATCGGCGTCGCTGCGGACCTGCCCCAGGATCGCATCCACGGGCCGCTGCGACGTCGACAGCCCCGTCTCGACCCTGACGCCGAGGGCTCGGGCCTGCTCCACCAGCCGGACGAGCGCCGAACCGACCCGCTGCATTGCGCCGGGATCGAGTTCCGTGAGCTCGGCGTCCGCGCGCACCCCATCCGCCCGCCCCGAGCCGTCCCCGACGAGTCCGATCGCTGCCACGACGATGTCGTTCTGGGCACGGGCGATCGAGAGAGCAGCCTCGACCGCGACGGCGTCCTGTTCTCCTCCCACGATGGCCACCACGATGCGATCGAGCGCGGGTTCCTCGGACGTGCGCTGTTGATGCTGTTCGCTCGGTGCTCTCGTCCGTCGACTGCTCCCCGCCTCCCCGGTCCTGCGACGGGCATCGTTGTCCGTCTCGTGACCGGAAGGCTCGGAGCGGCTGCGGCGGGCGTCCGCGGATCGCTGCGGCTCCTGCCCACGGTCCCGGTCCCGCTCCTCACCCTCCTCCATGCGCTGCTTGGTCTGCTCCTCCGCCTCCTCCAGCTCGGCCTGGGTGCCCCGGTAGACATCGAGTAGCTGCCGCGGGACGCGCTTCAGGCGACGCCACCAGCGCGTCAGCCACCGGCCGCCTGCCCCGTTGTGTCGCCGCACGAGGAGGTACGGCGTGCGTGCCCGTTGCATGACCTCGTGGCGGACGGTCTGGAGCAGTTCCTGCTGGTTGACCCACCGATCACTCAGTCCCAGCACGAGGAGGTCGAACTCGTGGGCGCGCTCGACCAGCGCCTCGCTGACGTCGGTCTCGACGACGATCGGCTGTGTGACCACACCCCACCGGTCGGACAGCTCCGCGGCGCGTTGCTCGAGTTCGTCGGCGCCATCGTCGGTCGCGGGTCCCATCAGGCTGACCTCGGCGCCGGTGGCGGAAGCGAGCCGGACAGCCAGCTCCAGCCCCGCGTCCTCGTGGAAGCCACCGCCGTAGGGGACCAGGATCCCCGAGTGGTCTCCCAGGTCCAGCGGTGGGGACGTCCTCGGCTCGACGAGCACGGCCACGTCCGCCTCCGCGTGGCGCAGGACGTGCCCGACCGGCCCGCCCAACATGCGCTCGCCGAAGACCGCCTGATGGTGACCGAGCACTACGAGGTCGACCTCACGCCGACGGGCGATGCGCACGATCGTCTCACCGACGTCGCCGGATGGCAGCACGACGGGGACGGCCCGGGAACCGACGTCGTCCACGACCTGCACCAGCGGACGCAGCAGGTCGGCGCCCTCCTCGATGAGGTGGTCCTGCACCGAGGGCGCCAGGCTCACCTCGGTCCCGGATGTCTCCACGACGTGGAGGATGATGACCTCGACCTCCTCAGGCTCCTCGTGACCATCACCGCTGTGATCGCGACGTTCCAGCAAGGTGGCCGCACGCACGAGCCTCTGTGCGTTGTCGGGTCGTCCGACCGCGACGAGGGCCCGCCAGGTGGGCGCCGCCTCCCCGTCGCCCTCTCCTTCCTCCTCAGCGGGCTCGGCGCCCGTCTCGTCCGCGATCATCCTGCGCTGCGCTTCGCGCGAGTAGTAGATCGTCAGAGCCGGCTCGGTCATGAGGGTCGTCACGACCGCCATGATCACCATCATGGCGAAGGCGGTCGACGGCAGGACCAGCAGCTGCAGGCCGATGTTGAGGATGATGAGCTCGGTCAGCCCCCGGCAGTTGACCAGGACACCCAGCGCTCCGGCTTCCCGCCAACTCAGACCGGCGAAGCGGGCGGCCAGCTTCGAGCCACCCCACTTGCCGGCGATCGCCACGGCCAGGATGACCAGCGTCATCAGCCACATCCTGGGCGAGGTGCCGATGGCGAAGATGTTGGTCCGGATCCCGCTGAACGTGAAGAAGAACGGCAGCAGGAAGATGACGGAGAAGTCCTCCAGCTTCTGCGTGATCGCCTGCACGAACTTGGCGTCGTGCGGCATGATGGCGCCGAACAGGAACGCGCCGAAGATGACGTGGATCTGCAGCTTGTCGGTGACGAGCGCCCAGAAGATCAACAGGATGAACAGCACGGCCAGGAAGGTCCCGGACATCTTGCCGCGCCGCTCGTAGTGCTGCGAGACCCGCAGCATCAACGGGCGGACGGCGTAGATCGTGAACAGGGTGAAGAGCAGCGCGATCCCGATGGTGATCAGCGAGCTCAGGACGCCCGTCGCCCGCGCGATGGTGATGATCACGGCGAGCATGGACCACGCGGTGATGTCGTCCACCGCGCCGACCGTGAGCGCCACCGTGCCGAGCTGCGTCTTGTACAGCCCCCGGTCGGTGAGGATGCGTGCCAGCACCGGGAAGGCGGTGATGGCCATGGCCGCGCCCATGAACAGAGCGAAGGCGCTGAACCGCCCGCCCGAGCCGAGGACGGGGTAGAGCCACAGCGAGAGCGCGACGCCCATGATGAAGGGGGCGATGATGCTGGAGTGGCTCACCCAGATCGCCGCGTGACCGCGGCCACGTATGAGGTTGAAATCGAGCTCCAGACCGACCAGGAACATGTAGAAGATCAGCCCCAGGTTGGCCAGCACGTCCAGGTACGTCATCAGCTCGATCGGGAACAGGAAGTCGAAGCCCGCCGGCCAGACCTTGCCCAGCAGCGACGGCCCCAACATGATGCCGGCGATGATCTCGCCGATGACGTGGGGCTGGTGGACCTTCTTCAGCAGCCCGCCGACGAGGCGGCAGGTGATCAGGATCACGATGGCGGCGAGCAGCAGGTGCGGGAGGATCTTGGCGGCGCTCACCATCGCGCGCGGGCCGGCGGCACCGCCGCCCGTCTCTGCCGGCGGGGCCTGCAGCCTGCTCCCCGCCTTCAACAGGAAGTAGAGGGACAGGACGACGGTGACGATCAGCCCCACGTAGCCGATCGCCAGCACGGTCCGGCCGCCGCCGCCGAACCGCGAGGTGGCCTCACCGCCGTCCGACGACTGCTCCTCGGCAGCTTCGTCGACGTGGTCCTCGGTGCGGGTCTGGTCCATACAGCTCCGCCGCCGGTCAGCGCCACGAGGTCGCCGAACATGACCCGAGGCCCCGACGACCTGAGGTCACGAGCCGATCGCGATGGGATCGCCACCCGAAGCTACGACGGATCGAACCCGACCACCTACCGGTTCACGGGTACGCCGCCGTACCGTCTTGCGGGTAGTGGGCCTCCTGGACGGACGGCGCGAGAACGTCAGCCGCTCTCCGCCACGTCGGTCGCGGCAGTGCTCCCCCAGATGTCGTCGGGCAGCGGGACGTACTGGGGAGGGGGCGTCGAGCAGTCGATCCGCGCGAGCTGTCCGCGAACGGTTTCGATGACGAAGCCCCGAGCCTGGATCGACTCGAGGTACCAGTCGTTGTAGGCGTAGACGGGCAGGTTCGGCGGTGCCGCGCCGGCGGCATCGCCGAGATCGATCGACTCGCCGCGGCAGTAGCGGACGATGCGTTCCATGGGTGCAGGTGGCGCGGCGTAGATCCGGAGGGCCTCCTGCTGACCCTCCCCCAGCAGGTAGTAGTTGAAGTAGTGGTAGTCGGAGGAGAAGACCACGCCACCGTCGCTCATCCGTGCCAGCGCAGAGCGGATCGCCCGGCCGGTCGAGTCCTCGCTGCGGTCGACCACCGCGTGGTTCGTCATCAGCGCAGCCAGAGGCGCGAGCAGGGCCATCCCGGCCGCCACCAGGCGCGTCTGCGCGGGCAGCACCCCCACC
Source organism: Nitriliruptorales bacterium (assembly GCA_036260415.1). Classification (GTDB taxonomy): domain Bacteria; phylum Actinomycetota; class Nitriliruptoria; order Nitriliruptorales; family JAHWKO01; genus DASZZX01. The sequence goes on from DASZZX010000260.1 coordinate 35,581, forward strand.
AGCCAGTCGAAGCCGACGGTCGCCCAGACCACGATCAGGACGTAGGTGAGGATGAAGTACACGAAGACGTCCACGATGGCGTACTCGAGCGCCCACAGCGTCACCGCGCCGCACCAGGCCCCCAGCAGCAGGTTCGCCGGTCGGCGACCCATCCGGATCGCACCGGCAACGGCCAGCGGGATCACCCACATCAGCGGCTGGTAACGCAGCAGGGTCGCGAACATGGGGATGCGCTCAACGATCAGCTCCCAGGGCCCGAACGCCAGCATGTGGTCACGGAAGCCCGTGCCGCTCACGGCCTGCAGCAGGTCGCCGACGCTGCGGATCGTCACCTCGACGTAGGGGGCGGGAACGAGCGTGCGCCACACGATGTACGCGTAGGGGCCGATCGCGAGCAGTGCGAAGAGCGGCAGCGACCGTAGGACCTGCCTGCGCACGAGCACCCGCCGGTCGATGCAGGCCACGAAGAGCGCGACGCCCGGTGCGAGCAGCAGCGCGGCGGTCGTGTGCGCGAGGGACAGCGCGTAGAGCGCCAGAGCCACGACCAGGTCGCGGTCGCGGCGGGTCCTCTCCCACCGGAGCAGGAGCGCAAGCACGCCGACCGCGAACAACGTGGACAGTGTGTAGACCTCGACGACCACCGCCTGTGACCAGAACGTGCGGGAGAAGCCGACCAGCAGCGCCCCCGCGAGCGCCAGGACCCGCCGCACGTCGAGTGCGAGCAGGACGAGGAAGGCGACCGCGCAGGCTGCCACGCCGAACACAGCCGACAGCAGGTTCGCCCCGAAGGCGTCCGTGCTCACCGGGAGGATGCGCACCGCCAGCGCGAGCAACCCAGTGAAGAGCGGGTACCCGGGCTGGTGAGCGGTGCCGAGGACGCGCCCCAGGTACTGGAACTTCGCGGTGTCCGGCGCGTAGCCGACGTCGCGCAGGAGCGTGGCGTAGTAGACCCCCGCGACGACCACGACGAGCGTCCCGAGCAGCAACCAGGTCACATGACGCGCCGCCCGGCGCGGGATGACCGCCACAGCCGCCGACCGGACAACGGGCCAGCGTTCAGCCGACGAGATCACGACGTGCTCCACGTGCTGCGCTCGCCGAACGAGCCTGGGTCCGCCGGAGAGGGACGCTACTGGGGAGCCGCGTCCCACGGTGGTCGAAAGGTCGGTCCGCTTCCGGTTCCCGTCCCGCCCAGCTCGGAGCCGCCAACGCCCCTCCTGCGCGAGGTGGTCGGTTCACAGCTACCAGGATCCAGGTAGTTCCGCCTACCCCTCGCCGCGTACCCGTCGGCGGGGGTGACCGGCCATGCTGGCTGCATGCCGGTGCCCACGGACGATCGGACCCACCCGGTCGTGGTGGTGCCGCTGCTCATCGCGGTGCTGGCGTTGGGGGAGGATCCCCAGACGGCCCGGATGGCGTTGCTGACCGCCGCGGGCACGTTCGGCCCGCTAGCGCTGGCCCGGTGGTGGGCACGGCTGGTGGTGACCCGACGGGTCTCGCCGCTGTCCGAGCTGGCGTGGCTGCTCGTGCCGGCCGCAGCGGTGGGCTGGGCGGCGTTCGCCTGGTCCGTGATGGACTCCTTCCCCGAAACGGTCCAACCTGGCGTCGCCGCCGGCGCGTGGGCGAGCCTGGCGATGGGCGGGTTGCTCGCGGCGCCGGGACCGTGGACACCGGCCGGTCGGCTGCTCATGCAGCTGTTGGGGCATGCCGAGGACGTTCCCCCGGCGGTCTGGATGGCCTACGTGTTCGACCGCATCACCCGGGGCCTGCTGATCGCCGCACCGCTCGCGGCGCTGGGGTTCGGGCCGCGAGCCGGCCTGGCGGCGTGCGCGCTCGCGGTGGTGGCGATCCGGGCTCGTGCCGTGGCGAAGAGCCTCGGATCGGAGCGTGCGGCGGGTCGGGGAACACCGCCGCGTGTGCAACGGCAAGGGAGCTGATCGCGACGCACTGCTCGCGGCAGTCAGGGTGGCATCGCCATGCCCAGCGGTGCACGTCCCGAACCGGTCCCCCTCTCATGCGGTTCCTCCGACCCCTCGCTGGGCCGACGGTCGAGGAGTCGCCCTCGGTGTCGGTCGCCCACGCTCGCGGGGAGGGCGGCCCGTGACCATGCTCACCCCCCTGCAGGACCATGCGCTGCTGCTGTTCTGGCTGCAGATGCTGGTGCTCTTCACCGCGGCTCGCGGACTGGGCCTGCTGGCTCAGCGCATCGGCCAGCCCGCGGTGGTCGGCGAACTGACGGCCGGCATCCTCGTCGGACCATCGCTGCTGGGACGGCTGTTCCCGGAGGTCGCCCTGTGGCTGTTCCCAGGGGACCCGCTGAGCAGCGGCGTGCTCCTGTCGGTGGCATGGGTCGGCGTCGTGCTCCTGTTGATCGAGACGGGCATCGAGACCGACCTGGATCTGCTGGTCCGCATCGGCAGATCGACCGCCTTCGTGCCGGTCGGCAGCCTGCTTCTGCCGCTCGCGTTCGGTATCGGCATGGGCTTCGTCATGCCCCCCCAGTTCCTGACCGGGGGGAGCCGGACGATCTTCGCGTTGTTCCTGGGCATCTGCTTGGCGGTCTCGTCCCTGCCGGTGGTCGCAAAGATCCTCATCGAGATGAACCTTATGCGACGCAACATCGGCCAGGTCATCCTCGTGGCCGGCATGGCAGATGACATCGTGGGATGGGTCATGCTCAGCACCCTGGCCGGGGCGGCGAGCAGCGGCCAGGTCCAGCCGGTCAGGCTCGGGCTGATCGTGCTGGCGATCGGCGGCTTCATCGGTTTCGCCTTCACCGTCGGGCAGAGCGCGACGAACGCGTTGCTGCGACGCTCCCTCAGGGCCTCCGACGGGATGGTGCTGCCCATGACCGCGCTCATGGGCATCGTGTTCACCTTCGCCGCGCTCACTCAGGCCATCAGGATCGAGGCGGTGTTCGGTGCGTTCGTGGCCGGCATCGTGATCGGCCGCTCCCGCTTCCTCCGTCCCGAGCTCGAAGAGGCGATCCACGCCTTCAGCCACGGCGTCTTCGCCCCGATTTTCTTCGCTACTGCCGGGATGTTCATGGACCTGTGGCAGCTCGCCAATCCGACGGGGCTGCTGTGGGCGGCGATCGTCATCGTCGTCGCCAGCGTCGGCAAGCTGGCCGGTTCCTACGTCGGGGCACGTGGGCCGCTGGGGCACCGCGAAGCGATCGCCGTGGGTATCGGACTGAACGCGCGTGGCGCCCTCGAGGTGATCATCGCGACCATCGCGCTCAGCTTGGGCGTGTTCAACCAGCAGACCTACACGGTGATCCTCCTACTCGCCCTGAGCACCTCTATCGCCGCCCCCCCGTTCCTGCGTTGGGCCTTGAGCCGCGTGGAGATCTCCGGTGATGAGGCGGCACGCCTGGAGCGTGAGGCCTTCCTCGCCTCCAGCGTCATCGCCAAGGCACGCAACGCCCTCCTGCCCACGCGCGGTGGGGCCAACTCGGCGCTGGCGGCGCGTGTCCTCGGACTCGCCCTGCAGTCCGACGCGCACGTGACGGTCCTCAGCGTGGTCACGTCGGACGACCAGGACGCCGCGTCGCGTCGCGCACGGGTCGAACCGGTACTGCAGGCGCTCGACAGCGACCGCGCCGAGTTCCGGATCGAGACGAACGACCAGCCCGTGCAGGCGATCCTCAGGGAGGCGAGCCTCGGCTACGACCTCGTCGCCCTCGGCCTCAACGAGGACTTCCGTGGCAGCCACGAGCTGTCGGCCACTCTGCAGGCTCTGCTGGCGAACAGTCCGTCGCCGGTCCTGATGGTCCGTCGCGGGACGGACCTCGACCCCGACGACGGCTTCGCCGAGTTGGACCTGCGCCGGATCCTCGTGCCGGTGACCGGCACGCTCGCCGGACGGGGCGCCGAGGAGGTCGCGTACACGCTCGGCGGGCGGCTCGACATCCACGTCGACGCCGTCCACGTCGTCAAGCGCCGCGATCGCAGACGCGGGGGGCAGGCGGAGCCGTCTGCCAGGAGGCAGCTCGACCGCGCCCGCGACCTCTCGCAGCGCATGGGCGGCGGCGCGTCCCTCGTCCTGCGCACCCGCACAACGGCGCACGAGGAGATCGTCCGCGCCGCCGATGAGCACGACAGCGACCTGATCGTGCTCGGAGCCGAGCTGCGCTCCCACGAGGACCGCCCGTTCCTGGGGCACGGGACCGAGTACGTCCTCGAACATGCCCGGCAGACGGTGATCGTCATGGTCTTCACCGATAACCACGTGGGCTGACGACGAGCCGAGCGTCCAGCTCGTTCGCCGGGTGTGGGGAATCGCGCAGCCGAGCGGCCCGCCGGCACCGAGAGCCGGGCGGCACCGGCAGACGGGCCTTCAGCGGTACGGTCGCCCCCCGACCGCGTGGCGGCGGGCACGACGACCGGCACCGAGGCCCCACCGTGACCACGTTGTTGCTCGTGGAGGACCACGCCAGCTTCCGCGAGGCGCTGCAGGCGGTGATCGCGATGGAGGATGACCTCACGGTGGTCGCCCACGTCGATCGTGGAGAGCAGGCAGGACAGGCCGCCGCGGAGCACCGGCCCGACGTCGCCGTGGTCGACCTCGATCTCCCCGGAGTCGACGGCATCGAGGCGGTGCGCGCGATCCGCCGTAACAGCCCGGGCACGGCCTGCCTGGTCCTGACCGCCTTGCGGGACGAGGTCGAGCTCGGCCGGGCGGTGCAGGCCGGAGCAGCCGCGATCCTGCACAAGGCGGTCGAGATCCAGGAGCTGCTGGCGGCGATCCGCCGAGTGGCCTCCGGGGCCACCTTGCTGTCCCCCGCCGACATGAGCCGGTGGCTGCAGGCCGCGTCCGCCGCGCGGGACCGCCAGTGGCTAGGGGAGCTGCTCGACCGCACGCTCTCCCCGCGCGAGAAGGAGGTCCTCGAGCTGCTGGCGCAGGGAGGGACGAGCCAGGCCATCGCCGCGGAGCTGAACATCAGCGTCGAGACGGTCCAGACGCACGTGCGCAACGTGCTGGCCAAGCTCGACGTCAGGTCGCGGCTCGAGGCTGTCGCCAAGGCCATCCGGCTGGGGCTCGTGGACCCACCTTCCTGAGACGCGGGGATCGGTCGGCGCTCGGCACCCGTGCTCGGGCATGGCCTGGTCCCTGTTGCTGGTCGGTGTGGTCGCGGACGGCGACGCCCGACCGCGTCGGATCCGACGCCGTGGGACGTGCGGGCGGCTCTGCTGCTGACCCGGTCCTACGCTCGCTGCGGGTCGGGCGGAGACGCGGATGGCGGACGGCTTCCTCCTCGTCACGAACGCGCGCGCGGGCGGCGCCGAGGACGATCGGGTGCAGGCCGCCCGCACGGCCCTGGCTGCCGACGGGCCGGTGGAGCTGCGACCGACCGAGGACGCCGCCGACCTGGACCGCGCGGTCGCCGACCTGGACGGGCGACGGCTGGTGGCGGCTGGCGGCGACGGGACGCTGCACGTGATCGTCAACCGCCTGCATGCCCAGCGTCGGCTGGGCGAGGTGCCGGTCGCGGTGATCCCGCTGGGCACCGGCAACGACTTGGCCCGGGGCCTGGGCATCCCCCTCGACCCGGAGGCGGCCGCCCGGGTGGCCGCCGAAGGCGACCCCCGTCCCCTCGACGTCCTGGTGGACGACCGCGGCGAGCGGAGCATCAACGCGGTGCACGCCGGGCTGGGGGCGCGGGCCGCCGAGCGCTCGGCGTCCATGAAGTCCGGGCTGGGCCCGCTCGCCTACCCGCTCGGCGCGCTGATCGCAGCCGTGGGTGAGCGTGGCTGGGAGCTGCATGTGACGCTCGACGACGAGCCGCTGTGGTCGGGCGACGAGCGCGTGCTCATGGTGGGCGTCTGCAACGCGCCCTCGATCGGTGGCGGCACCCTGCTGTGCAAGGGCGCCGAACCCGATGACGGGCGGCTCGACGTGGTCGTGGTGGGTTCCGTGGGGCCCGCCGCCCGGGTGGCGTTCGGGGCGGCGCTGCGGCGCGGCGAGCACCTGGAACGCGACGACGTGGTCTCCGCGCGAGGCCGCCGGGTGACGGTCTCCGGGGAGCCGGTGCGCTACAACGCCGACGGCGAGCTGTCGGACCCGGTGGCGCAGCGCACCTACCGTGTCGAACCCCGCGCCTGGAAGGTGCTGGTCGCGCCCCGGGGGCCGCAGGGCAACGACCCGTGGGGAGCCGTCGGCGACCCGGGTGACCCCTGAGCCGATGCCCGGGGTCGGCAGCCACCCGACCGACCGGTCGGCGCCTGCTTGGTCCCTCCACACCGGGTCGTCGTGGGCTACGGTACGGCGGCCGCTCGGTCCGGGGCCCTCTCCGCCGCGGCACGTACCGTGACGTGAGGACCCCCACACGGGCGCCCCCACCCGTCGGAAGGTCCGAGAGCCGTGGAGAGGCTGGTCAGGCGGTACCGCGCCTACCGGGTGCTGATCTCAGCGTTGGTCCTCATCGCCATGCCGGCGGTGCTCAGCCTGCCGTCCTTCCTCGACGAGGCCCCGATCCGCGTCGGCGAGCCGGCCCCCCGGACGGTCATCGCCCCCCGGCTGCAACGGGTGTCCGATGAGGAGGCCACCGAGCGGGCCCGTCGCCAGGCACGCGAGTCGGTCCCTCCCGTCCTCGAGGGCGATCCCGAGGCCAGGATCGCGGTGGTCGAGGACATCCGCCACGGGTTCGAGGCTGTCGAGGAGGTCCGCCGGCCGCCGCGGGGTCAGGCCGCGGACGCGTCACCTCCCCCGTCACCGTCGCCGGAGGAGCAGGTGGCGGCCCTGCGCAAGCGGCTGCGGATGCTCGATGACCACGGCCGGCGCATCCTGGTCACGGTGGACGCGTCCACGCTGGACCACATCCGGGATGAGACCGTCGGCATCGCCCAGCAGCTGACCCGCCAGCAGATCCGCGAGGATGACCTCGAGGCGGTGCTCGACGAGCAGTTGCGGGTGGAGATGGCCGTCCGCGCCATCCCCGCGGACATCGCCGATCGGGTGGTGGAGCCGCTGATCCGCGATGCCCTGCGACCCACCGTGCGCGTCGACCAAGCCGCCACCGAGATCAGCCGACGGCGGGCCGCCGAGAGGGTCAGCGAGGTGATGCGGTCGTTCCCGTCGGGCTCCGTCGTGGTCTCGGCCGGTGAGGTGGTGTCCCCGGTGGAGTTCGCCGCGCTGGAACAGGCCGGGCTGGAGGGGGCGGATCCGCGCTTCGAGATCCTGCGGGCGCTCGCGGTGGTGGGCGTGATCGCCCTGGTCGTGGCCGTGTATCTCCGCGTGTACCGACCCACGGTGTGGCGCTCCAACCGCCGCCTGCTGCTCCTGGCCAGCCTGGTCCTGGGATACACAGCGATCCTCGCGGGAGCAGGCCTGGTGCTCGACCGCAGCTCGGTGTGGCTGTACGCGGTGCCGTCCGGGGCGCTGGGCATGCTGGCGACCATCCTCCTGGGAGCCCCGGTCGGTGTGCTGCTCGCGGTACCGGTCGCGGCGCTCACCGCCTTCGTCGCGCAAGGCGCGGCCGGCACCAGTGCGTTCGCGGCGGCGGCGACGCTCGCCAGCGTGCCGCTGGTCACCCACCTCTCCGCCCGCGGGGACCTGCGGCGGGCAACCCTGATCGCCACAGCCGGCTACGTCCTGCTCGCCGCCACCTTCGTCGGGGTCTTCGACAGCGCCGGCGAGATCCCGCGCGGGTTGATCGCCGGGGTCACGCACGGGTTGGTGGCGGCGGTGATCGTGCTGGGCGGCCTGCCGTTCATCGAGTCGGCCTTCGGTCTGGTCACAGCGACCGGTCTGATCGACCTCGCGGACCGCAACCACCCGCTTCTCCGCGAGCTGGAGCAGAAGGCGCTCGGTTCCTACAACCACTCCATCGTGGTCGCAACGCTCGTCGAGCGTGCCTGTCGTGCGATCGGTGCGGATCCGCTGCTCGCGTCGGTCATGGCTCTCTACCACGACATCGGCAAGGTGCGCCGCCCGTACTTCTTCGTCGAGAACCAGTTCGGGATGCCCAACCCGCACGATGGGCTCGAGCCCGAGGTGTCCGCGACGATCATCCACGCGCACGTGACCGACGGGATGGAGATGGCACGCTCGTACCGGCTGCCTCCCGAGGTGGTGGAGGGGATCGCCACCCACCACGGGACGACGCTGGTCACCTACTTCTACCTGGAGGCGGTGCGGCGCGCCGTTCCGGGCGAGCAGGTGGACGAGCAGACGTTCCGGTACAGGGGCCACAAACCGCGGAGCAAGGAGACCGCGGTGCTCATGCTGGCGGACTGCTGCGAAGCAGCCAGTCGTGCGGCCGCCCAGCACGACCGCAACCTCTCCCAGGTCCAGTTGGAGGAGCTCGTGGACGGGCTGCTCGCCGACCGTGTGGACGACGGCCAGCTCGACGAGTCGCCGTTGACGTTCGCGGACCTGTCGTCGCTGCGCGCGTCGTTCATCGAGACGCTCGTGGGCGTCTACCACCCGCGCATTACCTACCCGGAACGTGAGACTGCGCGCGTGCAGGAGCAGCAGCAGGCGCCGGCGTAGTTGCCGCCGCGCGGCGTCACCTGGAGGGACACCGGCGGCTGCCGCCCGTCAGCCGGCGCCAGGGTCGCCGTCGGGGGATCGTCTGGTCAGCCCACCTGCGGAGGCTCGGACGCAGGAGCCCCTGGCACGGCCGGTTCTTGCCCCGGTTCGAGTTCCAGCGCGAGGGAGTTGATGCAGTAGCGGAGTCCGGTTGGTGGCGGGCCGTCGCGGAACACGTGGCCGAGGTGGGACCCGCAGCGGCCGCACAGCACCTCGGTGCGCGTCATCCCATGGCTGCGATCGTCCTCGAAGCGGACCGCGTCGTCGCCCAGCGGCGCCCAGAAGCTCGGCCAGCCCGTGCCTGACTCGTACTTGGTCGGGGAGCCGAACAGCTGCTGCCCGCAGGCGGCACAGCGGTAGGTCCCCGGCGTCTTCACGCCGCAGTAGGCACCACTGAACGGAGGCTCGGTGCCCTTCTCCCGCAGCACGCGGTACTGCTCAGGGGTCAGACGTTCCCGCCACTCGCGCTCGCTCAGCTCCGCATGCTCGGCCATGTCCCTGCTCCTCGTGTCCAGGGCGGCGGCGCCGCGCGAGTCTACGCGACGCCGCTCGCCCGACGCGGCCCCGACCCCGCAGGGACGGCACCACCGCCGACCACGGACGCTCGTCCAGGCCCCCCATCAGGACGTCGTTAGCCTGGCGGGGATCCGCCCCCTGCGGGGGACGTCGCCCCGCGCCACGCGGGAGGAGCCCCGATGACGACCGATGCCGAGCTGCTGTGGGGCCTCGGCACCCTGGCGGCCATCATGGCCGCGGCCCTGCTCGCCCACCTGCTGGCCCTCCGTGCCCTGTTCCGCTTCGGGTGGCGGACGCCTACCGCCCAGCGCCTGCAGGAACGCGCACGCTGGCCGGCCAGGACCGCGACGGTGGTGCTCGCCGCGGTCGTCGCGCTCCCGGCCGCCGGGCTCCCGCCCGCCCTCGCTGCCCCGGTCGGGCACGTCCTGCTCCTCATGCTGATCGCTGCGGCGGCGTGGCTCGCCGTGCAGGTCGTCCACGTGCTGGAGGACACGGCCCTCACCCGGGTCGACGTCGCCGCGCGCGACAACCTCCGTGCCAGGAGGAAGAAGACCCAGGTCTTGATCCTGCGCCGCGTGGCGGTGGTGACCATCCTGATCCTGGCCAGCGCGGCCGCACTGCTGACCTTCGAGCAGGCCAGGGCCGTTGGGGCGAGCGTGCTGGCGTCGGCGGGCATCGCCGGTCTGCTCGCCGGGGTCGCGGCGCGCTCCACACTGGGCAACATGGTGGCGGGCATCCAGATCGCCTTCTCGGAGCCGATCCGGCTGGACGACGTCGTGGTCGTGGAGGGCGAGTGGGGACGCATCCAGGAGATCACGCTCACGTACGTGGTGGTGCGCCTGTGGGACAACCGCCGCCTGGTCCTGCCGACCACCTACTTCGTCGAGCAGCCGTTCCAGAACTGGACCCGTGAGAACGCGCAGGTGCTAGGCACGGTCGTGCTGCACGTCGACCACCGCACCCCCGTGGAGGACGTGCGCCAGGAGCTGTTGCGCGTCCTCGAGGCGTCCGACAAGTGGGATGGCCAGGCCTGGGTCCTGCAGGTCGTGGACACCACCGAGCACACCATGGTGCTGCGGGCGCTGATGTCGGCCGAGGACGCTCCCACCGCGTGGGACCTGCGCTGCGAGGTGCGCGAGCAGCTGATCGGCTTCCTGCAGCAGTCCCACCCGGAAGCGCTGCCGAGGATCAGGCTCCAGCTGCGCGACGGTCGCGGTCCGTCGGAACCCCAACCGTCGCCGCAGGCGGCGTCACGCCGGGCTACGTCGGACGGCCAGGACGCGTTCGGGTCCGGGGGGCCCCAGGACGCGTTCGTGCGCGCCGGGTCACAGGACACTGCCGCGTCCCGGGAACCCCAGGACGCGTTCGCGTCCCCCCGGTCCGGGGACCGGTTGGGGTCGGACGAGCCTCACAGCTCGTAGGTCCCGACCAGACGCGCCTGCTCCAGCACGCGGCCCTCGATGCGCTCCAGGAGCTCCAGTCGCGTCAAGCCCGCAGCCGCCCCGAGCTCAGCGTCCAGGGCGAAGAGGTGGAAGTAGTACCGGTGCGTCCCGTGCTCCTCCGGCGGTGCGGGACCGTTGTAGCCCCTGTTGCCGAAGTCGTTCTGGCCCTCGGTGTACTGGCCGCCCCCGCCCCTCGGGATCCCAGTGACGTCACCGGGGATGCCGTAGACCACCCAGTGTGTGAAGCCGCGCACGAGCGGGGCGTCCGGGTCGTGACAGACCAGGGCGAACTCGCGCGTCCCCTCCGGCACCTCGCGCCACTCGAGCGGCGGGGAGACGTCCTCGCCGTCCCCCGCGTGCTCGGTGGGGATCTGGTCCCCGTCCTCGAACGCCGAGCTGGTCAGCTGCAGGTCGCCAAGGTTGAGCCCCATCGCCTGCCCTCCGTTCGACGGTTCCAGGCACGAACGTAGCCGCCAGGCCTGTGTGGGTGGGTCAGTTCAAGCCGAGGCGGCGGCTGCACACCGGCCATGCCTCCCAGCCCTGACCGACCAGCACCCGCTCGGCGACCGCGATCTGCTGCTCGCGGCTCGCGCGGTGGGCGGCATCCGGCATGCCCGGGGGCTTGTACTCGTCCCAGGTGGCCGGAAGGAACTGCAGCCCGCCCTCGAACATCCCGACGCTGGATGACCAGTTACCGCTCGACTCGCACACGGCGAGACGATCCCACATCGAGCCCGTGGGCACCGCGCGCTTGGGCGCGACCGCCTGCCGCTGCAGTTTGATGGACTCCGCCACAGCGGGAGGGCGGGCAGGGGCGTCGGTCGGGAGCGCGGCCGCTCGGCCGCTCAGCTCGAACAGCCGGTGCACGTCGTGGCGGCCGGCCGCACGCACCAGCGCGTCCCGTTCGGCGGCGACGGCCGGTCGTCTCGAGGCGACGACCAGCGCGTTGCTCGCGAGCGTGGTGGTCATCAGCATCAGGACGGTGATCACGGACGCACCGGCGCGCCCGTTCCCGGGGCGAGGATCGGATGGCATGGGGGGCTCCTGGAGCGAGCAGCGGCACGCTGCTGGTGAGGGGAACGACCCGTCAGGGCCGCGACGCGCCGCCACGGGGGGCTCGGGTCGCCCCGAAAGTGGGGGCGGGCTGGGCCTGCCGCAACTCGAGGGTCTGGCCTCCGGGGAGGCAGCGTGCGCCGCGCGCACGCACGGTCACCGCCGTTCGGACCGTCCCGGCGTCCGTTCGGCCCCGAACGCCGTCCTCGTCCGGACACACCCGACCGCAGTGCCACGGAGACGCGGGACAGGCGCGTGGCGGTGGTCAAGACCACGACGCCGACCGCCGAGAACACCCTCGGAGGTGGCAGCGGTGGACGACTTCTTGTCAGGTTTCGCCGGCGAGCGGCAGGCGCTGCTCGACCTGGTGCATCGGGCGGACACCGCGTGGACCACGTTCCGACGCCGACAGTTGCTGGATGTCGACACCACCCCCGGCGCCGACGGCGTGATCGCCGGAGAGCTGGCGGCCGTCCGCAGGGAGGTGACCGCTCGACATCTCTCGGTCGGCGTCTTCGGTCTGATCAAGCGCGGCAAGTCCACCATTCTGAACGCACTCGTCGGTCACGCGGTGAGCGCGACACACGCCACACCCGAGACGGCGGTCCCGGTCTTCGTGGACGCCGGCCACCGCCGCAGCGCAACGGTGCACTTCGCCGACGGCCGCAGCCTTGAGGTGGACCTGGAGGACCATCCCCGCTTCACCTCCCAGAAGTCGCAACCGGACGAGCGGCTCGGCGTGGCGTACGTGCACGCACGGGTGCCCTCCAACCTCCTCGCGGCCGGCGTGCGCATGATCGATACACCCGGTCTGGACGACGCCGACGTGGACGAGAGCTACACCGCGCGGACCCTTCAGCAGCTCGAGGCGGTCGACGCGGGTGTGGTGGTGGTGATGTCGCCCCCCACTGTCGGGGCCACCGAGATCAGGTTCCTCCAGGAGCTGGCGCGCCGGAATGGCCGCGAGTTCGTGGTGGTCTGCAACATGGTCCCTCAGCACTTCCACGACCCGCTCGCGCGCCACCAGATCGTGGACTACATCGCCGACCGGCTGGGGGAAGCCGGCTTGCAGGTGCGGCTCCACGCGGTCTGCGCGGTGGAGGCGTGGGAGGCACGGCGCAACGGCGACGCGTACGGCTGGGAACGTTCCGGCGCAGGACAGCTGCTGCGCGACCTCGAGCAGGACCTGACCGTGCGCGCCGGACGGCGTGCCGTCGACGCCGCGTGCGACCGGCTGCAGGAAGCGCTGCGGCTGGCGGCCGCGGAGGTGCAGCTGCAGCGGTCGCTGCTGGCGTCCCCCGAGACGGTGGCGACCTACCGCGACGATGCGCAGGAGCGCATCGCCGCGTTCGGACGTGACACGCAGGCTGCGGTCGACCACC
>DASZZX010000261.1:0-5148 GCA_036260415.1 Nitriliruptorales bacterium
GTGCGCGGCCGCGACCTGGGTGGCGACGTCACGGTCGCCGAGCCCCCACAGCAGCGAGACGGACTTGGGGGCGCGGAAGGTCAGGTCGAACCCGGGGACCTTGCGGGCCGGGTGGGTGGCCATCTGGGTGCCGGTGTTGGGGTCGTCACCGGCCAGCACCCGGCGCAGCTGCTCCGCCTCCACCCGCCCCTCAAGCCCCAGGCGTTCGAGGCCGCGGCCCAGCCACCGTCCGGGGTCCTCGCCGCGGGCCAGGTAGTAGTCCTCGGCGCCCGACGCGACGATGGAGAGGTAGTAGCCGTCGGAGCCGGGGGCCATCCGCCCGATGTTCAGCACCCCGTCGCCGTCCGCGCGCCGCACTCCCCGAGTGCCAGTCTGTGATCGGTTGGCATGGGGTGAGGATGCGAGGTCGAGGGGTGCATGTCGAGCAGCGAAAGTCAAGGATTCGGGCTGGTAGAGGCTGATAAAAGCGATATCCGTGTTGGTGGATGTCGGGGGGTAGTTGGTCGCGTCAGTAGGTGTCAGGTGGTGCCACCGCGATCTCTTCGGGATCGATCTGGCGTTTGCGCGCTCACCGCACGGCGGTCACAGCGAGCAGGTCACGGAGGGGACTCCCTGGGTGACCGCCGACGCGAGAGGACACCCATGTGCTGTCAGGACCATCCACTGACCATGACCGTCCCCGAGTTCGCCGCGCTGCTCAAGATCAGCCGACGCTCCGCCTACCGCGCCGTCGAGGCCGGCGTTGTCCACTCCATCCGGATCGGCCGCCGCATCCTCATCCCCACCACCCCCGTCCTGCGCATGCTCGGCATCGACGACGAGCAGCACCAGGTGGGCGAGCAGCCCTCCAGTTAGCCCGACGACCCCGCCCAGCCCCACGACGACCAGGCGGCGTACACGGCGCTCACCGCGGCCGCAGCGTCATGTATCGCGTACCGGGAGGAGTCAGCGCAGACGCACTAGAGCGGGCGATACAGCCTTCGGCGACGCGGACCCCGAAGCCTCCGCGTGGATCTGAACCGTCGCTGGCTTCGCCCGTCCTACGATACGAAGCGGAGGTCGCGCATGGTGATGGTGCGAACACGCACAGCGGTATTGCTTGGGGTAGTTGCCGTCGCCCTGATTAGTAGTTCGTCGACCCTGCTCGAACTGGGCGAGGTCGAGCGAACTGAGCGTGCTGTGGGCAGCCGAGCGTGCCTGCGGTTGTCACGATTTGTCATGACTTGTCACGGTGGTGTCGCGAGCGACCGCGAGCGCGCCACGGCAACGGTCAGGGGACTCACGACCCCGGCGCGACGATCATCCGCACCGACCACGAACGCCGCAGGCATCTGCGCAGGCTCCCACTCGGACCGCGCAATACCTGGGGCTAGGCACAGCCATCGCTCCGCCTGGCCGGCGCTCCCAGATCGCGCTCCGGTGGGCGACAGCGTACGGTGAGCAGAGCACCAGCGCGTCGGCACCGACATCGGCGCGATCGGTCGGCGGAGGCGTGCGCATGGACGCTAGGGCTCGACGAGCCTACCGCCGGGTCGCCATCGCACTGGTCGCGTACGCCGACGCCGAACAGGCCATCCGGGAGGAAGGCCTCCATCCACTGACCGTCGAGTTCGTGGTCGCTCGACTGGTCCAGGCCGAGCGACATGGGCTCACGCCGGTCGGTCCAGGTGAGCCAAAGATGGTGGCGGACACGTTCGAACGTGTCCTCGACGTGGCCGCCCGGTTCGAGCCGTCTGCCGTAGCACGTGTCCGCGCCCACGCCTTGGGCCACCGCGATAGGGGCAGAGGCGACGTCACGTCACGAACCCACGTTCCGTTCCCTGTCGACGAGCCGTTCATGTCATCGGCTCGGAAAGCTGCGATGCGGCGACGCAGCGACGATCCCCGCACCCGTCCACCGACCTGGGCGCTGGCTGCGGCCCGAGTCCGCTACTTCGCTCGACACGCCGCCGGATCCCCGGTCGTACGGACGTGGACCGCCACCGCGGTGGTGTCAGCGGTCATCTTCGTCGGCCTCAACGAGACCACCCCAGGCCCCGTGATCGCCGAGTGGCTGCGACTGACGGCCGTGGTGATGGTGGTAGCCGTGGCCGGCATCACCGTGTGGCTCGCGTCGGACCGCTGGGGTCGACGCCGGGCAGCGCTCGGCACGGCAATGGCCTGGCTGACGCTCGGCGTGGCAAGCGCGTACGTTCTCGTCGGCCTCCATCAGCAGACGCCTGGCCCGGTGCTGGACCCCGGCGTGCGATGGCTGATCGTCGCCGTCCTGCTCGCCACCGCAGGTCTTCGGCGGATCAGTGTCCGACGAGGCCGATGAGGTGTTCATCGGAGCCGAGTGTCCCGGCGACCGATGCCATCAACAGGACGCGTGGTCGACGTACCCGCACCGCGGTAGTCAAGCCTCGCCGGGGCGCCGGCGGAACATCGCCGCGGCCGCCCCGACCAGCGTCCCCACGGCCGCGAACAGCGTCCGGTGGCGGCGGCCGTGGAGGCCGGCGACGAGCTCCCGACCACCGGCGCGACGATTAGCGCCACCTCCCGGTCCGGGTCCGGGGCGGGCGGCCACGGTTCGGCCTCGCCCTCGAACTGCTCCACATGGCTAGACCATGGCTAGACCGCATCCTGCTGGTCACCACCGACAGCCTGGGTGGCCGCACCCGCTCGACCGCGGCGGCGGCGCTCAACGCGCGGAGCGTGAGACACCACAAGACGTGCTCGCCTGGGGCGTTCAGGCTTCGAGGGAGCGGGACGGCTCGTCGGTTCGTTGAGGGCTGCTCTCGCCGCGGGCCCATGCGGTGACGTCGTTGAGGCCGGCGGTGTCGCGTGAGAACGCGATGACCGCCAGGTCGCCGGGTTCGAAGCGTGTGGAGCCGGTGGGGAGGATGACACGGCCGTCGCGGACGATGCTGGCCACGAGCATCCCCGCGGGTGGGGGCACGTCGCGGATCTCCTTGTTGGCGATCGCGAGCTGTTCGGTGATGGTGAGCTCGACGAGGTCGGCGTCGACGCCTTCGAGGGGTATGGCCTCGGCGATGGACTCCCATGCGGGTCGGGGGGTGGTGAGACCGAGGCGCTCGATCAGCGGGGCGACGGTCGATCCCTGGAGGAGCATAGAGGCCAGCACGACGAAGAAGACGACGTCGAAGATGGCGTCGCCCTGGGGGAACCCGGCGGTGAACGGGAACGTGGAGAGCACGATGGGGACCGCGCCCCGCAGGCCCGCCCAGGCTGCCACGAGCTGGTCCCGCCACGGGATGCGGAACGGGGTGAGGGCTAGCGCGACGGCGGCCGGGCGGGCGAGGAACACGAGCAGCCCGGTCACGGCGAGAGCGCGGAGGGCCACGCCGGGTAGCCGGGACGGGAAGACGAGCAGGCCGAGGAGCAGGAAGAGGCCGATGTCGGCGGTGTTGGCCAGGCTCGTGTGGAAGTTGCGGATGATTCGGCGGTGGCGGGGTACGAGGGCGCCGACGAACAGGCCGGCGATGTAGATGGCCAGGAACCCTGACGCGCCGACCCTGGCGCCGACGGCGTACGCCAGCCCTCCGAGGCCCAGGGCCAGCACCGGGTAGAGGGTCGTGGCGGCGAGCCGGACCCGGCGCAGCAGCCACGAGCCGGCGAGGCCCACGAGGAGGCCGACGAGGAGCCCGCCCAACAGCTGCCGTGTCCCGAAGGCGACCCACTGCTGCCAGGTGGCACCGGCCTCCCACGTGGCCAGGAGACCGACCGTCAGCACGATCGCGAAGGGGTCGTTCGCGCCCGACTCGACCTCGAGGATGCTGCCGATCCGGCGCGGCAGTGGCGTTCGCTTCAGCAGCGCGAAGACGGCCGCCGCGTCGGTGGAGGAGACGACCGCGCCCAAGAGCAGCGCCGTGAACCAGTCGGTGGCGAAGGCGAAGCGCACGGCCACGGCGACCCAGCCCTGCGGTGACGAGGACGCCGACGTTGGCCAGCACGAAACCGGGGATCGCCGCCCGCCGGAGATCGGAGGGCTTCGTGGTCATGCCGCCCTCGAACAGGATGATTAGCAGCGCGATCACGCCCAGGTTCTGCACCGTGCGGGTCTCGTCGAACCGCACGAGGGCGAGACCGTCGTCGCCGACCAGCATGCCCAGGCCCAGGAACAGCAGTGATGCCGGCACCCGCAGCCGGTCGGATTTGCCGGCCAGGAGCACGCCGGCGCTCAGGAACGCGAAGGCGAGTAGCAGCACCGAGTCGATGGGCAGGCCTGCCACCACTACGCGTCCCCTTCGCCTGGGCGGAGCATGCCCCACCCGTCGTCGTTGACGCGACCCGCGTTCACTCGCGGCACGTGCTGGCCATATAGCACCTCGTGAGCCGGGGGGCGGGTCGGCGAGCACGTAGCATCGCGGCCTCGCTCGACGTGCCAGGGGGTCGTGGATGGAGCGGATCGAGCGAGCGATCCCTCGATGCTCTGTTCGGACGGTGAGCGGCTCGGTTCTCGTATGGCCTCCGACTTGAGGACACCTCGCCACGGGATCGACGGTGCCGTGGACACTTCGGTCCTTCCCGCGTATCTCGCTCTGCTCCGCGACCGCAACTACCGGCTGTTCTTCGTCTCGACTGCGGCCTCTTCCTCGGGGATTGGGGTCGGTGTGCTGGCGATCCTGGCTCTGACCGGGCCCGTGGTGGGCGCGGCGACGTCGGCGACGGCGTTCTCTTCTCCAGGGTCATGATCGCGCGCGTCCTGCCGATGATGCTCCTCGGCCCGGTGGCCGGGGTGTACGCCGATCGGTGGGACCGTCGACGGACGCTGGTCATGACCGATGTCGGGCGTGGCCTGGTCATGATCGCGCTGGCGTTTCGCAGAACTTCCTCCAGCGCTTCGTGGCCTCCCTGGTGGTCGAGGCGCTCTCCCTGCTGTTCACGCCTGCGAAGGAAGCCCTGCTGCCCAGCCTGGTGCCGCCAGCGCCTCGTCCATGCCAACCAGCTCACTTGACGATGACGTACGGGACGTTGCCGCTCGGGGCGTTGTTGTTCTCGGCGCTGATCGCATCGGCGGAATGGTCGCGGACGTCGCGTTCGTCGACCAGCGGCCGGTGGTGGCCCCGATCTGGGCGAACGCGCTCACCTTCCTGCTGTCCGCGCCGCTCTTCTACCTGATCCTCATCCCCCGCGAGGATCGCGGCC